>JAFGGB010000123.1 GCA_016930775.1 Deltaproteobacteria bacterium
ATCTTATATAGCAAGCACTTAAATGTAATACAATGTATAGGCATAGAACGTGCATGCTGGAATCCATAGATTATCAGTATTACGGAATAGAGAGGTTTGCGTCATGAAGAAATTAATCTACATCGCTCTGGCGGCAATCATGTTGACATGGGGAGCGGTCGGAGCGTCGGCCTACACCTACGGGGGGTCCATTTCGGGGGCCAACGGGCTGTTTACTTCTCAAGACTGGTCGAATGCCACCAGCGCTTCGCTCTCATGGAAAGTTACATTGTTGGATAATAACTGGTGGTCCTATGCCTATACGTTTATGACTGACGGATCCCCGGGAATCAGTCATGTGATAAACGAAGTGTCGAGCACCTTCACGACGGACAACATCAAGAACGGGACGTCGGGGGACGGAAGCGGGGAAGAGAGGGAATTGGGACTCTATTCCCCGGCTAATCCGAGCAATCCCGGTTTACCGGCCAGTCTGTACGGGATCAAGTTCGCTTCAATTGCAGGTTGGACTGGGTCGTCAGCCAGTTGGACCATCGTCTCGGATCGACAGCCCATGTGGGGCGACTTCTACGCGAAGGGCGGCAGCGGGAATGGGAACGGAGGAGGAGTGGGGTACGCCTACAATACGGGATTAGGTAATGATACGACTGCTCCGATAGGAGACGGCAACGCTTATGTATACAATGAAACTGAAGGTAAAGGCTACGCCTGGGTATTGGTTCCCGACACTCGTACAACGACGGTTCCGGAGCCTTCCACGATGATTCTTCTCGGGTTCGGCATGCTGGGATTGGCCGGTCTTGCGAGAAGAAAATTTAACGGTTAAGGGCCGTCCATCCAGGGTTTCAGCGGCACGGCGGCGGAAAAGGACGAGAGAGTTGAAAGAGCGCACCGGCAATAGAAATCGAAAAAGAGCTGCGATTACGCGGACGCTTGTTGCATCATTGCTTTTTCTATTGACGATCGGCATTGCATCTGCCCATGCCTACTCAATCGGCTTCGGGGATCAGGCCCACTATTTCCCCGGATGGAGCAACGGCGCCGCCGACGACCAACAGGACGTCATCGGCATCCCCGACATCCTCGGCGGGACTGTTTCCTTCGACGCCACCTACAATCTGACAAGCATCAGTTTCAGTTTCATCGTGGGAAGCTCAAGCACCTGGGCGAATCTCACGGCGGGCGACCTGTTTCTGGACGTGGGCGGCGACGGCAGGTGGGATTTTTCCGTCGGTTCCTTCGGCATGACAGGATCGGGACCAGCGAATGTCTACGACATTTCGGTTCCCCTTAACGGTGCGAACGGATACGTCATGTCCGGCGCCGACGGCAAGTGGAACGGATACAACATTCGAGACGATCATCCCGTGGCGATCGCTCCTGGCGAACTGGGTGCGCCCTATTGCACTGCTGAGTTCGAAGGCTGGCGGGCGCCGGGTTCTCCCACGGATGTGGTGTGGGTCAGCTACGTCTTTAATCAAGGCTGCTCCATCAACATCAAGGACGGCCTGATCATCGGCTGGACGGTCAACTGCGCCAACGACGTCATTTACGAACGGATTACCGTTCCGGAAACGGGGACCTCGATTCTCCTGATCCTTGGGATGGCGGGCATCTGCATATTCACGGGAAGGATAAGAAAAGGGTTGCGGCGGCGCCATTCATATCGGCATTAACCGTTATTAAACACAATTAAGCGACTTGAGCTCTGCAAATTTAATGAACCGGCGGCTGCCTTTCGATGAAAAAAGACATCACGTTCAGCATGAGGATGAAGCGGGAACTTCGGGAGGCTCTCACCCAGGCGGCAACTCGCGAGTGTCGCTCGGTTTCTTCGCTCATCAACAAGATGCTGCAGGACAATCTCGAAGAGAAGGGATATCTGAAACAGAAGGAGAAGGTCGCCGCTGCAGAACAACGGAATTCTCAAAGAAAAGACGTCATGCTTCCAGCCGCAGTTCGAATAAAGACAGACAACGGAGAAGAAACCCACCCCACAGTTATCCTGAACCTGTCCGAAGGAGGAATGCTCGGCGCTTTTCCCGTAAACCAAAAGCAAAAATCCTCTTTCTTATCCCATTCCGCATCTTCTTGGGAAATTTTCTTCGACCTTCCACGTGCAGAAAAATCGATGCGAATGACCTGCAACACCCGCCATGTTAAGGACGACGGTCAGATGATTCGATTCGGCGCGGCGTTCTCCAATGCCGACCCAGATGCGATCGAGGAAATCAAACATTACCTGATGTAAACAACAAGAACACTATTTAAGATTCGATACTCTGCCGCCGCTATTTATTTACCAATATATCTACTCTCCGCTTTAACAAGGCTCAGGTCGAACAGTCCTCCGTCAAGAACCACCTCTTCGACTAGGAGAAGGGCTTATAAGGAGGGGTGAAACTCCATTTGCTTGCAGGAACGATCTAAGCGTTTATTCTTTTCTTTCTCAAGTTCTCTATGTGCATGGCAGGGTAAACCCCCATCGGGCAGACCTTGCTGCAACGGAGAGCGCGCTCGCAGAGCCGTTCGCCACGTTCGCCGCCGGCCAGTGCGATGAGTTCGTCGCTTCGTTCCGGCGATTTTTCCAGTTCCCTTCCGATGGCCGCCAGGGAGGCCGGCCCCATGAAATCGCCCTTTTTATCAGTGACGGGACAGGCTGAAACACAGGCGCCGCATTCGATGCAGTTTTCGAAACGGAGAAATTCCTTGATTTCCAACAGGGGCGCGGCGGGGGGCAACATTTCTGAATGTCTAATATAATTGTATGGTTCCGGGTAATAATTAAAGAAACCATTCATGTTTCGTACAAGGTCGCCTGCCGGGGGAAATCCTCTCAGCGGTTCGAGTGCAATGACGTTGCCTTCAATATACCCGATTTTTGTTATGCAGGCCAGGCGTTCGACACCGTTTATTATCATTGCGCAGGTTCCGCAGGAGGCATGGTGGCAGGAATGACGGAAGAGGATCGACGTATCGAGATTAGTCCTGATCGTTTCTAGGCAGTCCAGAACGGTTCGTTCCTCGTCAATGACGATTTCATGGTTTTCGAATCGCGGAGGGTCGATAATTCCAGGTTTGTAGCGCATCACGCGCACAATGATCGCTCGTTCCGGCATCACGGCGCCTCCCTTCGAAAAGTGTTTCGATAGTCCGAGAGAACGATCTCCCGGGTCGTGCAGTGGACGTCCCTTCCTGTCTTTCGACAGATCAGATCGGCCGTTTTTTCCGCCATGGCTCTCAGCGTCGTGGCCTTGCCGCCGATCAGTGTGATGAGACCGTTGACGCCGTCTCCTTCGTGATCAAAGCAGTCGAATGTGCGGCTGATTGCCTGGGCGTTCGACGCCTTCGGGTCATCGATGAGAGGCCGGGCAGCTGACCAGGCGGCATGTACGGATTGTGTTTTGATTGCGGGAATCATTTCGGCGCACTGTTCGACGATTTTTTTTACATCCTCTGCCCGCACTTCTGTATCGTCGGGATCGTCGGCAAGCCGGAGTGTCGTGCCAAGAATGGAAAGCCTGCGCTGAGGCACGACGATGTCTCCTTCCGATGCCCCGTGAAGGCGATTGATCACCATGTTTGTGAGGCGGGCGTTGATTGAAACCATGACGCCGGGCGCCGGCCTCAGCGGAACGACGAGTCCGGCGAGAGAGGCAACTCTGCCGGCCCAGGCGCCTGCCGCGTTGACGACGATATCTCCCGGCAGAACGTATTCTTTGTGACGGAACCGGTCGAACAACCGAACGCCGTTGACCGAACCTGCATGAACGTCGATGCCGACGGTTTCGGTGAATTCGCTGATAACGGCGCCGTTCAGGCGAGCCGTTGCCGCAAAGTGAAGGGGCAGGCGCCAGGCGTCCATCACGGCGTCGGGAACAATGTAAGCGAATCTCAATGATTTTACCAGATTGACCTCGCAGGAAAGCGCATCGCCGGGTGAAATCTTTCTGATCGGAATTCCGCAGGCGGCGCAGCCTTCGGCAAAGAGCGGCGCATAGGCCATGTCTTTATCGTCGACGGCGACGAAGAGGCCGCCGTTTTGTTCAAGCGCACCGGGGACGATCTTTCGTAGGATTCTGTTTTCCTCTATGCACTCGCGGGCCGCCGATGGATCGTTGACAGCATAACGGGCGCCGCTGTGAAGAAGCCCGTGGTGCCGTCCCGTCGTGCCGGAGAAAAGATTGCCCTTTTCTATCAGGGTGACGGAGAATCCTCGCATGACGAGATCGTGGGCCAGCGCGGCGCCGGCGCCTCCTCCTCCGATAATTACGATCCGTTCCATAGTTTTCACATCCATAATAATCTTGACTGATATTGTGGCCCAATGATATGAAATCGCATATTATTTTTAGCGTTGCAGTGCAGTGTAATGTCACGAATCGTCATTGGAATCCACGGTCTGGGGAACAAGCCGCCGAAACAAGTGCTCCGGAAGCACTGGAAACGGTCCCTCTACGACGGATTCCGTATGCTTGGTCATCCCTGGAAGCCTTTCCGGTTCGAGATGGTCTATTGGGCTGATCTCATG
This sequence comes from Deltaproteobacteria bacterium, assembly GCA_016930775.1. Classification (GTDB taxonomy): domain Bacteria; phylum Desulfobacterota; class Syntrophia; order Syntrophales; family UBA2210; genus JAFGGB01. The sequence goes on from JAFGGB010000123.1 coordinate 4,532, forward strand.
AACCCCTTGCCCTATGATCCCGCCGAAGGGGACAGAAAATCGCCCCTCTATGACGATGAGCCCTATGTCCCGCCATCTACGATGAACCATGAAAAACCGAGCATGATCAGGAAAAAGGTTGTTGAGTTTCTCGAACGAGAGATGACCTCCATCTTCCTGAACAGCGATCTTTCAGTTAATTTCGATGCCGTCACAAGCCGGATTATACGACATTATTTCCGGGAACTCGACATGTACTACTGCGCAAACTGCACTGTCGGACGAAAATCCGGCGTTTACGTGAAGGATGTACTGAGGGAACGGCTGATACGTATCTTGCAACGCTATCGACGACAGAAAATACTGCTCATCGGCCATTCCATGGGTTCCATAATTGCTTATGACGCCCTTTCCCTCGCCAGTCCCGATATCGAAGTGGACACTTTCATCACAATAGGTTCTCCACTGGGCGTACCTGTGGTGATTAGCAAAATAGCGGGGGAGCAACAGCAAAAAAGGAATCTTGAACATATGGAGAAACCAAGGGTCCCCGAGGCGGTCACCGGGGCATGGCTGAACTTTTCAGATATCGAGGACAACATGACGGTGAACTACCGGCTTTCCAACGATTTCGCAAAAAACTCCAAGGGTATAGAGATTGTAGATACGGTCGTATCGAACGAATATGCATACGAGGGGAAACCAAATCCTCATAAAGCCTACGGATACCTTCGGACGCCGGAAGTGGCGAGAGCGGTGCTATCTTTTATCGCCAGGCCTGAGAAAGATCGCCTGCGACTTACTGCATGAGCTTCCTGCCATTAATTCAAGTGCTTGATTTCCACGCCGCGGTAGTAATGAAGCAGTATATTCTTGAAGTCATAGCCGGCCTTGGCCATTGCGCAGGCGCCCCACTGGCTCATGCCGACG
>JAFGGB010000124.1 GCA_016930775.1 Deltaproteobacteria bacterium
GTCCGGATTCCTGATTTTTGATCCCAGCTTCGGTCGAAGACAAGTTCCTCATGAATGGCCTTCAATTCCTTTTCGTTGTATGCATCGGTGATATTAACCGAGCGCTTGTTGTTCGCCACGAATCCCGCGATGCTCTTATTGTTTATGGGGAGCCTGATTTCGTTCAGGGTTGATCCCGAGAGGAAGAGGGAGTAAATTTCGTAGTGCTTTGTTTCGGCCACGTAGATCGTTATCATGGCTGCGTCAAAAAGTTTCAGAATTCCGTCCTTGAGATCGACGATGATCTGTTTGATATTTTGGGCTGCATGAATTTGATAGGTAATTTCATGGAGGGATTTTTGAAGGAGAATTTTCCGTTCCAGCGCCGAAATGGTGGCCCGCGTTGCATCGTCGTTTCTCGCAGAGTTGGGAAGATTCATGGTATGCCAGCTTTTTATAAGGGAAAATCTTATAGTTGCGCCTACGAACTATACTCCATCATGTCGGCATAATCAACTGTCAATTTCGGCAATCAAACGCAACCATCTCCCTGTTTCTCAAGGCGTCTTCTTAAGTTTGTTGCTAATCGCCCTAAAAAGCCGTAAGACAAAGCCGCAGGAAGGATGAACGATTGCACCGATATTTGGATAGATAAGGAAGCGGTCGATCTTTAATAAAAGTAAGGCCTTGCCTTCGCCTTGCGATCCTGGTAGGTTCTTCTGCATGTCAAGACAGTGCTGGAGGACAATAGAGAGGTTGAGGTTGGGCAAAAGGGCCCTGCTCGTTGGCTTGGGAGATTCCCTCACCTACGGATGGATGGTGGAACGAGGATATCTTGACTTCCTTGAGGACATGATCAGGCAACGATACAGCCGCGCCAATTTCCGCATAATCAACAGCGGCGTGCCGGGGGGCTCGGCGGAAGAAGGTTTGCGCCGGCTTGAACGGGATGTCATCGAATACAATCCCTCCTGTGTTATCGTGCAGTTTGCTTTAAACGATCTGTTCGACGGTTGCGGACTCAATCGATTCACCAAGAACATGAAAGAGATCGTTGAACAGATCTCTTCGAAAACAGAGGCAGAGATTGTGATTGCAACGTCAGTGCCTCTTCCCGAGCCGGCTGACGTCCAGGCCGCATTTTTTTACGGCCTGCTGAAAGAGTTAGCTGAGGAGCAGGCTCTTCCCTTTGTTTCTGTTCATGAACATTTGAAGAGAGCTGTCAAAAGGGCTTCCGGTGAGAAACTTGTGCTCGACGACGGGATTCATCCGACCCAGGCGGGCTGCCGATACATGGCCGAGGCTGTCATGGAAGTGTTCCATGACGACGAAAGGGCATCCGGTGGACGGCAGTTCGATTGAAGGGTGACACAGTATCTCGAATCGCATATAATGGCGGCAACTCAATATTTCGTATGGAGGATCACATGAACGATGTCTTTCAGGCGGTGAAGATAACCGATCATGTCTACTGGGTGGGGGCCATAGATTGGAACATACGGGATTTTCACGGTTATAGGACCCACAGGGGAAGCACTTACAATGCATATCTTGTCGTTGCCGATCACGTTGCTCTCATCGACACGGTGAAAGTCCCCTTTCTGGAAGAAATGTTCGCCCGCATAGCTTCCATTGTTGATCCGTCGAAGATACGATACATTATTTCTCATCATGCCGAAATGGACCATTCGGGAGGCCTCCCGGCGGCCATGGAGAGAATCAAACCCGAACGGCTTTTTGCTTCCGTTATGGGCGGGAAGGCGCTGAAGGCTCATTTTGATCTGCCGGGCGAGGTCACGGCCGTCAAGGACGGGGAAATCCTTTCTCTGGGGAATATGAACCTCGCCTTTCACGAGACGAGAATGCTTCATTGGCCCGACAGCATGGCATCCTTCCTTGATTCAGACCGCATACTCTTTTCCCAGGACGCCTTCGGCATGCACCTTGCTACGGCGGAGCGCTTTGCGGACGAGATCAATCCGGAGATTATCGAGCACGAAGCAGCGACCTATTTCGCCAATATTCTCCTTCCCTATTCAAGACTTATCGAAACGCTTCTCGACAAGGTGGGCGACTGGGGCCACGATATCGGACGCATAGCTCCCGATCACGGTCCGGTCTGGCGGAAGAATCCGTCTTCGATCTTAGAGCAATACGGCCGTTGGGCCGCACAGCGGCCTCAGGCAAAGGCGATTGTCCTTTACGACACAATGTGGAAAAGTACCGAAAAGATGGCACGGGCCGTTGCCGAAGGCGTCGCGTCTCGCGGTGTGAAGGTGAAGGTTCTCTCCATGGCGGAAAATCATCGAAGCGATGCGGCCTTCGAGATTCTCGATTCCGGCGCCATAATAGCGGGTTCTCCCACACTGAATAACAATATCTTTCCAACCATGGCAGACGTGATGACCTACTTGAAAGGGTTAAAACCGCTCAACCGAGTGGGAGCGGCATTTGGTTCCTACGGATGGAGCGGCGAGTCCATTTCCCATATTCAGACAATCCTCAGTGAAATGAAGGTTGCGATTGCCTGTGAGCCGGTGAAATGTCTCTATGTGCCCGACAGGAAAGTCTTGAAACAATGCTACGATCTAGGCAGTTGCGTGGCAGATGTTGTGAAGAAATCAATATGATAGATTCAACGCATAAATTCTCCGAAGGAGAGCGCAACGGTATAGAGAAAGGAGCGTCACAATGAAAAAGTACGTATGCACAGTTTGCGGTTATGTCTATGATCCCTCAAAAGGCGATCCCGATAACGCAATTCCTCCCGGAACCGCCTTCGAAAACCTCCCGGATGACTGGAGCTGTCCGGTTTGCGGAGCTGCGAAGGATCAGTTCGAGGCCGAGGATTAAGATGGCGGTTGAAAAATCTGAGCCCCCGTTTCTCATTCGGTTTCGCTCAGTCGGCAGGAACTGATTCAATTCGGAGCGCCGGTGTGGTCTAAATGATCATGCCATGGCGGGAATTACGGAGGAGATGCGTTAAAAGCATTAAAATCCTGTAATTACATGAGAGGTTGTCTATGGATGAAGAACTTCGCAATGCCCTTTATAAGGCTTACGTCGGTGAAGCCAAAGCAGCTCTGCGGTTAAAAGTCTTTGCCGATGTGGCCCAACAGGAGGGTTATCCACAAATGGCCCGGCTATTTAGAGTAATCGCCTTCTCGGAAGAAATTCACGGGGCCAGGGCATTAAAAGTGCTGAAAAATATCGGGACGACCGAAGAGAATCTCAAAGAGAGTTTCGAGTCGGAATCGCGGGTAGCGGGTGTTGCTTACAACGATTTCATGAAGATCGCCCTGGAAAGGGGCGACAAGGCGGCGGAACTGCACTTCAGCCAGAGCCGGGATGTGGAAGAGGGCCATGAAACGCTCTATAAAAATGCTCTGCAAGGGGTGATCCAGGATCGCACTTCAAGTTATTATGTTTGCAAAGTCTGCGGCTATGTAGCCGAAGACGCACTGCCTGAAAGCTGTCCCGTATGCGGAGCGCCTCAGAATCAATTTGTTTCATTCGAAGGCGAAAGACCCGGCTGAATCGCTTCTCGACGGGCGCCTCGCTCATGCAAGGAGGAGGAAATGAGCATTAATGACTGGCTTCCGACGGCGTCGACAAAAAGGGGCAGCTTATATTATAAGCTGCTTACAGCCTTCACTCTCATTTTCATCATTCCCGGCCTTGGCTTTGTCTATTACGCCCTGAGTCGCGGTCTTCTTTCGGATTCCAATCTTGCACTATTTTTCCTTATTTTTCTTGTGAGCTCTCTCTGCGGCTTCATTATATTGAGACGTCTCTTCGACGAAATTGCATTCCTTTCCCGTGATCTGTCCGAATCGGTGAGCAACGAGATCTCCGGGGTTAAAGCCGAGAGCGGCGTAGATGAAATAAAAAACATCGTCAATTCTTTTTCGACATTTCAGAATCAGTTCCGCACGACGTTCCACCTGCTGGAACGCCGCGTAAACGAAATCACGGTTCTCAAGGAACTCTCCGACCTCTGTTACGTTACAGTGGATCCTGAAGAACTTCTGTACGTAACGCTGGAGCGGGCCTTGAAACTTGCCGGCGCCAACGTTGGATCGATTCTGCTGCTGCATCCGGAGAAGGGATTCTTCACCGTTACGGCTACGATTGGTCTTGGCGGCCATATAAAAATTGGCGACAAGGTCGATTTCGAAACAAGCATCGCGAAGTACGCTATCATAAACAAGGCGCCGCTGATCATCGACAACATCGAGGAGGACGGCCGTTTCGGAAGGGTCAATCGTCCTCAATACGGCTCGAAATCCTTCGTATGCCTGCCTATAAAGACAATCCGCGACATCATCGGCGTTCTCACCGTTTCAAATCGAAAGGGGAACGGCGTCTTTACGAACGATGATGTTGAAATGCTGATCCCTCTTCTCAGCAATGCGGCCTTTACCTATGAAAACCTCCGCCTCATCAGGGAGAAGGAGCGGGGCAAGCAGTTCCTGTCCACTCTCGACCGGCTTTTCAAGGGCGTCAATTCCAGCCTCATGGGGGACGAGCTGTACCAGATGCTTTTGAAGGAACTGAATTCCGTCATGTCCCTGGAACGAGCGGTTGTTGCGATCGCCGATGAAAACACCCGCGGCCTCATCACCCTTGCGGAATTCATTGCGGCGTCAGACGCAGCCCTTGCCCGAAGCTCTTCATACCGATTGGAGGGATCGATCCTCGAGCGCTCAATCAAACAGAAACAATCTCTTGTCATTTCCGATGAGGTTCCGTTTTCCCATGAAGCCGACAGGGAGCTGATAGGCCTTTTAGATGGGAAGGTTGCTTTTGCCGCCCCTCTCATGATGGCGGGCGAGGTGAAGGGCCTTTTTGTCGCCGTGACTTCCGGCATCGAGATCTTAGGGGAAGACCGGGAATTTCTTGAACGGATGGCCGATGTCCTGTCGCTAGCCGTGGAAAAATCACTGCTTTCCGCCACCGTGGAAAAGCGGGTGCAGGAGTTGGATGCCCTCCAGCGGATCGGCGGGGCTCTCGCCACTTCAACCTTCGATACCGGACAGGTCTTGAGTTACACTATGGATATGATCAGGACCGCCATGGATGTGGAAGCAGGCGCTCTCTTCCTCCTCAAAGGAGACGATCTGGTTTTCACGACGGCATTTAGCATGGACATGGAGAGGCTTCGCGACTTCCGGCTGAAACTGGGGCAGGGCATAGCCGGCTATGTGGCGTCCAGGGGAGAGACGATTATTGAAAACGACATTCCTCAATCCCATCTCTTCAGGGACGCCCCGGAGATCGGCATGGGCTTCCCGATGCGATCGGTTCTCTCCGTCCCGATGATCTCTCAGGGAAAAATGACCGGCGTGATTCAGGTCGTCAACAAAACAAAGGGGCTTTTCGGTTCCACGGACGAACGGCTCCTTCAATCCATAGCCGCGTCGGTGAGCATCGCCATTGACAACGCCAGACTTTACAGCGAGACGGTGACAATGGCAGAACAAGAACGGGGCATCAGGCAGATGTTCCAGAAATTTGTGCCTGCCGAAATCGTCGAAAAGATAATTCACAACGGCCAGATGGGGGAAGCCCTTCTTGAGGAATTCAGGACGCTTACGCTCCTTAATATCGATATACGGGGGTTTTCCGGTCTTGCCCTGACGCTGGGTCCGCAGAAGACGGTGTCGCTTCTCAATTATTTTTTCTCTGTCATGGGCGACATAGTGTTTTCTCACCATGGAATCGTCGACAAGTATCTTGGCGACGGGTTTCTCGCACTCTTCGGAGCGCCGCTGTCCAGTCCCGCCGATGCAGATCATGCGATCACAGCCGCTCTCATGATGCGACGGGCAATGGAGTCGGTGAACCGCTACGCTCGCGACGAGGTGGGAACAGAATTAATCGTCGGCATCAGCATTCACACCGGCGAGGTCGTCGTTGGAAATATAGGCTTTGATAAAAAAATGGATTATACTGTTATCGGTGATTCCGTTAATACGGTTTTTCAACTTCAATCTCTCACGCGGGATCTGCCGAACGGCATTGTCATAAGTGAAAAGACGATACGAGCGGCGCAGCGGCGCAGGAAGGTTCGAGATATAAAGCTGCCGGAGGGTTATTCAGGTTTGGGCGGCATGGCCGTATACGAACTCATCGATGATGAAACGGGCTGAAAAAGCGTCGGTGAAGAAAATCTTTTAGGGTTGACATTTACCGGTGTTGATATATGTCTTCCGTGACACGGCCTGAGCGGGGGCCTGTCAAGTCTCGGAAAGGGGTTTCCTATGTGGCGTCGAAGCATCAGTGGGGCGATCGTCCTTGCCTGTTCCATGCTGTTCACCGTTTCTTTCCTGTGGGCCGGCGAGGGAAACCGGCCGTTGTCTCTGGATGAGAGCATAAAGCTTGCCATTGAACGAAGCGTTATTCTGGATTCGGCCAAAGAAGGCATAAAGGCGGCGGAAGCAAATAAGAAGGGCGCCTTTACAGGATTTCTTCCGAAGCTGAGCACTTCCTACAGCTACACAAGACTTGATGAAGCGCCGTCGATGCTGGGCATTCAGACCGGCGTCAGGGATAATTATACCTGGCAGATGAATGTGACTCAGCCGGTTTTTGCGGGCGGCAAAATTTTGGCCAACTACCGGATTAACAGCATGGGGACAGAAATAGCCCGATTTGAAGAAAAGGCGACGGTCCAGAATATCAGCCTCGAAGTAAAAATCGCTTATTTCAATATTCTGAAAGCGGAGCGCATCCTTCAAGTGGCGCGGCAATCTGTGGAACAACTCAGAGCTCACCGCGATATCGCTCAGAGTTTCTTCGACGTAGGAATTATTCCGAAGAATGATTTGCTCTATGCAGAAGTCGAACTGGCCAACGGCGCCCAGGATCTGGTCCGCGCCGAAAACAGCCTTCAACTGGCCAAAGCGCGGTTCAATAAGGCGCTTCGACAGGACATAGACAAGGCGGTGTCGGTTGTGGACATTCTGATGTATGAGCCCTTTGATCTAGAGCTTTCCGACTGTTTCTCCCGGGCTTTCGACAACCGTCCCGAAATTTCCATTGTGAGCCTTCAGGAGCTTCAGGCCGAAGAGCTTGTCAAGGCGGCGGAGGGCGATTACTATCCTTCCGTCAATATGGTGGCAAACTATTCGAGATACGGCGACGATCCGGGTGTTTCAGGCACGCCTTACAGAGATGAAGATGAATGGTATCTCATGGCTGTGGCTCAATGGAATTTCTGGGAATGGGGCCGCACAAAATACAGTGTTGACGCCGGTAAAAGTAAAAAACGTCAGGCCATGAACGCTCTTATCGACATAAAGGATGGCGTCAGCTTGGACGTCAAAAACGCCTATCTGAATCTTCGGGAAGCGGAGAAACGGATCTCCGTTACGAAAAAGGCCATAGAACAGGCGGAGGAAAACTACCGGATCAACGTCGAGAGGTACAAGGAACAAGTGGCGACCTCAACAGACGTTCTGGACGCCCAGACGCTCCTTACGAAAACACGGTCAGATTATTACAACGGTCTGAGCGACTACAATATAGCCAAGGCTGTCCTGGAACGATCCATGGGTGTCATCTATTAGAAAGATGCTCTTCTCTCTCGCCGCCGTAACTTCAGGATTTTTCCAGGTAGGCGTAAGCGCTGTGATTGTGAATGCTTTCGAGGTTTTCCGCTTCAATGCTATACCAGGTGAAATTTTCGTCGGCATTTAGTTTTACGGCCACGGCTCTCACCACGTCTTCCACGAACATGGGATTTTCGTAAGCTTTTTCCGTTACGTATTTTTCGTCGCGCCGCTTCAGCAACGAAAAAATCTCGCTGCTTGCCGATGATTCCACGAGATCGATGACGTCCTCGATCCAGAAAAACTTCTTGAAGCGAAGCATGGCTGTAACGAGGCTCCGCTGATTGTGGGCGCCGGTGACGCTGATTTCCTTTGAACAGGGGCATAGAGTGGTGACGGGGACCGTGACTCCCACGAGAAAGTCCTGGCCGTTGTCAGTGCTCTCGCCGATAAACGAGCAACGGTATTCCATGAGACTCCTGGCGCCGGAAACGGGCGCACTCTTCTCGACGAAATAGGGAAAATCAATCTCTATGTTGGCGGACTGGGCGTTCAGTTTTCTTCGCATGGCGCCGAGGATTTCACGGAAGGACTTTATGTTGATTCGTCCACGATACATATTCAGGATTTCAATAAAACGGCTCATGTGAGTTCCCTTGAAATGATGGGGAAGATTTACATACATGTTCACCGATGCGTTGACATGCTGGAGCCCGTTTTTTTTATCAAGAACGATAATGGGATACTTGATCCCCTTTACCCCGACTTTCTGGATCGCTATGTTCCTGGTGTCGCGGCGGTTCTGTACGTCAACCATTCCAATCGCCTCGATAGGTCGCCCGTGAATTGTCCGATTCCGAAACAGTAACGGAAATTACACGAAGACAACCAAGGTCCTGCCTGCCGCTTATGCAATCGAAAATATGTTTGGCAATATGCTCCGATGTAGGGTTCGTTCCTCTTAGGACCGGCACGTCGTTGAGGAAGCGGTGGTCCAGATTTCCGATTATTTCGTCGAGCCATGCTTTCAGAAGGCGAAAATCGATGACCAGCCCCTCCGGCGACAGATCAGCAGAGCCTATGGTCACTTCGACGCCGAAGTTGTGTCCGTGAAGCTGTTCGCATTTTCCGCCGATTGCAAGGGCGTGAGCGGCAGAAAACGATCGTTTGACCGTTACTTCATACATAATGGCCTTTCTGATTTTCTGCTCGTGTCATGTCGCATGTCGTAAGTATGCGTGTGAAACAGACTACAGAAGCTAGTTGATGACATGCAATATTTCCGTTGCCCGATCAAGAATAATATCGGGGTTTGCTCCGGCCAGCATATCGTGATCGGCAAAACCCGTCAGCACTCCCACTGTACAGGCGCCCGCCTCTTTTCCTGCGACAATGTCCATCGGATGATCGCCCACCATGACGCTTTCGTGCGCCGCTGTTTCGAGGATGTCGAGAGCGACAAGAAGGTGATCTGGATGGGGTTTCACCCGTTTCGTGTATTCCCTCGATACGAGGACGCCGCAGAATTGGTCTACTGCAGGATAAATGAGCCGCACGGCTTCCTCGCAATTCCGGGTGACAATGCCTATCTTTATGCCTCGGCTGAAGAGAGCCGCCATCATTTCTTCGATGCCCGGAAAGAGTCTTCCCCGAAGGGCTGCCTCTACCTCAATATCCCGGATCAAGTCCATTGCCCGGCCGACGAATCTCCGGCCTCCCCCTGAGGATATCTTCTCTATCATTGCACGGCTCTGTTCAATCATTTCCAATACGAAAAGGCCGTCCAGGGCATCGGCGGCAAGGCCATATTGCTCCGCAAGGCGTCGCACGGCGCGGCGCATCGCCTGAAAATCGACATTCAGGTGTGCCAGAGTTCCGTCGAAGTCGAAGAGAACGGCTTTTCTTCCCGTCAGCATAACACATCTTCCGGCGCTGTTTGCACCCATGTGCTCAAGGCATTGTCTGCATGTGGCAACTTCATGGTTTCGGGATTACAGTGCACCGATATCGTTGAGGTAGTTCTCGATGCGGTCGAGACCCTTCCGAATGTTTTCCAGAGACGTGGCATAGGAGAACCGGATATAACCCTCGCAATTTGCCCCGAAGTCGATGCCGGGACTCACGCCCACGCCGACCCGTTCGAGGATGTCGAAGGCCGTCCTGTACGAATCCATGGAAAAATGTTTTATCCTGCCAAGGATATAAAAGGCGCCCGTCGGTTCCACGGCGATGCCAAGTCCCAGATCTCGGAGCCGTTGTATGATGTATGTGCGCCGCTCGTTGAATATGGTTTTCATGCGCTTGACATCCTCGCCGGCCTCCTTCAGGGCTGCAACTCCGGCCCATTGGACGAAAGAGTTGGCGCAGATGAAGAGATTTTGTTGGATCTTCTGCATGGGGCGGATGCAATCCTTCGGGGCGATGATGTATCCCAGACGCCAGCCGGTCATGGCGAAGGCCTTGGAGAATCCGTTGAACACAAAAGCGTTGTCCGTATACTCCAGAATCGAATGGGCCGTTCCTTCGTAAACAAGGTCCTGATAGATTTCATCTGAAATGATGGGAACGCCCATTGATGCCGCCGCTTCCATCCGTTCGGGACCGAGGATGTTGCCTGTAGGATTGGACGGCGAGTTGATAAGTATTCCCTTTGTCTTTTTTGTCATTTTTTCGCGGATTGCTTCGGGGGTATACTGGAAGCCCTCTTCCTCATAGACATTCACCATTATTGGCGATCCGCCGATAAATCGAATGAAGTTGGGGTAGCAGGCATAATGAGGATCCGATACGATCACCTCGTCGTCTTTTTCCAGCAGCGCCGAGAAGAGCAGATACATGGCCGGAGAGGACCCTGAGGTTATGATGACCTGATCGGGGGATATGGATACGCCGTATGTTGTGTAATAATATTCGGCCACGGCTTCTCTCAGTTCAAGAATGCCCAGACTGTTCGTGTAGTGAGTTTTACCGTCTCGAATAGCCCGGTAACAGGCTTGCTTTATGCATTCGGGCGTTTCAAAATCCGGTTCGCCCACCTCCATGTGAATGATGTCGCGACCCGCCCGCTCCAGTTCCTGTCCCCTTTCAAGAACGTCCATAACAATGAAAGGCGGGATATCTTTTGCACGTTTCGTAATCATTATCGAACCCTCGTAACTTCTTAATATCGCGAAAAACTACCCCCTTTGCCCCGATCTTGTCAAGCGGGAATCGCAGGGGAGAAGGAATAGCGGATATTTCTTTGAAAGATGGCGTTAACTATAGTACAAATCATCCGTTCCGACACAGCGGCAGGTGATGGCGATATCTCATGGTCCTGCTCTTTCTTTGGAAGTTGCGAAGTCAAATCGGGAGAGGTGAGCGGTGAAAGACCCAGTCAAACAAAAGGCCTTATGGAAGCCCGGCGTCGATATTAGCCATCACTGCGTCAACGTTAAGAAATTGCACAAGGACATCGAAAAAAGACGGCGCCACGAGTCGGCAGAATGCGCCTTGGCGGCCAGGACGCTTCTGGATGGCAGTCATAGATCGGACATACTTATCGATGCGGAGGGAGTCATCATTGATATGAATGAGGCTGCTGCCCTCAGGATGGGCCGGCCGGTCGCGGAACTTCGCGGGACAGTGTTTTTTGATTATTTTCCCCCGGATATTGCCTCCCGTCAGAGAAATCGCATCGCAGAAGCACGGAAGATTAAAACGCCTCTGATGTTTGAGGAGTCTATCGATGGGTGGACATTTTCAATACATCTATGTCCACTGGCGGACGAAACCGGTGAGATCGCACGTTTCGCCATGTATATACAGGATATTACCACAATAAGGGAATACGAAAAGCGTCTCGAAAAGAACGAAGCTTTTCTCCGGAAACTCCTGGACGCCCTTCCGAACCCATTGTTCTGCAAAGATTTGGAGGGACGGTACACTATGTGCAACCGGGCTTTCGAGGATTTTTTCGATTGCACCGGAAGAGATGTCGCAGGAAAAAGCATTCCCGACCTCTTTGAAAAGGAATTTGCCGATATCGTTTTGCAAAAAGATCGTGAACTCTTTCACTGTCCCGGAATCCAGCGGTATGAATTGGTGTATGGAAAAAAGAACGGGGATCTCCGCAATGTCCTGTTGGACAAAGCAACTCTCGCCGATGAAACCGGCGCCGTCAGCGGCATCGTTGGCGTAGTTTCGGACATCACCGAACGGAAGAAAGAGGAGCGGAAAAGAGCGGAGGCGGAGCATAAGCTCCGGGCTCTTATTAATGCCGATCCTGCAGCAGCGATGCTGATCGATCCGGCCGGTTCGATCATCGAACTTAATTCCAGCTTCGAAAAGATAATCGGCCGGCGCCGAGGGGATCTCATCGGCAAGGTTGTATGTGACTGCCTGCCTTCCAGTGCGGCCGAGATAATGAAAGAAAAGATGTGGCAGATCGTCAAGACGAGCAATCCGGCGGTCTTTGAAGGCGCCTTTGCGGGATCTGAGCATATCTTCCATATGCATCCGCTTCGCAGCGCCGACGGGCACGTTCAATCAATCGCTGTTTTTGCCAGGAACGTATCGACGCTGCGCGCTCATGAACGAAAACTCAAAGAGGTCACCGATCTTTATAGGGAGCTTTTCGAAAACACCGGCACGGCAATGTGTTGTACGGACAGCGACCGCGTCATCCTCATGGTTAACAGCCGTTTCGAGGAGATCACGGGCTACTCTAAAGAGGAAGTCCAGGGACGTCTTTGTTTCAGAGATATCGTGCATGTGAGCGAGCGCACACGGCTCGCGGAATATCACCGCCTGCGCACCGAAGGAACGGGGAGTCCCCCGACATCCTACGAGACCGTCATGGTGCACAAAGGGGGACAAAAGATTCCTGTAATCCTCACCATATCGTTCAATCGGAGAGATCAAAAAATGATCATCTCCGTAAACGATATAACCGAACTCAGGGAATCGCAGAATAAATTGACTGTGCGGGAGAAGCAACTCGAAGGTTTTCTCGAGCTGCTGCCCGAAATGGCCTTTTTAAAGGACAGTAATTCGGTCATGACCATGGTGAACAAGCCCTTCGAGGAATTCACCGGCATCCCGCGCGATGCAGCCGTAGGACGAAGGCCCGAAGAGATATATCGAAGAGACATGGCAGCCATCTATCGGGAGGACGACGAGGAGGTCATGCGGGAAAAGAGAACAATAAAGTTTGAAGTTCCCATGATCGGAAAATCGGGCAAACGTCTCTGGGTGAACAGCGTAAAAAGCCCAGTCTTCGACGATAGTGGCGAGGTGATAGGGATCATTGGTCTCGCCCATGACATAACGTTGTTCAAAGACAGGATCGAGGAACTTGACCGGCAGCAGCGGAAGCTTGATCATTTCGTCCAGCGTGACCGGGATGCATTGCGGAAGATCAATAAAATCCTGGCAGAGAAACACAAAGAGGCGGCCGAGATGACGGTGGCTCATGAGCGGTTGGCTGGCAAGATGCGGGAGACAAAAAGCGCCTTTAACGTCCTGGTTAACCATATGGAGGAGATGCGGCGCGAGGCGGAGCGAAGGATAATGAGCAAAGTTAAGACAATCCTCCTGCCGCTCGTGGATAAGATACGAAACGACAGCGATTTGAAGAAATACTCCGGCGACATCGACGCCATCGCACAACTGCTTTCCGACATCAAGATCGACATCATAGCAGGCGGGGCATCGCCTGGAACGTCCCTGACATCCATGGAACTTCAGATAGCCAACTTACTGCGCGACAGGATGAAAAGCAGTGAAATTGCGAGCATACTGAACATATCCATCGATACCGTGAAGACGCATCGCAGGAACATACGGAGAAAACTGAACATACAGAATTCCGGGATCAACCTCTCTGGGTATCTCGAAGATGCCTTGCATCAATACGATGCAACGGTCTCTAAGGGTCCGTGAGAAAACAGTCTCTGTTTGGATTCCTGCTCAATTTCTGCTATGTAGACGCGACGAGACTGAGAGCTGAAAGACGCACGAACGCCATGTATGAGGGACCGTTGCGATGATGAAAATAATGCTCGTGGCCGGCGCCCGGCCCAATTTCATGAAGATAGCTCCACTGGTGAGGGCCTTGGAGAATCAGCAAGGCGAGAGTGAAGATCTTGCCTGGTCGCTGGTTCACACGGGCCAGCATTATGATACGGAGATGTCGAAGGCTTTTTTCGACGACCTCGGCATTCCCGAGCCCCATTATCATCTCGGCATCGGGTCAGGAAGTCATGCTGAGCAGACGGCGCGGACAATGGTTGCCTTTGAGAAAATCTGCCTTCTTGAACGACCGGATGTGGTCGTTGTCGTGGGCGACGTGAATTCAACGCTTGCCTGTGCAATCACGGCTAAGAAGCTGCTGATTAAGGTTGCCCACGTGGAAGCAGGGCTGCGGAGCGGCGACATGACCATGCCCGAAGAGATCAACCGGATTGTCGCCGACGCGCTGTCCGATTATCTTTTCGTCACGGAATCGAGCGGAATTCATAACCTGAGCCGTGAGGGGAGAAGCGACAGCTCGGTCCATTATGTGGGCAACGTGATGATAGACACCCTTTTCTTTCAATTGGAACGGTTGGAAAAGATCGGTACGACGCCCCGTGTGCGGGAACTACGGGAGCGCTATCGGTCGCCCTACGCCGTCGTGACGCTTCACCGGCCGTCGAACGTGGATGAACGGGCGTCCCTGTCGGGAATTCTTAAGGCGCTGATAGATATAGGCCGCGATATGCCGGTGCTCTTCCCGGTACACCCAAGAACCAGGAAAAATATTGACCGTTTCGGCTTGGAACCGCCGGCCGGCGCCAATGTGGCGTTGCTGCCGCCGTTGCCGTACATGGAATTCCTCGCGCTCTGGAAGGACGCGGCCCTTGTTTTAACGGACAGCGGAGGGATTCAGGAGGAGACTACCGCTCTTGGCATTCCTTGTTTCACCATCAGGGAGAACACGGAGCGGCCCGTGACGATTGCCGAGGGCACAAACAGTCTCGTGGGGACGACTTTCGGGACCATTATGGCCGCGTATGGGCAATTCAAGAAAGGGATATCGAAAAGAGGCTCGGTTCCCTTTCTCTGGGATGGGAAGGCAGCAGAACGGATTGTTTCAGACTTGAGGAATACTTTGCCATAAAGGTTAGAATAGTTTCATGTATGACCATGTGGGGGTATAAACTGCTACCTACAAAATACCCACCAAAATCAACCTTGTCACTGCGATGTTTTTGGATTACAGAGTAGCTGTTGCGAGGATCAGGCAGATTAACGCGAGCTCCCTGGTAAGAGTTTCCCATTCTGGGCGGCTTGGCGTCCGCAAGGACGAAAGCGGCGTTATACACGAGGTCCTCTAGGCAGGGTTAGGGTTAAGGATTAGGGACCGTTAGACTTGTTCTGCGGCTGTCGGAAGCGGATCAACCTCCTCGATGAACGGTTAGACTCTGCGTTTGATCAATCTCTAATCCTTAATCCTTGTTTTGTATCAGTCCATCCTGAAGCTTCTCACAATGAATTGAATCAACGTGTTTTCGGGTGTCGAGGCCGTCGATCCGGTCAGTTTTCCTCATGGCAGGAGAAACAGAAGAAGTCGCTGACATAGGCCAAGAAAGAACTTTACGTTTTTGCCCGTTTAGATTATTTTGGTAATCATTGCGAGCGGATCGATCAGGCCAGGGCGAGGAGACCTCATGGAAAGAATTCTGGTTACCGGTGCGGCGGGTTTCATCGGGTTTCATCTGGCGAAGCGCCTTCTCGACGACGGCGGGATTGTCGTGGGCGTCGACAATCTCAATGATTATTATGATCCCGGACTTAAGAAAGATCGTCTGAGGATTCTTCAACGAAACGAAAAGTTTACCTTTTACCGTCAGGACATTGCAGACCGGCAGGCCATGGAAGATCTCTTTCGAGACAGGCCGTTCGAAATAGTTATTAATCTGGCGGCCCAAGCGGGAGTGAGGCATTCTATTGAAAATCCTCATGCATACATCTCAAGCAATTGCACCGGTTTTCTCAATATTCTTGAAGGATGCCGCCATGCCTGCGTGAAGCACCTGGTCTTTGCGTCTTCCAGCGCGGTCTACGGCGCCAATACGACAATGCCCTTCTCGATTCATCACAATGTGGATCATCCGGTGAGCCTCTATGCCGCCTCGAAAAAAGCAAATGAGCTCATGGCTCATTCCTATGCCGCTCTGTATGGCATTCCCTGTACTGGTCTCAGGTTTTTTACCGTTTACGGGCCGTGGGGGAGACCTGACATGGCCTATTTTCTCTTCACTAAAGCAATCCTGGAGGGAAAGCCCATCAATGTGTATAACGAGGGCAGGATGCAGCGGGACTTCACGTACATCGACGACATTGTCGAGGGGGTCGTCCGGATCATGGGACGCATTCCTCAGTCAAGCCCCAGCTGGGACGGCTCGAGGCCCGACCCGGGGACGAGCTTCGCACCCTACAGGCTGTATAATATCGGCAATAACACACCAGTGGAATTGCTTCGTTTTATCGATGTGCTGGAGACCTGCCTGCGACGAAAAGCCGAGAAGAATCTTCTGCCGATGCAGCCCGGCGATGTTCCTATGACATATGCCGATGTGCACGATCTGACCTATGATGTGGGATATCGTCCTCAGACCCCTGTCGAGGCAGGGATCAAGCAGTTCGTGGAATGGTATGCCGATTATTACGGAATAACGTTATGAACAATTGACGGTCCTGTCCGTTGTTTTTTCAGCGGGATGTCGAAAGGGAGAAAGGAACAAGTGGGGAAAAAAATCTGCGTTGTCGGCGCCGGCCGGTGGGGAAGGAACCACATCAGAACGCTTCACTCCATGAGGCGCCTCGGAGGAATTGTCGAATCGGATGAATCCGTGCTGAGCGAGTTCGAACAGAAATATCCCGAGGCCCGCACTTTTTCATCGGTGAAAGATGCCGTCGGTCGGGGATTCGACGGTTTCATTGTTGCGACGCCTGCGGAAACTCACTACGAGATTGCGCGGTACCTGATTTGCGAGGGGCGCCCCGTCCTCGTGGAAAAACCTTTGGCGTTGAAAATCGATGAAGCCCGCCATCTCAAAAGCCTGTCGGAGGAGCGCGGAATCCTCCTGATGGTGGGGCATGTGCTCCTCTTTCACCCTGCCATCCGCAGGATGAAAGAACTGATCGATTCCGGCAAGATCGGGCGACTCCAGTACATGTACAGCAATCGACTTAATCTTGGGACGGTTCGTACGGAAGAGAACATTCTCTGGAGCTTCGCACCACATGACATCTCCATGTTCCAATATTTCATGGAAAGCCGCCCCGTCGAGGTAATTTCCCGAGGCGCCATGTTTCTTCAGCCCTATATCCATGACTCCTCCATGACAATTCTCAGCTACCCGGGCAACAGAGTGGGCCATATCTTTGTGAGCTGGCTCCATCCCTTCAAGGAACACCGGATCGTTGTCATCGGGTCGAAAGGAATGCTGTCCTTCGAGGATTCCTCGAAGGACAAAGACATCCTCTTTTTTGAGAAGGGAATAGATTGGGTCCAGGGAGAACCCATCAAACACGAAGGCGCCACGGAGATTATTCCCTACGAACGAGCCCTTCCACTCGACAGAGAACTTGCGTATTTTACGGAGTGCCTTGATGGACGTCCCGTTGAAATAGCCGACGCCCGGAACGCGATTGAGGTTCTGGAAATTCTTGAGCGTGCAACGGAAAGCCTTCTTTCGGGAAGGGAAACAACCAGGGGGGATGCCGGCGGGGGCGCGGAGAACGGAGAACCCTATTTTGTCCATCAAACGGCAATAATCGATGACGAAGTGTCTATCGGAGAAGGTGCGAAGATATGGCATTTTTCTCATATACTTGCGGGATCGACGATCGGCAAAGGCTGCACCATCGGCCAGAACGTAGTTGTCGGTCCCGCCGTATCGGTCGGGGACCGTTGCAAGATTCAGAACAATGTAAGCATATACAAGGGAGTGACTCTTGAAGAGGGTGTTTTTTGCGGGCCCTCGATGGTCTTTACTAACGTGTACAATCCCCGCGCCGAGATTGGCAGAATGTCCGAAGTGCGGCCCACCTTGGTGAAAAGAGGCGCGACCATAGGCGCCAATGCCACCATTGTGTGCGGCGTTGCTGTCGGTCGATACGCCTTTGTGGGCGCCGGCGCCGTCGTAACGAAAGACGTGCCGGATTTCGCCCTTGTGATGGGGAATCCGGCGCGCCGCACAGGCTGGGTCTGCCGCTGCGGCGAACGTCTTGAAGAAAACCTTGTGTGTGGAGCCTGTGGAGCAGTCTATGTCTGCTCGGCGGGCGCCCTCCGTGAACATGCGACTTGTTCAGATGGGTGAGAGAGAAGAAAGCAGAGCTCTTTTTTTTTACCATTTGCCATTGTCACGGGAGAATGCTATGTGTGGTGACATTCATCTGTTTGAATTGACCGATTAAATGATGAACAAACCAGACTTCCGGAAGCTTGGCGTACAAGCGTAAGGTCAGGCGACAGGCGATACGACATTTCGAAGGCCTCAGATCGCGAATCCGGAGCGCAAAGGGGGGGGAGTTACTCTGTTGTTCGCAAAAAAAATACTCTGCATTGGCGCCGGGTATGTCGGCGGTCCGACCATGGCGATGATCGCCATGCGATGCCCGCATTATAAGATAACCGTTGTCGATATCAATGATGAAAAAATAGCCCGCTGGAATTCAAACGAACTTCCAATATACGAGCCTGGTCTCGATGAAATCGTCAGGGAAGTACGGGGCAGGAATCTGTTCTTCAGTACAGACATCGAGGGGGAAATCAGGGCGAACGATATTATTTTTGTCAGCGTCAATACGCCTACGAAGACCTACGGCGCCGGCGCCGGCATGGCGGCGGATCTTCAGTACTGGGAAAAAACGGCCCGCCAGATTCGTCGATGCGCCCAATCGAACAAGGTAATAATCGAAAAAAGCACGCTGCCCGTCCGCACGGCGCTGGCAATGGAGAGGATTCTGGGAGCGGAGAATAACATCCATTTCGAGGTTCTCTCGAATCCCGAATTCCTCGCCGAAGGTTCCGCCATCGAGGATCTGCAAAACCCCGATCGCGTGCTCATCGGCTCACGGGATACGCCGACGGGTGTTGCTGCCCGGAATGAATTGGTTGATATCTTTGCCAACTGGGTCCCTCGAGAGCGAATAATTACATCCAATATCTGGAGCAGTGAACTTTCGAAGCTCGTCGCGAACGCTTTTCTCGCCCAAAGGATTTCATCGATCAACGCCATAGCTTCTCTTTGCGAAAAAACGGAAGCCGATGTCGCCGAAGTGGCCAGAGCCGTGGGTCTCGACAGCAGGATCGGAACGAAATTTCTCAATGCCAGCGTAGGATTCGGCGGCTCCTGTTTTAAGAAAGACATCATGAATCTTGTCTATCTTTGCCGGAGTTACGGTCTGAATGAGGCGGCTGATTATTGGGAGGGAGTCATAAAGATCAACGAGTGCCAGAAGGAGCGTTTCGTCTTGACAATGCTCCGGGCCATGTTCAATACCCTGGCCGATAAGAGGATATGTCTCTTTGGATTCGCCTTCAAGGCGAATACCGGCGATACGAGGGAAAGTCCTGCCATATATATAGCGCGCAAGCTGCTGGAAGAGCAGGCTGTTGTCGTTATTACGGATCCGAAGGCCCTGGAGAATGCGCGAAGGGACCTCGCGGGCATGAAGGGTGAAATTTTATTCATAGATGATCCCTACGAAGCAGCGGCGGCATCGGACGCCTTGGCGGTGATGACAGAATGGGATCTTTACAAAGATCTTGATTTCGAAAGGATTTTCGACTCCATGACGAAACCGGCCTTCATTTTCGACGGCCGGAATATTCTCGACCGAAAGAAGCTCTTCGACATGGGTTTCAATATCTATGCCGTGGGCAAGCCGCCGATGACCCACTTCGCCTGAAAAGGAAAAATTACAAACAATGAAGATTCCATGGAGTATGCCGTTGATGTGGCAAACGATTCAAATATCGAATTACGGGAGTCTGTATGGCGGCAGGCGCCGGAGCAGTGAGGAGATATGAAATATCACTATCAAAAACGCATTCTCGTAACCGGCGGCGCAGGTTTTCTCGGCTCGCATCTCTGCGAGCGACTCATTGGCGAAGGGCATGATGTGATATGCCTCGACAACTTTTTTACAGGCTCTAAGAGGAATATTGAGTCGCTTCTGAAACAACCGAACTTTGAACTCATACGACACGACATCGTGGAGCCTATCCTGTTGGAGGTTGATGAAATCTATAACCTGGCCTGTCCCGCCTCGCCGATTCACTACCAGTACAACCCGGTGAAGACGGTGAAGACGAGCGTCATGGGCGTCATCAATATGCTGGGCATGGCAAAACGAGTGAAGGCCAAGATTTTACAAGCCTCAACGAGCGAAGTTTACGGCAATCCTACCGTCCACCCTCAACCCGAAGCGTACTGGGGAAACGTGAACGCCATTGGGCCGCGATCCTGCTACGACGAGGGAAAGCGTTGCGCTGAGACGCTCTTCTTCGATTACCGCCGTCAGAACGGCGTGAACATCCGCGTCGTTCGCATATTCAATACATACGGTTCGCGGATGCATCCCAATGACGGACGAGTAATCAGCAACTTTATCGTTCAGGCGCTGATGGGGAAGGACATCACCGTTTTCGGACAGGGGAACCAGACTCGGTCCTTCTGTTATGTCGACGATCTGATTGAGGGGCTTGTCAGAATGATGAACTGTCCCGATTCCTTTGTGGGTCCCGTGAACCTCGGCAATCCCGACGAATTCACAATTCTAGAATTGGCCGAGAACGTCATTCGTCTGACCGGCAGCTCGTCGAAGATCGTCTTCAAGCCTTTGCCTCAGGATGATCCTCTCCAGCGCCGGCCGGACATTTCGCTGGCCAAGAGCGCGTTGAACTGGGAACCGTCGGTTTTTCTGGAGGAAGGCCTTGCAAGGACGATCGATTACTTCCGCAGTATAATTTCTTCATAGCTGTGTACATTATTGGAAAGGGCGCTAGATTATGGCGATACTCGTGACGGGCGGGGCAGGCTATATCGGGTCGATTTGCGTGGAAGAGCTGTTGGCCGAGGGGCATGAAGTCGTCGTTATTGACAATCTTCAGGAAGGTCACCGGGAGGCTCTGATGGCGAAGGCGGTCTTCTACGAGGGCGACTTCGGGGACCGGTCAATGCTCGATCGAATCTTCCGGGAGCGCGAAATCGATGCGGTCATGCATTTCGCGGCCGACACGAAAGTGGAGGAATCGATGCGCGATCCAGGGCGGTATTTTTTGAACAATGCCGCAAAGGGCATTGCCCTACTCGATGCGATGCTGGCCGCCCGCTGCCGCAGGATAATTTTCTCGTCGACGGCGGCGGTCTTCGGCGAGCCGCAGTATATTCCCGTGGACGAAGGGCACCCCCTCGCCCCCGTCAATCCCTACGGGGAGTCAAAATTATTTTTCGAGAGGATTCTTCACTGGTACAACCAGTCTCGGGGAATTGCTTTCATCGTACTGCGCTACTTCAACGCCGCCGGGG
Source organism: Deltaproteobacteria bacterium (assembly GCA_016930775.1). Classification (GTDB taxonomy): domain Bacteria; phylum Desulfobacterota; class Syntrophia; order Syntrophales; family UBA2210; genus JAFGGB01. The sequence goes on from JAFGGB010000124.1 coordinate 21,098, forward strand.
CTACAGAACGTTTCGGCGACGCCCACAGAAAGCCGACCCTTCTCATTCCCGTAATCATGGAGGCGCTCCTTGGCAAACGTGAATCCCTGCGAATCAACGGCCGGGATTATCCCACAGACGACGGCACCTGCGTCCGTGATTACATTCATGTTAAAGATATCGCCAGAGCCCATGTCCTCGCTCTCGATCGGATCGATGAGCATCCGCAGTCCCTCTTCAATCTCGGCAACGGTCGGGGATTTACAAATCTGCAGGTACTGCGGACGGTAGAGGAGGTGACGGGGCGAACCGTTCCATTTGATATGGGGCCTCGCCGGGCGGGAGATCCGGCCGTGCTCGTAGCTTCATCTGACCAGGCCCGAAACAAACTGGGATGGGCGCCCGCGCATGTTAGGCTGGAAGATATAGTGCGGTCGGCTTGGGAATGGCGCCGGACCCATCCCGACGGCTATAAAAAATAATCCGTTCATCAGTCAGAGCATCATGTAATAAGCAATGCTGTTAAGCATATGCAATTTATATAAAATTATCTCCGGGTCATATTATATTGAATAGTAAAGCCGCATAGTGTATACATAAGCCGTTTCAAGTTTTTGCAGCATCTTTCTGCACCGTTTTACCTGAAAGCCTGTTCCAAGTTCTGACAGTTTTAACCTGATTTGCCTCGGAAGCAGCTCTCTTCGGGATTTCCATTTCCGGGGTCTATGTCGTAACGGAGCCGGTCCCGCAGCGCTCGGCAAAGCTCATCGATCCTCATGCTGTAAGAGCATGGGAAAACACTGCAATCGGTCCTACCGTTCCCGCTGGTCAGTCCCTGCATTCTTACACGGCGGTCCGGTCGATCAATTGCTTCTGCGGAAGGAGGATGTGCGAATTATGAAACGGGCAATTGTTTGTGCAATGCTTTGTTTTTTTCTGATTTCTTTGGCGCCTGCCGTTGCTCTCTCGGCGGGCGAAGGTACGATCAATATAAACACGGCGCCGGTTGAAGAACTTGTGAAGTTGAAACGAATCGGGCCATCCTATGCCCAAAGGATCGTTGATTACAGAAAGACCCAGGGACCATTTAAAAAACCCGAAGACATCATGAAGGTCCAGGGCATCGGAATGAAAACCCTGGAAGCGAACAAGGATCGTATTGTCTGCCAATAAGGCGAACGGAGGCCGTCGATGCGGGACCGGCTTCCTTTGTTTCAGCTGTTATCTCCCGTCAGATAGTTCCGTGGGAGTGTCCGTTCGGCAATGGTCAACGGCGTTTCAGGAACGGGATCCTGTTGCAGAACATTCGTGAAAAAGGACCTGATGATCGTGAAGGTTGCTCCCCAGAGAATTTCTTCCGTGCCTTTGTCGGAGAAAAGAAGGCACGGGAAACCAGGAGACTCGTTTCGCGCGTCGCCTTCCCCCGCAAGCCTGAGCATGCCGTAATTGGAGGGATCGCAGAACAATGAAAGGGGAACATCGACGATTTTCTCCACCTCGTCGTTCGGCACAGCCGCCCAGGGATGCCGTATGTAGCCGACTAGGGGGAAGATCGTTCGCGTGAACAGACGAAGGGAATATGTTGGCAAGGCGCCCAAAAGCCGTATGTTCAGCGGACCGAGGTTCACTTCCTCCTTGCTTTCGCGGAGCGCCGCGGCTGCGAAGAGAAGGAAATGACGGAAAGCCTCGCGTCCCTGCTTCCGGACGGTCTTCCGAGGCCTTCCCCAGAGAACAGGCGGGATGCCCCAGGCAATAAGGTGCGCCCGACGCCCATCCTGGAGGGGTTCGATCATGCCCCCGGGACCCCCGATATCGCCTCCCTGGGGAACGCGCGACGACCTTTTGATGAGCTTAAAGACGAATTCGCCTTGCTCTTCCCGTTCCGTGTCGGTGTGTCTGAAAAAGAGCGGAATCAGAACTCCTGCCGCTCGCCATTCGGCATGCTCGCCTATCCATCGGTATCGTTCGGAGAAGTCGGAGGGTATATGTTCGAACCGGTTTATGATAAGGGTAAGAAAGCGCCGCCGGTCTCTTAGCAGGTCGATCTCGAAGCGTTCTTTTGACTTCGTTGTCACGAAGAAAGGTCCTTTGTGAAAAGATTTTCAATATGGAGCTCGTACCAGCAGCCGAAGGGGAAGGGGTCTATGAATCCGCAATGACCTCCATATGGCCGGACATCGACGCTAAGAAAGCTGTTTCCCTTGAGGCGATAGAGAGCGTCCAGCGGGATGACGGGGTCATCCTCGGCCATGATGATAGTCGCCGGCGCCTGCAGGTCATAAAAAATTCCGTCTTTCAGTGTGTAGCGGTTGAAATAATCTCGGCAGTCGCCGAAGTCCGAGTAATCTCTGATTAACCGATCCGTCATTTGGAGGATGCTTGTCGCGGCGAGAATATTGGTAAAATCATAACGATCGGGGAAAAGCTTCTCTTTTGTCCGGAGAGATCGTTTCCATTTTTTAATGAAGTAAGCCCGGTACAGGAATAATCCCTCATCAATCATGACGGTCGATCGGTATGGGTCCAAAACCGGGCTTACGGCAACAACCCGTCGGAGACCGGCCACGGCGCCGATAGACTGGCGCAACGCTATTCTGAGAGCGAAATTGGCGCCCAGGGAAAAGCCCATCAGGAAGACCGGCCCGCCCCGGGCAATCTCGGCGATTCGGGCAACGGCGCCCGTCGTCTCGTCAATGAGCGCTCCGTGAAAAATTCCTTCGTTTAGATGATGGCTGTTCCCGTGATCTCTTAGGTTGAGCCGGAATATATCGTATTCCCGGTCGAAAAAAAAGCTTCCGCTATGAAGAATATAGGCTGAGTCGGAGCTTCCTTCCCAGCCATGAATCAGTATGACGAGTCCTCGGCTATTCTTATGGTCATGGGAAGAATGAAATCCCAGGAGGCGCGTTCCGACGCCTGTGTCGATGATGCATTGCCGGGATTTTCTGATCATCGTGGAATTTCGGTGAACCCTGAAGCGCAAACTTGCCGTTATGGTCTGGACGTGCCGGTTGCGAAACAACCGGCTGGGGCTGAAGCAATTTTCACCGTTCATGACGGTCGTTCTTGATTCCTTTTGTGGCGGCCCCGCAGAGGCAGGGGCATTATCTCTTCTCTTCCCTGTGTATCGCCGCTATGCATCGCTCGATTTCTTCTTTTGTTACGGCGCCTGACAGGCGTTTCACGATCGCTCCGTCGCTGAGAAAAAGAATGGTTGGCGTGCGGTCAACATTGTATCTTCGGACCAGCCGGGGATTTTTATCGGAATGGACTCTGATGAACTTGATGCCGCCGGCGTAGCGGGGCGCCATGTCGTCGAAAAGAGGAACAACGGTGCGGCAGTTGACGCACCACGGCGCCCATACACACAGGGCAACGGGACCGGGAAAGCCCAATGCTTCCTCTTTAAAGCTGTCGTCCGTAACGTCCACTGCCATTCCCTTGTAAAGAGGCGAACCGCAACGGCCGCAGAGAGGCCTGTGGAGAAGCCGTTCCTCGGGAATCCGGTTTTTCGCATCGCACTCCAGGCAGGTTATGATAAATTCATCGAGAAACGTGCTGCAATGACCGCAGAGAGGCCGTTCCCGCAGACGCGTTTGCGGTATCCTGTTTTTGGTTCCGCACCGGCAACACCGTATTATCAGGTGGGTATCGCACAGGATTTCAACAGTTTGCCTGCCTGAGTTGTTCTTTTTCGATGAATCAATGGACATGCTCTTCGTTTCCCGCTTTTAGAGAGAGGAAAACATTTTAACCGTTCCTCCGCGACCGAGAATGTCATGGAGGTGGATGCATCCCTTGAGCCGTCCGCGATTGTCGACAACTGCGAAGGAAGTGATCTCGTCTTTCTGCATCGCTTCGATCGTTTGCGAGAGCGGCGCTTCTGCATCAATCGTTTTCGGCGATGCCGTCATGAGGCTGTCCACGGTGACGCCTTCGAAGGGGACGCCCTGCCGTATGTAACGACGAAGATCACCGTCGGTAAGAACGCCCCGGAGCATATCGTCCAGACCGATGACGAGAATGAAGCCCAAATTTTTATTGTCGAGCTCTGTGATGGCATCGAGGGCTCCCGTTCCGGAGAGAACTTTTGGAATATCCGTTCCCTCCAGCATTACATCCTTTACCCGGGCCATGAGCCGATCGCCCAGGTGCCCTCCGGGGTGATACCGGTAGAAATCGCCTTTGCTGAACTGCTTCTTCTTTATCAATGCGACGGCAAGTGCGTCGCCCATTGCCAGTGTGGCCGTCGTGCTTGACGTCGGCGCCAGGTCGAAGGGGCAGGCTTCTCTCGTTACGCCTACATTGATGACGATATCACTCGACCGTGCGAGAGTGGAGTTTCCGTTGCCCGTAAAGGCGATAAGCGGGGCGCCGAGATCCTCGACGCAGGAGATGATCAGCGTCAACTCCCGAGTCTCGCCGCTGTTCGATATAGCGAGTATTACGTCGTCTTTCGTGACGATTCCGAGATCGCCGTGGAGACCTTCAACGGGGTGAAGAAAGATGGCCGGCGTGCCCGTACTGGTGAGGGTTGCCGCAATTTTTTTCCCCACGAGGCCTGATTTGCCGATTCCCGTTACGATGACGCGGCCTTTCGATCGGGATATCATTTCCACTGCGGCGATGAAATTCTCGTCGATCCGTTCGAGCAGATTGAGAATGCTCTCCGCCTCGATCTTGAGAACCTCACGGCCCTGCTCTATTATTTCCTCGTTATTCATTCTATGTTCCTCTAAAGCGGAATTGCTTCAATCTGTCCCGAACCGTTTTGGGATGTGGAACCGCCGGGAAAATACGGTAGAAAAAGCAGATTTCTACCTATCAGATATTATTTCTATTGACAAGACGGCTGCTTTTCCGGAGCCGTCGGCAGAAGACCCTTGTATCTCCGCGGCGCCTGTCGGGCCGGTAATCCCACTGTCAGCGAATGGACACCCGTGCGATCTCTCTAGCAAGAACTTCTCTGGCCTCTTCGATCTCGCCATCGGAAAAGGGTTCCGCCGTTCTGTAACGTTCGTTCACGTGTTTCGACGGGACGAAGCGTTGCAGAACAAGATGGCTGGCGCCGGCCAGGAGGTTTGCAAGAGCCAGAAGATCCACGGCGTTCAGGAGTCCTTTCACCAGCGTTGTGCGGAATTCGTACTCGATGCCCGAGGTTTTAATAAGATTAATGCTCCGGAGTGTATCGTCCGGTGAAACCGCAACGCCGGCGACGGCGCCGTACCGTTCCAAGGGCGCTTTTACATCCATAGCCCAGAAATCGACGAGCCGACGGTTCAGAAGATCTTCAACTGCATCCGGCACTGACCCGTTCGTATCCACTTTTATCATGAAGCCTCGTGCCTTTATCCGGGCAATGAAATCAATAAGATCGGACTGGATGAGGGGTTCCCCGCCGGTGATCGAAACTGCATCGATTTTGCCTGTGCGCCTGTCCAGAAAATGAAAAAAGGTTTTTTCACTCACCAAAGGGCCAAACCGTTCAGGCAGGACCAATTCCGGATTGTGACAGTAGGGGCACCGGAAGTTGCAACCCTGCGTGAAGATAATTGCTGAAATAAGACCCGGATAATCTATGAGCGTGAATGGCTGAAAACCGCCGATCTTCATGGATCAGATTCTGAAGACTTTGCGCATATGGAATTCTTCCTGCTTTCCCTTGTTCCACTGCATTACGGGTCGCAGATAACCGACGACGCGGGAAAAGACTTCGCAGGGTTGCCTGCAGGAGGGGCAATTTTCCTGCGCACCGGTCAGGTATCCGTGGTTTTGACAAATGCTGAAAGTGGGCGAGAAGGTGAAATAGGGGAGGCGGTACATTTCACATATCCGTTTCACCAGCGCTTTCACGGATGAGGAATCGTGAATGCGCTCGCCTGCGAAGATGTGGAAGACCGTGCCGCCGGTGTATCGGCGCTGAATGTCATCCTGAATGTCCAGGGCCTCGAAGACGTCATCCGTGTAATTGACCGGCAACTGCGTAGAATTCGTGTAGTAAACTTTGTCGGTCGCCGCCGGACCTCCATTGCCGTTGCCGTTGCCGCTGCAGATGATATCGGGAAATTTTTTTTTGTCGATGCGGGCGAGACTGTAGGAGGTGCCCTCGGCGGGCGTCGCTTCCAGATTGTAATTATTTCCCGTTTCCTCCTGAAACTCCAGGAGCTTTTCTCTCATGAAATCGAGGACTCTCTTGGAAAATTCCTGACCTTCCTCAGTGGCTATTGTTTTCCCCAGCAGGTTCAAACAGGCTTCGTTCATCCCCACGAGTCCTATCGTGGAGAAGTGATTCTTCCAGTAAGCTTTAAAGCGCTCCTTGATCGTGCGTAGATAATATTTTGTGTAGGGATAGAGATTGCCGTCTGTGAATTTCTCCAGGACTTTCCGCTTGATTTCGAGGCTTTCCTTCGCAAGATTCATGAATTTCTCGAGGCGATTCATGAATTCTTCTTCTGTTTCCGAGAGGAACCCGATGCGGGGCATGTTGATTGTGACGACTCCGATCGATCCCGTCAGAGGGTTCGATCCGAAGAGCCCCCCTCCACGCTTGTTTAATTCGCGGTTGTCGATCCGGAGACGGCAGCACATGCTCCGGGCATCCTCGGGCTTCATGTCGGAATTGACGAAGTTGGAGAAATAAGGGACGCCGTACTTTGCCGTCATTTCCCAGAGATAATCGAGGTTCGGATTGTCCCACTTGAAGTCGCGGCTTATGCTGTACGTGGGAATCGGGAATGTGAAAACCCGTCCTTTGGCGTCTCCTTCGGCCATAACCTGCAGGAAGGCGCGATTGAAAATATTCATTTCTTCCTGAAATTCCTTGTAGGTTTCAGCCCGGGGAACGCCTCCGATGATGACGCTTTGATCGGTTAAGAAGCTCGGCACTTCCACATCAAGAGTCACGTTCGTGAAGGGCGTCTGGAAACCCACACGGGTGGGAACGTTGATGTTGAAGATGAATTCCTGAAGCGCCTGCCTCACGTCTGGAAATGTCAGTTTGTCGTAACGGATGAAAGGCGCCAGAAGCGTGTCGAAATGGGAGAAAGCCTGAGCGCCTGCCGCCTCTCCCTGAAGGGTATAGAAAAAATTCACGATCTGACCGAGAGCGCTTCGGAGATGCTTGGCCGGCCTGCTTTCCACTTTTCCCGATGCACCCTGAAAACCCTCCATGAGGAGATCCTGAAGATCCCAACCAACGCAGTAGACAGAGAGCAGGCTCAGGTCATGAATGTGAAAATCGCCGTTCGCCTGTGCGTTTTTGATTTCGGCAGGGTAAATCTTATTCAGCCAGTATGCCTTGCTGACTTCCGAGGAAATATAATTGTTCAGCCCCTGGAGCGAATAATCCATATTGCTGTTTTCGTTTATTTTCCAGTCCATTTTCTGGAGATACTGGTCGACCATTTCCACTTCCATTTTGCTGGTTATTTCACGGAGGCGGGCGTGCTGGTCCCGGTATATGATGTAGGCCTTTGCCGTTGAGCGGTAGGGGGAGCTGAGGAGAACCTCCTCCACAATATCCTGTGCATCCTCTACGCTAAATAAACGGCCGTCATACAACTGACCGATCATTGCGAGAACCTTCAGGGTCAATCGTCCCGCCGTCTTTTCGTCGAATTCTCCGGTAGCGGCGCCGGCCTTCGCAATGGCGCTTGTGATCTTGCCGGCTTCAAACTTGACAAGTTCGCCGTTCCTTTTGAGGATTTTACTATGCACGGTTCTTTTCTCCCAAATGCCACAATATATTGTGGCTCATATTAGTCCTGCTACTATATATCGTCAAGATTATTTTTCTTCCCGTGTAAAGATTGGAAATTTTCTTGACTCTCCAAGAGAACCCATACTAGTATTTCAACGATTCGAACGGTCCCTGCGGCCCATTCTCAAAAGAATTGAGATTGCGGACGCGTTCTGGGCCATTATGTCCGCATAGAAGAGAGGTATGCAGTGATACCGCGATATTCCAGGGAAATCATGACATCCCTATGGGGCCATGAAAAAAGGTTCCAGACTTGGCTCGACATTGAGATCCTTGCCTGCGAGGCGCTGGCCGAACTTGGCGCCGTGCCGAAGCCGGCCCTTCAGAAGATCAAAGAACGAGCGGGGTTCGACATAGGGCGCATCGACGAGATCGAGCGCGAGGTGAAGCACGACGTTATCGCTTTTCTTACGTCCGTTGCGGAAAAAGTTGGAGAGGAAGGCCGCTATATCCACATGGGTCTGACATCGTCGGACATTCTGGATACGTCCTTCGCGGTTTTACTGAAAGAGGCGGCGGACATACTCATAGATGACCTCGACGGACTGATCGATGTGATCCGCAGGCGGGCCTTAGAACACAAAGAAACCGTCATGATCGGGCGCTCCCACGGCATTCATGCAGAGCCTATCACCTTCGGCCTCAAGCTTGCCGTCTGGCATCAGGAAATGCAGAGGAACCGCAATCGGCTCCTTCGGGCCAAGGAAATAATCAGTTACGGGAAAATCTCCGGCGCAGTAGGCACCTTTTCTTTCGTCGATCCTTTCGTGGAGCGATATGTCTGCGAGAAACTTGGGCTGAAGCCGGCGCCGGCATCGACGCAAATCATTCAGCGCGACCGCCACGCCGAATATTTCACGACGCTGGCAATCATTGCCTCCTCGGTGGAAAAAATTGCTACGGAGATCAGGCTGCTCCAACGCACGGAAGTGCGCGAGGCCGAGGAATATTTCTCTCCGGGGCAAAAGGGTTCGTCTGCCATGCCCCACAAACGCAACCCCATTCTTTCCGAAAATCTCTCGGGTCTTGCCCGGCTCATGCGCTCCTACGCCCTTGTTTCGCTCGAGGACATCACATTGTGGCATGAACGGGATATAAGTCATTCTTCGGCGGAGCGCTTGATTGGACCTGACTCCACGATTCTCCTTGATTTTATGCTCTATCGGATCACGAATCTGATTGGCAGACTTGTCGTTAATAAAGAGCGGATGCTTTCGAATCTCGATATGACTCATGGCGTCATCTTTTCGCAGCTTGTCCTACTGAAGCTGATTGAAACGGGAATGAGCAGGGAGGATGCATACAGAATCGTTCAGAAAAATGCCATGACGGCATGGGAAGAGGCAAGGGATTTCAAGGGGCTCCTCTTTGATGATGCAGATGTTTCGAAGCGGCTCACGAAAGGGGAGATCGAAAGCGTCTTCGATGTGAGAAACTTCCTCGGCAATGTTGACTGCATATTTCAGCGTGTGTTCGGCGGTGATGATAATGCGAAATAAATCGATGCTTATTTTACTGGCTGCAACCGTCATTGCCGGTTGCGCCGTGGTCAAGGATTATGCAGATGTGGCTACGCGCAAGGGTCTGTCGGAAGAATACAGGAAAATTCTGACACTCTGGACCCGCGAGGAGACCCTCTTTTCCCAATTTGAAACTCGCTTGAAGGTAACGGCTGTATATAAATCGCCTGCTTTTCGGAATGCTTACAGGGCGGAGCTTGATCGTCTTTATAGGGGCCAACAAATGGAACGGGATGTCGAAGTTCCTGCCATGTCTTATCAATCCTCCGATTCTATTGAATTTTTCTTTTACGCCTACACGCCCGACCGGGAGATGAATGATTTTGCCGATGCTCGATCTCCGTGGCGAGTATTTCTATCAAGCGATAGGGACCCCGCAATTAAATCGCAGGATCTTCATGAAATTAATGCACGAAATCCCTTTGTAACGGAACTATTCCCCTTTGTGAATCCCTATCATGGAAAATTCTACAGCATTTCTTTTCCCGCCCCGGCCATCAAGTCTATGCAGGCTGGCGCACCTTCCGGTAAATTGCTTCTCAGTTTTGGAGGTATTTTCGGAACTGTCGAATTGACCTGGGATAAGCCGGTTTTCTAATCAGGAGATTTCCCTGGTATAAACGTAGCGATACGGGAATGAGGAAATGAGCTGTATTGCAGCAACACGAAAGGATCTTGTGTTCTATAATGAATGAGAAATCTGATTGCTATCTAATGGAAAGTAGTGAAGAATCGATTCGCCTCGAAATAAAGACCAATAGCGGCGCAGTGCGCGAACAAGCACAATGGTGCGGCATCGAACCGGGTATGCGAATACTTGATGCCGGTTGCGGTCCTGGAAAAACTTCGGCGATTCTCCATGAAATGGTTCAACCGAATGGAAGCGTTATGGGAATAGATTATTCTCCTCAGCGAATTGCATATGCCCAGAAACACTACAGCGAGGGACAAAAAATCGAATATCTGCTTCATGATCTCCGGGAACCGCTCCCAGACATTGGATTTTTTGACGTCATATGGGTGCGTTTTGTTTTGGAACATCACAGAAAGAAGGGTAAGGTTATTATTGAAAACCTGAAGCATATATTGAAGCCGGGAGGAGTTCTTTGCCTATTAGATCTTGATCACAACTGTCTCAATCACTATGAAGTAACGCCTTCCATGAGAGATCTCCTCCATCGGCTCATGGAAGCTCTTGATGAACGATACGATTTCGATACCTATGCTGGCCGTAAGCTCTATTCATATCTCTACGATAACGGTTTCAAAGATATTCAGGTAACGCTGATGCCGCATCATCTCATTTACGGGGAAATTAGAAACGAGGACTTCTTTAACTGGACGAAAAAAGTCGAGGTGGCGGCACGCAGACTTAAAGATATTTTTGATGGATATCCCGGGGGGTATGAAGGTTTTGTCCGTGCTTTCGAGTCGTTCTTTCGAGATCCTCGGAGATTTACCTATACAGCGCTCATTATTTGCAAGGGCAACATTTACTGAATGGATGATATTGGTCGAGTCGCCAGTGCGGTCTGAATGCTATTGATGAGATCGTCGATTCGGTATGGTTTATTGAGAAAGAATGTAATGGTTTTGTCAAAGCGGCCATCTATTTGAAAATTAGCAGAATAACCGCTTGTAACGATGACCCTGATTTCCGGATCGATCTGCCGGAGCTCACTGAGACACCGTTCTCCTCCCATGCCCGGCATGATTAGATCAAGCATGATGATGTCTATTTTGCTTCCTTCCTTTTTATAAATCTCTATTGCCCCCTCGCCGCTTGAGGCGCTCAATGTAGTGTATCCGTAGTGATTGAGAATATCCCTCCCCGTTTCAAGAAGGGAAACTTCATCATCGACCAAAAGGATCGTTCCTTCGCCTGCAGTGGCGGCAGCCTTAGCAGTCTCAGCGATTCTTGGCGCTTCGCCATGTATTTCCAAGGCCGGCAAATAGATCTTGAAGGTTGTGCCTTTCCTCTGTTCGCTTTCGCATACAATATAGCCGCTGTGGTTCTTCACGATGCCGTAAACTACGGACAGGCCAAGTCCCGTTCCTTTTCCCGCCGGTTTGGTTGTGAAAAAGGGTTCGAAAATGTGTTCGACGGTGTCTTGGTGCATTCCACAACCGGTGTCGCGAACACCGATCATCGCATAGGCGCCTTCCTTGATAATCTCATTTCCATCAGGCCAGATATTCTTGTTCACATAAACATTCTTTGTCATGATTTCCAGAATGCCGCCTTCGGGCATTGCATCACGGGCATTGACGGCCAAGTTCATAATTACCTGTCCGAGTTGAGAATGATCGCCATTGATGAAAGCGAGATCGTTTTCAAGATTCAACTTGATGGAAATCATTTTCGGAATTGTATTGCTGAGGAGTTCATAAAGATTGGTGATCTCGTCATTGAGATCCACAGGATGAAGCTTGCTCTCCACTTTGCGACTGAAGAGCATAAGTTCTTGAATGAGGTCCGTAGCGCGTCGAGTCAGAGAGTTGACATTGGCGAGGTATCGGAAATCTGGATCTTGATCAGCTTTCCTCATCATTAGTAGCTCGACATAACTGCCGATTGCCTGAATGATATTATTAAAATCGTGTGCTATTCCACCGGTCAGAGTGCCTATGGCTTCCATTTTCGAGGCATGCTGCAGCTGGTTCTCAAGATTGCGCTGTTCAGTAATGTCTTTCAAGGTTCCCACAATACCGGTTACCGTCCCGCGGTCATTGGTGTTAGGAGCGCCGTTAAAGCTGAACAGCCGGGGAGAATTATGGATGTCTCTCAATGTGAATGTTGTGTTTCTTACCGTTTCCTGATTATCTTTTATCCTACGGAAAGTTTCAGTGTAACTATTGAGATCCTCTTCGAGGATAAAGTTTGTAAAAGGCTGGTTAAGAACAGTATTTTGAGGGTATCCCAAAATTTCCTCCCAGGCAGAATTCACATATGTGAGAGAACCCTCTCGTGACAGGGCGTAAATGATATCTGGTGCATTTTCGCTGATAGCGCGGAACCATTCTTCGTTTTCCCGGATTTTTTCATACATGCGGGCATTGTGAAGAAAAATACCGATCTGTGGGGCGATTCCCATGAGCAGGTTTGCATCACTTTGCGTCAATTGCTTATTGCTCAGGATGTTGTCGACGGCGAGCACTCCCTCGGATTTTCCTTCGTGTACGATTGGCACGCATATGAAAGATTGGGCTTGAATGCGCTCGATGAATTGCAGAGTCTTCGGTGAGAGAGAGTTCTTAAATTCATCTACATTATCAATGAGAAAGGGACGCTGCTCTCTAAATGATACTACAAACGCTCCCTTGGAGCCTGGTTTGTCGAGATTAAAGGCTGTCTGTCGAAGATAAGCACCTTCCTCTGTGTCATAGCCGTAACCCGCCTTATAAATCAGATGAGTCCGTTCGTTATTTGCGAGCATGACGAGACCTCGGTCGAAGTCCAGTCGCTTTTGAAGAATGTTCATGAAATGCAGCAGCAGTTGATCGATGTCGAGGATTCGTGACAAGGCCTGACCGATTTCTTGGACAAGAAGCGCATCGTTATAGCGACGGTTAATTTGATTAATTAGCTGGTTTGCTATGTCGCCTTGGGTGGTTACTTTAGTCGCGTAATTGATTTTTTGGAGCCTTTCGGCATTAAGAAAGACAAGAGACGATGCGAGCAATAATGCAAGAAGGACCATAATCCAGTAGCTTGTTGGGAGGAGGAAGAACAACCCTCCAGTGGCGATCGCGCTAGCGAGCGAAACATATCGACTCAGTTGCTTCCATAGAACGAATGAAACCTTTTCCCAAGAAACGATATAGCGGCAACATTTGTCTCCCCGATGAATGCAGGATGTATGCTCAACTGTGGCGTAATTTTTTGTGAAAACTGTGGCTAGCCCTTCAAACATTCCTTGACGGTTTTCACACTGGAATGGTCCTTCTTTTACTCCGGGTTTTGTAAAAACTGTCAATTCTACGGAACAGTCATTGATTTTTCTGGTTTGTATATTTACGTGATGGCTTATGGTAGCGCTTGCCTTTTCAAGCACTCTGTAAGCAGTGATTGGTGTAAGAAAACCGATGAAGTACTGGCGAATTATGCTTGATCCTTTGGCAGAGGCGAGATAGCGGCCTGCTTCGCGGGCCAAGGAAGGGTTATTTGTTTTTTCTGACAGAACTTTTTGAAATTTATTTATCTGCTCCTGGGTGAACCAGTGGCCCTGATCGGCTACCTCTTGAGCGCCAATTTCTGATTCTTTAAGAATAGAGTAAATGTCAATTTCTGGATAATGAACATTAAGATACTCAAAGTAGGAACGAATTATTCTGCTGTTATACAGAGGCTTGCTTTCCATGATCCTTGTTAAGTCTTATCCTAAAGCTCTTTTCCATGTATTCAAGGTAGCGGTCGCCGAAGTGCGCTGTGTTAAGTATCCAAAGATCGTAATCCTTTTCTGTGGATATTCCCCTTTGCGCAGTGAAAGTTGAAGGGTATATAAGGAGAGGAATGTTGTTTGTTTGGAAGTTCTGCGTTAAATTGAAAACGGTCGCCTGAATAATATTCCAAGTTAGTTCGGAACTATCCATAACAATTACCTTTACGCCGTTTATTAGATCCGAGAGGTTGATCAATAGATTGGATTGATTAACGATGAGAACCGCCGCTATATTGCCGTTTTTCTTTAAACAAAAGGTATTCCAGCGTCTGATAAAGCCATGACGAGCGTACGTGTCCCCAACGGAATCCGCGCCGACTTTTTTCTTGCCCCAGTTGATAGCGTCGAGGAGAAGGCCTCCCGAGACATTTCTATAGTAAAGATCAAGCTTCCAGAGATCCATGCTTGAACAATCGTCGATACTCCATCCGGGTGGCAGGTTCTGTGATGAACCATGGCGATGGAAGGTCAGATAGGAAAACCTGTCTAAGGAGGAACCTTGAGGATTATTCAGTTCCCGGGCGAATCCACCGAAAACACGGTCAATAATTCGGTTGTTCGGACGGAAATAGGTCATTACATAGTTCATCTGGGCAGACGGCAGCCGGTAGAGTCCGTTAATGCAATGAATAATTTGTTTCAGCACCTGGAATCCGGTGACATGACCCTCCATGGGACGGGCCGCAAAATGGTGTATCATCCATGCGCACTCATAGGCTCTGATCATCGCGATATGTCCAAAAATGCGACCATCGGTTTCGTATGTGAAGTGAATGGCAATGTCTTGCTTGCCGTGGTAAAGTTTTTCGTAGGTTTTTTTGAATTCAGCCCGGTGCATCTGTATGTGATGGTATTTTTCCGGATAAATGAAACCTGCGTCAAAAAAGAACTCCCAGAGGTTTTCGGTGTCCACATTGTTTGAAATAAATGCGTGGGGATCGCTTGTCTGGCTTATGAGTTGCGTCAATTGCGAATAAGTTGGAACATCCATGTCCAGTATTGCGATGCCGCACATTGCTTGGTTTCCCTCGCATCGTCGATAGATGACTTGGCAACAGCACTTGAGGTTCATGGCGCCTGCGTACATTATTGAGAGTTCCGGAATGATAAGACCCGGCATGAGAACGCTATCCTGACATTTTTCGATAACGGAGAATCCCGCAGCGGAAATATCGACAATTTCCCGTTGGATCATTTTCCGGAAAAAAGGGTGCCGAAAGGAAGCCAGTGGTTGTGGGATCAATGTAATCCGCGGGTTTCGAATTATTTTCTTCTGGAAACGGATGATTTGCCTTTCGTCAGGGGCAAAGACAAGTTCAGTCCCTCTGGAATGATTGCGTTCGCGGATATGCCGGCAGGGTCCTGCAAATAACAGATGATTGCCCACGCGCAAGTGAATGATTGCAGGAATCTCGGGATTGTACCATTGCCGGGGCATCGAATGATCCGACGTAATGAGAATACGGAAGCCCTCCGGGTTGAAGTCCATCAGGATTCCTTTGGCCAGAATGCCGCTTTGCACAATCTCGGCGGGTATTTCCGAGCATCCGTGACGTTTCGTTTTTCGTTGGTCCAGGGAGTAACTTTGTTCGGGCAAAGTTAATGTTAGGCTTTGTTCGTTCATTGACAGGACGGTGGCCGGCGAAACAACAATCGACCCATTATTGGGGATGATCAGGTATTGGAAGTG
This sequence comes from Deltaproteobacteria bacterium, assembly GCA_016930775.1. Classification (GTDB taxonomy): domain Bacteria; phylum Desulfobacterota; class Syntrophia; order Syntrophales; family UBA2210; genus JAFGGB01. Next base: position 36,488 of record JAFGGB010000124.1, read on the forward strand.
ATAATCTCCAATCTTAAGAGATGCAATCGATTGATCCTGCCAGTTGCAGGTAACTGAACTGCCGATACAGGGTTCTGGCGATACGGTGAGTAGAATGCCCTCATCGTATGTGGGATGACCGAAGCAGGCATACAGATGCCGATCGATGAAATGGGCATGGTTAATTATGTTAATTATTTTTTCTTTTCGGAGTTTTAGCGAATTCGAAAAGTTCTGAACAATCTCACGGTGTTGAAAGAGCCATGGAGGAAGAGAGGGCGCCCCACTGTCCTGCGTGACAACGTCTGGCGCTGAATTCAGTGCGATGCCTGCTTTTGTTTCGTTCATGAGTGTCAGCACCGGACTCCGCAACTGTCATAAACTTCCATGCTTTCCGACCTTATCGGCAGTCTATCATAGTGCGTCGCCTAATATACATGTATTCGCTTATGGAACGTCTGCTGCTATACGTTTACCGTTTCTTTCAGCTTCCTTGAGCACTTGAAAGTCACGACATGTCTCGAATCAAGCATAAGTTCTTCGCCCGTCTGCGGATTGCGCCCTTTCCGGGGACTTTTTTTCTTTACGGACCATTTGCCGAAGCCCGAGATCAGCACATCGTTCTTGTGCGCCAATTCTCCCTTCATCAATTCGAAAACGCCTTCAACCAGTTCGGCGCAACGCTCCTTTGAGAAACTGGTATTTGCATGAAGCTTCTTAACGATCTCTCCCTTTGTCAGCGTCATGATCCCCTCCTTGCTTTTCTGTTTGTTCGTTATTCGTTGCTGCCGACCCGGTGTTCTTCAGGACTGCAGATAGCGTCCTATGGTCATTATTTCCGCTTCCTTTGTGCCTTCGTAAAGTTCCAGAATTTTTGCGTCGCGGTAAAAGCGCTGAACGTTATACTCATCTATGTAGCCATAGCCTCCGTGAATTTCAACAGCCGCATTGGCACAAAACACCGCTGTTTCGCCGCCGAAATACTTCGCCATAGCGGCAAGATGATAATCGGGTTTTCCAGAATCGACGAGCCATGCCGCTTTGTAGACAAGGTTGCGGAGGGCCTCGAGGCGCGTTGCCATATCGGTGAGCTTCGTCATGGTCGCCTGGAAGCTTCCGATCGGCGTTCCGAAGGCCGTTCTCTCCTTGGCATACTTGATAGATTCGTCTATGCACGCCCGGGAAAGTCCGACAGCCTGCCCTGCCACCATAATTCTCGTTACATCAAAAAAATGCATCAACTGATAGAATCCCCGTTTTTCGCTACCCAGGAGGTTTGCCGCAGGAACCCGCACATCTTCGAAGGCAATTTCAGCCGTGTCGCTTGCCCGAATGCCCATTTTCCCGCGAATTTTGTTTCTCGTTATGCCGGGGGAATCTGCGGGCACTATAACTTGGCTGAAGCTCTGGTGACGCTTCTCTTCAGGGTTTGTGATGCACTGCAGGACCATCCAGTGGCAGACGGAACCGTTCGTGATAAATGTCTTTGTGCCGTTGATGACGAAATCGTCGCCGTCTCTTACGGCGCGGGTTTTGTATCCCGCCACATCGGTGCCGGCGTTTGGTTCCGTGAAGGCCCCGGCGCTCACCTGTTCTCCCCGGCATACGGGAGGGAGGTACGCCTGCTTCTGTTCTTCCGTGCCGTAATAATAGAGAGCTTCGCACCCGAAGGACGCGGCGCAGATATTGAGACCTATTCCCATATCCACCCTGCTTACTTCCTCGGAGATAAGGGTGTTTCCAAGGACTCCGACGCCGGCGCCTCCATAGTCCTCGGAAATCCACGCTCCGACTAAACCCTGCTCTGCAGCCTTGATTCGGATTTCCGGCGTGTATCGCTCATGTTCATCGCAATCCCGGGCGATGGGGGCGATTTCGTTCTGGGCAAATTTACATGCCATGTCCTTCAACATCCGCAGTTCTTCTGAAAGCTCGAAGTTCATGGTTGCTCCTTCCCCTGAGTTTGCACGGCAATGATTTATGTCTTAAATGGAAAAACTCTATTAATGTCAAATGTATAGTGGTTTCTTGAACCCTTTGTCAACAAAAATATGTTGCTGCGGATGTATTTTTTATTGACGATCATCAATGCGGCATATGTAGGCGGAGTTTAACTCTTGTTCCTTCTGATTGAATCCGGATTTACCACATAAAGATTGAAGAAGGTCTCTCAATAACCTTAAGGTCTTAAATTACAAGAGAAAATAAACACTTAATATGCAAAATATGAGTCAACCAGAGGGTGAAGACTTGCAAGTAGGTTTTGATAGCAGTCGCGGGCTGGAATTTCATGGTTACGGTGACTGAAGATGCAGGTTTCATCCCGTATCGTAATCCGGAGGAAGGCGTATTGATTAATTTGTGATTCGGTGTTGAAAGATTTGACGCACAATGCTCAAGAAACTGATTAAGATCGGTGCGGAGATTGTCAGACACAGCAGATACATCTCGTTTCAAATGGCGGAGGTGGCAGCCAGCAGGAATCTATTTGCGGACATTCAGTTCTGGATTGAGCGATTGTGATGTTGCCCAGTCTAAAAATGCTGTTCCCAGGTATGAACAATGCAAGAATAGTCTATTGTTGCTTGCCCGGGTCCAAGAAAATTCTTGAATTACTGATTGTGAATGGATAATTTACAGCAGAAATGATAGGACTCTCGAGTCAGGTCGGCAAGGATGAAAGATTTGACTCAAAGTCTCAGATTAAAGCTATCTTTGACTGTTTTAATTTTGATATGGCGAATGTTGGAATAAACCAGGTTGTCATCATGACATGGGAGAGTGAAGGATGAGTCTGAATTATATCACATGGAAGAATGAAAATCGGGCAGTGCTGGAAACCTTCCCAGGCAAGAAGATTTATATGCTGTACACAGGGGGGAAGGACAGTTCGGTCATACTGTGGTTTCTCATATCAGCAGGCAAAGAATTCGGATTTGACTTCGAGACGAGTGCCGCTGTTTTTCCCAGGCAAGTTTTCCCGGAGTCAGATATTCAGAGACTTGACGGCTATTGGCGGGCAAAGAATGTAAATATTCAATGGCATAATCTGGACAGGCCGGATTCACTCCTGTCGGAGGCACAGGCAGAAGGAAGAAATCCTTGCTATGTTTGCCATATGATCAAGAGGGCATTTCTTTTCCAATACTTGGGGAAAGCTGACCAGATTCACAAGGATATAGTCATCATATTGAGTTTTTCATTATGGGATATTGTGAGTTACACCATTGAGTACCTAGTGGGTGGTGTGTATGGTTCCGGAAACGGCAGAACAAGCCATAAGGAAAAGAGCGCCGAGCAAAGATTTTTTGAAACATCTCAGCGTTTCTATCCATATATTGCATTGAGTGACGGGCTTTCCATTTTTAAGCCTCTGCTGAAATACAATGATCAGGAGATCATGAAAATCGTTCAAGAAGAAGGGATCCCGTTGGCCAGCGCCGAGTGTCAGTATAAACATTATACGCCTAAGCGGATATTATCTAATTATTACAATCAGGTAGATGCTGTTTTTAACTATGATAATGTAATCAGTTTTGTTAAAGATAGTCTGAAAATGAATGATCTGTCATATTATGAGCATATGGGAAAGGAAGATTTCATTAAGGTCCTCTAGACGTGCGATAGTGAAACTGGAAAATCCTCAGTATAATTGTGGTAGTAAGGCGAATTTTTTGATCTACGATTAGAAACTTCAATGCATATATGAAGTTGCCTTCAACTATTCTACAGGGAATGGGATCATTAAGGGCTATTGTGTGGATAGTAATGTATTCAAGGTTCAGAGAGTTTTTATGTATTTTAAGCACACTCCCTTGTCTTTCTCATAAAGAGATGTTTCGGATGTGAGCGAATGCAGAAAGGTCGCTGCCTGAAAGATGATACATTGAAGTGCGTTATTAGGCACTCAATTATAGTTCTTTAGCGAAAGGAGAACTGCATGAAAGGAATCGTATTGGCCGGCGGCTTGGGAACGCGAATGCATCCTCTGACAAAGGTTACGAACAAGCACCTGCTTCCCGTGTACGATAAGCCGATGATCTACTATCCCATAGAGACTCTTGTAAACGCCGGTATTGAGGAAATACTGATCGTTACCGGCGGCAACAGCGCCGGTGATTTTCTCAAGCTCCTGGGAAACGGGAAGGCTTTCGGCCTGAAGCATCTCAACTACACATATCAGGAGGGCGAGGGCGGCATCGCCGCAGCATTGGCTCTTGCGGAGTACTTTGCGGACAAAGACAGGATTATTGTCGTGCTGGGCGACAACATAATCGAAGGAAATATCCGGAAGGCCGTTCAGGATTTTATTAAACAGGAATCAGGCGCCAAAATAATGCTGAAAGAGGTTTCCGATCCCAATCGCTTCGGCGTTCCCGCTTTTGAAAACGGCAAGATCGTCAGGATTGACGAGAAACCGGAGCATCCTGCATCGTCCTACGCGGTAATCGGCGTGTATATGTACGACAGCAATGTCTTCGATGTGGTCAAAACATTAAAGCCGTCAGTCCGGGGCGAACTGGAGATAACCGACGTGAATAATCACTACATCAAGGAAGGGATAATAACCTATGAAATCCTTGAAGGTTGGTGGACCGATGCGGGAACATTTGACTCCCTTAAATACGCCACAAACAGGGTAGCCGAAACGGGGGCCAATAAACTCTGAATCCCTTGCGAAGCATCGGGGAAAGGCGAGAAAAATGATTGAAGGTGTAAAAATCAAACGGCTTCGAGTGATGCCGGACGAACGGGGACGCTTAATGGAAATTCTTCGTTCCGATGATGAAATCTTCGAGCAGTTCGGACAGGTTTATATGACGACGGCCTATCCTGGAGTCGTCAAAGGCTGGCATTACCACAAAAGGCAGTCCGACAACATGGCCGTTGTGCGGGGCATGATGAAAATCGTTCTCTACGACAGCAGAGAGGCGTCGCCGACGTTCGGTGAAGTGAACGAGTTCTTTGCCGGCGATCATAACCCTATACTGCTCCACATACCGCCGTATGTCTTCCACGGATTTAAATGCATCTCCGAGGATGAAGCCATCGTCGTCAACACGCCGACTGAACAGTACAGGTACGATGATCCCGACGAATTCAGAGTACATCCCCACGAGAATGACATTCCTTACGACTGGACGCGAAAGAACGGCTGAGTCCGGTCATTTGCGGTGCTGTAATAAAGAATTAACCCGCTCGGTTAAACCGAACGGGTTAATTCTGATGTTTCTTGATTTCAGAATGCGGCGATTCAGAGAGTCTTGAGATATTCGTTTATTGCCCTGGCAGCTCTCTTGGCGTCGCCCATGGCTTCTATTACCGTGGCGGAACCCCGTACAATGTCGCCTCCCGCGTATACGCCTTTTCGGCTTGTGGCGCCGGTTTGGGGGTCGGCGACAATGTAACCCCAGCGGTTCGTTTCCAGTCCCGGCGTTGTGGCCGGAACGACCGGATTCGCCTGCGTGCCGATTGCAACAACAACCATATCCACATCGATGACAAACTCGGAACCCTTGATGGGGATCGGTCGCCGACGACCGGAGTCATCGGGTTCTCCCAGTTCCATCTGAATGCATTTCATCCCCGTCACCCAGCCCTTCTCGCCGCCAATGAATTCCACGGGGTTGGTGAGGAATTTGAACTGCACTCCCTCTTCTTCAGCATGGTGAATTTCTTCGATCCTGGCAGGCAGTTCGGTTTTCGACCGGCGATAGACTATATAGGCGTTGTCGGCCCCGAGGCGCAGAGCTGTTCGCACAGAGTCCATAGCGACGTTGCCCCCGCCGAGGACTGCAACGTTTTTTCCAAGAGCGATGGGCGTGTCGTAGTCGGGGAAACGGTAGGCTTTCATGAGGTTTGATCTGGTTAGATACTCATTGGCCGAGTAAATGCCGCTCAGATTTTCACCGGGAATGTTCATGAAGACGGGAGCGCCGGCGCCGACGCCAAGGAATACGGCGTCGTAGCCCTCGGCTAAGAGGTCATCGACGGTCTTTCCACGGCCTATAACCACATTGGGACGGATTTCGGCCCCCAGCTTTTTCAGATAATCAACCTCTGCATCGACTATAGCCTTGGGGAGCCGGAATTCAGGGATGCCGTAGATCAGAACGCCGCCCGGTTTGTGGAGACCCTCAAAGATCGTAACAGCGTGCCCCATCTTCACAAGATCTCCGGCAATGGTCAGCCCGGCGGGACCGGAACCGACGACGGCTGCCCGCTTGCCCGACGAGGACGCCTTTTTCGGAATCTGTATATCGCCCGATTTCCGCTCGTAGTCGGCCACGAACCGTTCAAGCCTTCCGATGGCTACCGGATCGCCCTTCTTTGCGAGGACGCAGACCACTTCGCACTGCGTTTCCTGAGGACAGACCCGGCCGCATATGGCGGGGAGCGTGTTAGTTTCCTTGATTTTCCTGGCCCCTCCGATGAAATCGCCTTCAGCGACCAGTTTAATAAAACCGGGAATGTCGATTTCAACGGGACATCCCGCCATGCAGGGCGGCTTCTTGCACTGAAGGCATCGTTGCGCTTCCAACAGCGCAACCTCGTCGGAATATCCGAATGGAACCTCGTCAAAGTTGTGACGCCGGACCTGGGGTTCCTGTTCGGCCATCGGTTGACGGGGAATTTTTTCTTTCTTTTTCGTTGGATTATCGCTCATGACAGGTGCACCTCGTGCTTTCCGTAGCTTGTTTTTCCTGGTCGCAGTACATTCTCAGGCGCGTCGCGAGGAGTGCGAAATCGACTTCATGTCCGTCGAATTCCGGTCCGTCGACGCAGGCGAATTGGGTTTTACCGCCGACGGCCACTCTACAGGCGCCGCACATCCCGGTTGCATCCACCATGATTGGATTCAGGCTCACGACAGTCGGGATTTTATGGGGCCGCGTTACCTCGCAGACAACTCTCATCATCGGAACCGGGCCGATGGCATAGACCCTGTCGATTTTTTCTCCCGACGTAATGAGGTTCTGCAGGATATCGCTCACGAAACCGTGATGGCCGTAACTGCCGTCGTCCGTCGATATGAGGAGCTTGTCGCTGATGGCCTTGAGTTCTTCCTCCAGGATGAGGATGTTCTTTGTACGGGCGCCGATAATTGAAATAACCTTGTTCCCCGCTTCTTTCAGAGCCTTCGTTATCGGGTATGCTACACCGATTCCGACGCCGCCTCCGACACTGACGACCGTGCCGAAGTTTTCGATTTCCGTAGGACGACCCAGCGGGCCGAGAACGCTGAAGAGCCTGTCTCCGGCTCTCATCTCGGCGAGTTGCGCCGTCGTTTTTCCTACAACCTGATAGATGATTGCGAGGGTTCCCTTTGCGGCGTCGGAGTCCACAATGGTCAGCGGTATGCGTTCTCCTTTTTCGTCGATCATGAGCACGACGAATTGGCCGGCTTTTCTCGTGTCGGCAATGTCCGGCGCCTCAATCACCATGCGTACCACAATGTCGGACAGCTTCGTGTTTTCAATCACTTCGTTTAGCAAGGCTTACTCTCCTTAAAGGTGAATTTACATATATGAAGATTGAGCGCCGCCCATGCCGAAGGCGGCAACTAAGATCCGATCGCGATGTTCGAGGGATGAGAGAGGCTATCCCCGGGTTCGAATCATTAGACGGCATGACGTCGCTCACTGCAAAGCGAGATGAATGTCATCGACGCGCAGCCTTCCGGTCTGCTCCCGTAGCCGATCCCCCCCGGATTCGAGCCGCTCTTGTAGCACAAAGGAACCGGTAAGTCAAAAATCTTTTGCGGCCGTTGCGCCCTGGTTGTCTGTTTTGCCAAAGGGGCGATGATTATATTGCATGCCCTTGATAGAATTACGAAACACTGAAAGGTTGATGCCTGTCTGGACAAGAGGCTTCGTCTTGACAGACCTGGAACGGAGAGAGGGTTCGTGGCAGCAATTAGCGGCAAGAAAATCATCGTCACTGCAACGGATTGCGAAAAGGTCCTGCCCCTGTAACCGACGCCCTTCTTTACGAGGGTTCGCGTGTTGTCGGGAGAAGAGGTATTTTAGGGACCTGCGGGAAGTAAATCGTCTGCAGTCGGAGCTCGTCAAGTTGGAAAGACTTGCAGCCACCGGTCAGACAACGGCGCGACTCGCCCATTATATCAAGAACATTCTCGCCGGTCTGAGAGGCGGCACGTACATTTTGAACATAGGACTTGACAAAAGTGATGTGGTTAAGATAAGAGCCGGCTGGGATGTCTCCAGCGGAACATTGACAGGATATCCTCTCTGGTTCAGGACCTCCTATCCTATTCAAAGGAATGGGAACCGGACTTTCAGAGTTGATTGCCCGACGAGGTGGACGAAGATATCTGCGAGCTTATGGAAGACAATGCTTGAGAAGAAGTGGCCCTCGTCAGGGAGTTCGATCCATCGGTTGGTGAAGTGTTGATGGATTCGAACGCCATACATCGAACGTTCTTGAACATTGTTTCAAATGCCATCGATGCCTGGTTCTACGATACTGGGATTGATATCTCGCACAGCGGAATTGTCAGGACCGCCCGAGCAGATGGCAACATGATACGCTTTGAGGTTACGGACAATGGGTCAGGAATGAGCTGCGTGGTCCGAGCGAAACTCTAGCCTTTTTTCAGTGCAAAGCTGGAAAGAGGAACGGGGCTCGGTCTCCTGGAAACGCGAAAGCTCGTTCTTGAACACGGTGAAACAATCGACGTTGAACCCCGGCCGGGGGAGGGATCTCCATTTGTCATGAAGATTCCCTGCCGGGGTAGAGAATGATTGTCTCGTTCGCTGCCGGCATATTGATGAAGCGTTTATGTAAGGAGACGTTCGCATGCCCAAAATGGTTCTCCCGGTCGATGACAATCCCGATAGAAGAGCATTCATTCAAACAGTCCACGAAGATCATAATTTCATTCCTCTCCTGGCGCGAAACGAAGAAGAAAGTTTCTCGCTTGTCAAGGATGAACATCCCGACCCTGTCAGCCTCGGCATTCTGATGCCAAAACAGAGCGGCATCAAAATGCATCGGATTATGAAAACGGATGAAGATCTGAAGCGGATTCCAATAATACGGAACTCAAACGGGAGATCAATGGACGCTTACAAGTCAGATTCATGTTCTGTTCCGATCATCCCCGGTTTTCCTGTGAACGTTGCTTTAGAGACTTGGAAAGCAAGGGCTGTAAATCAGAGGTTTCAGAGACGGTCTATGTCACAAATGCCCGCGAATATTGGGGCTTGACGCGTGAACATGCCCTCCGGAAAGCTTAGCCGATCAAGGTCATTTCTTTTCACAGGGCGCCCTGAAAAAATAAAAACATTTTTGTTTATGATAACAGGTTTTTTAACGCTAACAATAGGTGGACATGCAGAGGTGGATTTTCTGATGCCGGGTATGACGTATCAATCGTGACATAAGGGGATGAACATGGCAAAAAAGTTGGGAGATATCACGCAGGAACTGAGCGAAAAGGTGCTGGCGCCGGCAAAGGCTGAAGCGGCCGAGATCGTTCGTAACGCTAGGGAGCAGGCGGCTGCCATAATGGCGGAGGCGCAGGCTGCTGCGGAAAAATCAAGGACCGCCGCCAAAACCGACGCGGAGAATGTCCAGAAACAACTTCAGGTCGATATGGATACGGCCGCCCGCAACTTTATCATTATGGTTCAGGAGAAACTCGATGCCGCGGTTGTAACCCCCGTTGTGGAAGGAGAAATTAAATCCGCACTCGGCGACGCCGGTTTTCTCAAACGCATGATCGAAATTCTTCTGACCGAATTTCTTAAGAGTCAGAGCCGGGAACAGCCTCTTGAAATCCTGCTGCCCAAACAGAATCAGTCCGAACTCGAAGCCTGGTTTCGTGAGAAATTCCGGGAAAAACTGGCCGAATCTGTGGTCGTGCAGTTTACCGATAAGATTACCTTTGGTTTTCACATCGGCGTAAAAGGGCAGGGCGCCTACTTCAACTTCAGTTCAGGTCTCGTGGAAGCCTTCTCCAATTTCTGCTCGCCGCGTTTCCGCAAACATTTCTTTGCCCGTGAGGAGTCTTAGGAAAACATGAGCAACTACTATTTTCTCATGTGCCTGCTTCCTCCTATGCCTACGGCCCTGGGAGAAAAAATGTCGCTTGGTTTTGGCGAGATCGTCGGTATTGTCAAAAGAAATATCCATCCCGAACATCTTGAGGTTGCCTACGCCCATATTCAGAGCGTGGACGCCTTCAACTGGGAACAGATGGATCAGAAACGCGATCTCTTTCTCGAAGGGGGCCTGCTGTCCCGGGACGACATGGCCGGCAACAGGGAACTGCCCGATTTCATAAGGGCCTTCCGCGAAGAAAAAGAACGGGGCATTCACCGCGCCTATCTCTATGACCGGCTCTGGGAACTCTATTACAGCCATGCCCATGCCGTTGCCGAGCGTCTCGGATGCCAGTTTCTGGTCGATTACCTTTCCTGGGAAATCGAACTGCGGTCAAGTCTGGCGGCCATCCGGGTCAGGGAAAAAGGTGGAAACATTGACGATCATGCCATTCTTGGCGCCGTCCATTCCCGTGATTACTCCAATCTCATTACACAATTAAAAAGTCAGAAAAATCCACTTCAGGCAGAACGTTATCTGGATGAAGAACGTCTTCGGCAGATCTATCGATTCGAGGGGAGTTCAGGCTTCTCTCTCGATGCCCTGTTGGCCTATGTAACGCGTTCGGCGCTTTATTCTCGCTGGGAAAAAATCAGCGAAAATTTCGATATCGAGACTTATTTATGGCATGGAGGTTCAACGTGAATGGTCCCACACATGGTCGAATTGTGGCGGTGAATGGTCCTCTCGTTACCTGTGAAGTCGATGAGGGTTGGGAGGTTCTACAGAATGAGGTCGCGTATGTGATGTGCGACGGCGTGCCGTTGAAGGCGGAGGTCATCCGGATACGCGGCAGGCAGATCGACCTCCAGGTTTTTGAGAGCACAACAGGTCTGAAGGTCGGCGATCAGGCCGATTTTTCCGGCGAGCTGCTCTCAGCCTCGCTGGGTCCCGGCATGCTGGGCATGATTTACGACGGCTTGCAGAACCCACTCAAGGAACTGGTGAACGATCAGGGTTTCTTTCTGAAAAGGGGGCAGTATCTTCCAGCCCTCGATCAAAAAAAACTCTGGGATTTTGAGCCGATGGTCGAGGCAGGGACTCCGGTCAGGCCGGGGCACTACCTCGGACAGGTGACGGAGGGTCTCTTCCCGCACCCGATCATGACGCCGCTCAGACTGCTGGGGACATGGGAAGTTAAGGAAATTAAACCCCGGGGTCAGTACACGGTCAACGATACCATCGCGATCCTGAAAAGCACCGACTCTTCGCAGTCGGCACAGGAAGTGAATGTGACGCTCAAACAGGAGTGGCCGGTCAAGATGCCGATGCGCACCTACGAGGAGCGCCTTCTTCCCGACACCCAGCTTCTGACGCAATGCCGGCTTATCGACATCTTCTTTCCCATGGCCGAAGGGGGAACGGCCTGTATCCCCGGTCCCTTCGGCGCCGGTAAAACCGTTCTCCAGCAGATCATCTCGCGTTACGCCCAGACGGATATCGTGATCATCGTGGCCTGCGGCGAGCGGGCCGGGGAGGTCGTGGAAACGATACGGGAGTTCCCGGGACTTGAAGATCCGAAAACGGGCAAGTCTCTGATGGACCGAACGGTCATCATTTGCAATACATCGTCCATGCCCGTGGCGGCCCGCGAGGCATCGATCTACACGGGAGTTACGCTTGGCGAATATTATCGGCAGCTTGGTCTCAAGGTGCTGCTGCTGGCTGACAGCACGTCCCGGTGGGCGCAAGCGTTGCGCGAGTCTTCGGCCAGAATGGAGGAGATTCCCGGCGAGGAGGCTTTCCCGGCTTATCTTGAGAGTCGAATCGCCGCCGTTTATGAGCGTGCGGGCAAGGTTCGACTCTACAACGGCGACACCGGTTCGCTTACAATGATCGGCACAGTCTCGCCGGCGGGAGGAAATTTTGAGGAGCCCGTAACTCAGAACACCCTCAAGGTGGTGGGGGCTTTTCACGGCCTGTCCAGATCCCGGTCCGATCAACGCCGATACCCGGCCATTGATCCGCTGATTTCCTGGAGTCTTTATCTGGGGCAGATGCAGGCGTCGCTCAATACTCGCCATGAAAAATGGGTCAATCTCGTGCAGGAGGCCCATGAGATGATTTTCAAGGGAAGCGAAATTCACCAGATGATGCTTGTTGTGGGCGAAGAAGGAATCGGGCTGGACGATCTCGTCGTTTATTTTAAATCGGAAATCATTGACGCCGTCTGCCTCCAGCAGGATTCCTTCGATCGGGTTGACCAGGCGACCTCGCGGGAGCGCCAGATATCGGACTTCCTGCTGCTCATGGATATGGTGCATCATCCCTTTCGGTTTAAATCGAAAGAGGAGGTAAAATGCGAAATGGTCAATATGCAGAATCTTTTTTTCCAACTTAAATACTGTCCTTTCGGAGAGGAGGCCTATATGCGGTATCGATCGGAGATAGAGGCCATTCTTGAAGAGAAGAAAGCGGTCAACTCATGATCATCGAACATTCTCGCATCAACCGTGTTCAGGGAGACATCATTGCGGTGCCGGCCAGCGGGATCGCATACGGTGAACTGGCGACCGTGAAGAGCAGCAGAGGCGTGTCCCTGGCTCAGGTCATTCGTCTGAGGGGCGACGAGGTTTACCTGCAGGTTTTCGCCGGGTCGCGCGGCGTCTCGACAGGCGATACAGTACGGTTCCTCAGCCATCCCATGCAAGTCGCTTTTGGCGAAGCGCTTCTCGGTCGCATCTTCAACGGATCGGGAGAGCCCATTGACAAGGGACCTGCTTTGAAGGCTCTGCCTCGGATCAGCATCGGCGGTCCGTCAGTCAATCCGGTCATGCGCATTATTCCCCGCGGCTTCATTGAAACGCGCGTGCCCATGGTGGACCTATTCAATCCTCTCGTGGAGAGCCAGAAGCTTCCCATTTTCGCCGCAGCCGGCGAGCCGTATAATGAACTCCTCGCGCGCATCGGCATGAGGGCCAACGCCGATGTGGTTATCCTGGGCGGCATTGGACTCAAATACGACGAGTATCTCAAATTCCGGATCGCCTTCGAGGAGGCCGGCGTTCTTTCACGAACGATCATGTTTGTCCACACCGCATCCGATCCTGTCGTGGAGAGACTTTTGGTTCCCGACATGGCGCTCGCCGTGGCTGAGCAGTTCGGCGTTCAGGGCAAGCGTGTGCTTGTCCTGTTGACCGACATGACGGCTTTTGCCGATGCACTGAAGGAAATCAGCATATCCATGGATCAGGTTCCCTCGAACCTTGGCTATCCTGGTTCGCTGTACAGCGACTTGGCGGCTCGATACGAGAAGGCTGTCGATTTTGATGGCGCCGGAAGCATCACGGTGCTGGCTGTAACCTCGATGCCGGGCGACGATGTGACGCATCCGGTTCCCGACAATACGGGTTATATTACAGAGGGCCAGTTCTATCTTCGCAAGGGCGTTATAGAGCCCTTCGGCTCGCTGTCGCGCCTCAAGCAACTTGTCATCGGCAAGGTGACGCGTTCCGATCATGGGTACATCATGAACAGCATGATCCGCCTATTCGCGCGGAGTAGAGAGGTGGAACAGAAACTGGCAATGGGTTTCGACAAGACGGCCGACGATGAGCGCTACCTGAAATACGGTCGTCTCTTCTATGAGCGATTTATGGATCTGCGTGTTGATCTCGGCATCAATGAAGCGCTCGACTTGGGCTGGAAGACTCTCGCTGAGTGTTTCCGGCCCGACGAAGTTGAAATTAAGCAGGAGTTTATCGATAAATTCTGGCCACAGGTAACGACCGTGCCGGCGGTGTGCGAATATGGCGGAACGAATTAAGCTTAACAAGGTATCCCTTCGGTCGCAGAAGCAGCAACTGGCCGTGTACCAGCGTTTCCTGCCTGCGTTGGAGGCGAGGAAGCAGCAGTTTCTTATGCATCTGGCCATGGTGCGCAAAGAAATTGCGGCGCAGGAGGCCCGTATGGAGGAGCTCCTGGGGGAGATTAGGGCCTGGTCCTCCCTGTACGGGGATATGGGACCGCTGCTGAGATATTTCATTGAGATCAGGGAGGTGAAATCCTCTGTCCGAAACGTGGCCGGTCTCAAGATGCCGCACTTTCTCGGCGTCGAGTTCAGCGATCCGCCATACAGTTACTTTGCCACGCCTCTGAGCTTCGAAGAAGTCCTGGGGCGAAGTCGCGATGCAATCGAATGCCGGGAGGCGATCCGCATGCTTAAGGAGGGGGAACGGGTCCTTTTTGAAGGTTACCGCAAGACAAGCCAGCGCATCAATCTTTATGAACAGCGACTGATTCCTGACTGTCGGGAAGCGATCCGTAAAATAGCGGTTTATCTTCAGGATCAGCAGGCGGCGGCCGTCGGCGTGGCCAAAGTGGCCAAGCGCATGACCGAAGCGGCGGAGCTTCAGGATGCCGCTGGGTAGTGTAGGGGAACGGCGCTCATGCAATCAGACATAAAAGGAGAATAGCTTTGGCCATAGCCAGGATGACGAGGGTATTCATTGCCGGGCCAACTGATAACCAGTCGGAAACGTTGCGTTTACTGCAGGATATGGGCGTGGTTCATGTGGAGCCGGCTGCGGAGATGGCTGGTGAATTCGAGAAAAAGAATAGCGAATTCCTGGCCAAGGTCAAGAAGCTTGACCAGGTGATTGCTGCCCTCGAGCGTTTCCGTGTCCGTAAAACGAAGGCGCCGATCGAAATTGCCGACGCCGATCTGGCCGCCTATGCCGAAGAAAAACTCTCAAAGCTTCAGGAAGTGGAATCGCGAGTTCAATCGCTCGAGCGTCTGAAGACAGACCTCTCGCTGTGGGGGAATTTCGATGTCGCCCATATTCGTGCGCTTGAAGAAGCTGGCATCTGTATCCGCCGCTACCGCATGGAAGCGAAAAAGTGGGAGGGATTTCATCCGCCCGATGGTCTCCTTCTGGAAGTGGTAGCAGAAAAGCAGGGGGTTCTGTTCTATACGTTGTCCTTGGAAGATCAGCCGGACATCCCCCAGGCTTCCATTCTCGGCTGGCCCGAGTTCAGCCTTGACGAAGTCAAAGAGGAACTCCGCAGGCTTATGGAGCAAATGGAATCCTTGACGATCGACCTGGCCGGCGTCGCTGAACGCGCCGAGGTCATCAAGAAACAATTGATCGCCACCCTCAACGAGGCGGCCTATACGGGCAACATGGCGACGCTTCACAGGGAACCTTACCTCTTTGGCTTGCAGGGATGGGTTCCGCAGGATCAGGAAGCGGTTTTCCAAGAGAAGATGGCTGCCAGCAAACTTCCTTTGCGGGTTGTGACGCGCAAACCTCTCGAAGACGAGGAGCCGCCGGTATTGATACGGAACAACTGGTTCATCCAGCGCATCGAGCCGTTGCTGAAGCTTTACGGCAACCCCAAATACCACCACCTGGACCCATCCTATTTCTTTGCCCCCTTTATGGTTCTATTCTTCGGAATCTGTCTGAGCGACGCAGGCTACGGCCTCGTTTTCTATCTGACCGCCTATGCAATAGGCAAGAAGTGGGGGAATAAGGTGGAGGGGCTTTCTCTGGTCATCAAGCTTTGCAAGGCCTTTGCCCTTGCCTCTCTGGTTATCGGGATCATGACGGGTTCCCTGTTCGGCTACAATTTTGAAAACAGAAGCTGGATTCTACTCGATATCGACGTGAACGTCGGCAACCCGATGATCCTGTTCTATCTGTCCCTCGGCCTGGGCGTGATCCATTTGAGCCTTTCTTATCTTATGGGAATACTTCAGGCCTTCTATTTTTACATTAAAATGCAGAAACTGGGTCTGATTCTTGTTCTCTGGGGCGGCGTCCTTTTGATCGCCAGGAACATCTGGTTCGCCGAGCCCGCCTCGGCGCTCCACATGCCGCTTTACTACGGCGGCATAGGCGTTCTCGCAATAGGGCTTCTTCTGACCCTGTTGTTTGCCAATGACAGCAAGAACTGGGCCGCCAGACTTGGTTTGGGCCTGTGGAACATCTACGGCCTCACGGGGCTGGTCGGCGACCTGCTGTCTTATGCCCGTCTGTTCGGCCTCGGGATCGCCACGTCCGCCATTGCATCAGTCATGAACCAGTTGGCGAATATGGCGCTGGCAGGCGCCGGCCCGATCATTGGTGTGCCGTTGGCACTCATCATCGTCATTCTGGGGCACACGTTTAATCTGGCGCTTTCCCTGCTGGGAAGCACGGTTCATTCCGCACGCCTCCATTTTGTGGAAGCCTTCAAGAGCTTCTTCGAAGGGGGAGGGGTCGAATACAAACCATTCAAAATCGAAAGGGGTTCTTTATGAGCGACAAGGGTACATGGATTTTCGGAACGGCAGCCGCGATTCTGCTGGCGGGATTTGTTTCTCCGGCCTTCGCCCAGACGGCGGCTGCGTCTGACAGTATAGCGCCGCTGGTTGCGAAGATCTTCATGGGCCTGGGTGTGTCCTTGGGTCTGGCGGGTTCGGCAATGGGACTGTCCATCGCGTTCCAGGCTCTGCTGGGCGGGGGTGTGGAAAACTTCTTTAAAAACATTGCCGTGGCCCTGATGCCTTCCTCCCAGGGGATCTACGCCATCGTGGTCCTGTTTACGAACCTGGATAAATTCGACAGCGATCCGTACACCGTAGCCGGAAAGGGCGCAATCACCGGTCTGGCGATGTTTTTCAGCGCCTGGTACCAGGGGATGGTGTGCGCTGCGGGAATCCGGAGCGTCATCGAGGGGCGGAACACGCTTGCCAACGCCCTCGTGTCGGGCGCCATGCCTGAGACCTATGCGGTGTTCGCACTGGTCATGACCTTCATCATGAAATAAGACATTCCAGGATGGTCGGGCGTTCGAAAGCGTTCCACCACCGAAATTACGGCTTCGCCCGCGTAGGATGCAAGGATTGCAGTTATGAATATTTTCAGTCCTTTTCCTGCAAGCGCCGTTGTCGCCGGGCAGGCATTCAGCTATGTTTTTGTGGCGGCAGTCATCTATGTTAAGATATGTTAAGACCTGCAGGAAGAACGTGAGCGCGATTGAAGAGCTGTGCCGCCAGATGCCGATCACGCTCACGTTATACATGATTGGAGCTTATTCAATCTCCTAAACAGGCTTGCTGCCATTGGCATCGCCGCCATAGCCTTCATCTGCACAATCGAGAGGCCTCCAAAAGGGAATTGGCGAAATTGAAAGCAAAGCCATATATGGAAAAATGTGAAAGACAAATCATGTGCCGCAGGGGAAGCGTCAACCCGGAATTCTTGCGATATCGAACTCGCCAGAAGGAGCGCTTTTCTGAAAGAACTGTTAATAGACAACCGGTTTTTTACGTGATAGATTAACGCAAACGTTTCGTTTCATCAAAGATGCTGATCGCAGCGGCAATCTCATTTTTCTTATAAGGTGCTCGTGGAAGGTTGTATTTTGCTTTCAGATGCCTTGCGCCGGTTATCGGAAGCTGCAGGCCCGCAAGGCGAAGAAAAGGATGGTTAATGATATTTTCAGAAAAACACGGCAACAATAACGGAAACGCTTACCTCTTCTTCAAGGGATTCCTGAAACAGCCGAAACAGGTAGGCTCCGTTATCCCCAGTTCAGGTTCTCTGGAACGAAGGCTCGTGAGGATGACGAATGCCGCCGAAGCGAAGACGATCGTGGAGTTGGGTCCGGGCACCGGCGGCACGACGAAGGCCCTGCTGTCCGCCATGAAAGTTGACGCACGGCTTCTTTGTATAGAGATCAATCCTGACTTCTCTGCTATTCTTAAACAGATGAATGACGAAAGACTTATAGTTTATGAGGGCAACGCCTGTTCCATATCCGAAGCGATTGATCGCAACGGCCTGCCCTCTCCGGATGTAGTTCTGTCGGGGATTCCCTTTTCAACAATGGCTGAAGATCAAGGCGTGGAGATTCTGCAATCAGTTCACCGGAGCTTGGCGCCCGGGGGCTGTTTTGTCGCCTATCAGGTAAGGGACCGCGTCGAGCTGCTGGCACGATCCGTCTTTGGTGAATGCTGCAGGGAGATCGAATTGTGGAATCTGCCGCCGCTCCAGTTGTTTCGATGGGAGAAGAACGCCCGCACCGCCACATGACAGTGCAACGGTTTCTGTAACGCCCCGCCTGATGTTTCGTAATGATAAATCCTTTCCATGCTGTTGACTTTGCAGAAGCCGCTCTCTATTATGTGCCTGTATGGTTTCTTAGGAGGCCCTTCCGATGCGGGAAGGAACAATGTCGTTTATTTCGGCGGTCATTCTCCTGTTTCTTGTCATGGACCCTGTCGGGAACATTCCTCTTTTTCTCTCGGTTCTCAAGGGGGTCAACGCCACGCGCCAGCGCTCGATCGTCGTAAGGGAGCTTCTTATCGCCCTCGCCGTCCTGGTGCTCTTTCTTTTCGCCGGCAAGTACGTCCTGAAATTTCTCAACATAGCGGAACCGTCGCTCACTACGGCGGGAGGGATCATTCTCTTTTTGATTTCCATTCACATGATCTTTCCCGGCTATAGCGGACTCTTTGAAAAAGAATCCGAAGGAGAACCTTTTATAGTTCCCTTGGCCATTCCGTATATAGCGGGACCGGCGGCCATAGCAGCCGTCATGTTTATAGCCAATCGCAATCCCGAACGGATAATGATCTGGTTTTTAGCCCTTGTTACAGCCTGTTTCTTGTCTGGCCTGATCCTCTATTTTGCCAGCGTCCTGAGCCGTTGGCTTGGCGTGCGGGGAATAATCGCCGTGGAACGTCTCATGGGGATGATTCTCGTTACGCTTGCCGTGCAGATGTTCATGACGGGCTTCATCCGGTTTTTTGACGACTTCACAAAGGCGGGATGACCATCGCCTGAAAGCTTTCTGTTTTCTTTAACTCCCGCCAGACCGTCTCAAAGTTTTGATTGATGCTGTTGCATCCGTCGACCGATTTTCGTCGGTCGAGAGGAGAACTGATAAAGTGGGGGAAGTAGGCTGTGGTCTTCTGATCAGGCTGGGTTCTTGTCCTCTTCCGGGGGCTCAGTGAAATAGTCGTGGAAGAGTGGAAAAATGGGATTGGTTCAGCAGGGAAAGGAGGTACCGTTAGTATGGCGCAGAAAAAGATTTTGATGCTCGTGGGTGACTTCGTGGAGGATTACGAGGTCATGGCGCCCTTCCAGGCGCTTATGATGGTGGGTCATGTCGTGCATGCCGTCTGTCCCGGCAAGAAATCCGGTGAAAGAATCAGGACGGCCGTCCATGATTTCGAGGGCGATCAGACCTACAGCGAAAAGCCGGGACATTTCTTCACTATCAATGCCGACTTCGATGCAGTCAAGCCGGAAGCCTATGATGCGGTTGTCATTCCCGGCGGAAGAGCGCCGGAGTACATCCGCCTAAACGCAAAGGTCCTGGAGATCGTGCGACACTTCGCCAAAGAGAAGAAACCCATAGCGGCGATCTGCCACGGGCCGCAGGTATTGGCCGCTGCGGGCGTGCTTGCGGGGAAGAAATGCACGGCCTATCCTGCCATCGGTCCCGATGTGACATCGGCCGGCGGCGTGTATGTCGAGATTCCCGTGGACAAGGTTCTCGTGGACGGCAATCTCGTGACGTCGCCCGCTTGGCCGGCACATCCCGAATGGCTGGCCGCTTTTCTCAAGGTTCTGGGTTCCCGCATAGAACCCTGAAATTCGAACAGGGTGAAAGAATGAATGATCTACCGGCAATTCCGGGGAGTTGCCGGCAGATCTATTATAAGACGGTTGCAACGTCTAAAACGACAGTTCTTTTATTCTTCTTTTTTATGTCTGATTATAAAGGAAACCAGCTCGGCAAATCCGCTCCCGCCATCGCCCGTCGTGAGAAAGGGTGGGAGGAATTTCATTCGATGTGAATAATTTCGCACAGTGTTCACCCCTGCCGAATTTGGAAAGTACCGGAACATCGGCTCGTCGTTCGGTGAATCTCCGCAGAATATATAGCGATCCTTTTCCGAATCCAGGTCGATTCCCCATTGTTCCCGGACGAAGATCTTTGTCATCTGCAACTTGTCGTAGTCTCCAAACCATCCGTTGACATGAATGGACGATATTTTGCACGTTCCCCCGCATTCCGTAAATATGGCGCATATTCTGTCGATCTCGTTCCATCCGAGCGGAGAAACGTCTTCCCTGAAGTCAATGGCAAGGTCGGCTTCACGATAGGCCTGGTCGCTTGCCACGGCCGTTCCAGGAACTGCAGCGAGAATCTTCTCTCGCACCTGCTGAAGTCGCTGCCTTTTCCCGGCGCGCACGTCATCATTGTCGAGGAATCTTTTTTTTAGTTTTTTCTCCCGGTCGTCATACCAGAAATAAAAGGCGCCGTTCTCTCCTATGATGCCGTCAATGGGCCACATCCTCGCCATATGATCGCACCATCCGGCAGGCCGCCCCGTGATGGGAACAACCTTCAGCCCGCTCGCATGTAAGTCCCACAGGGCGGAAAAGGCATCCGGGCGAATCTTTCCATCGGTCGTGAAGGTGTCGTCGATATCGAAAAAAAAACCACGGAGGTTCTTGATAATCTCCGGATTCATCGTTTCGATTGGTTTCATCAGCGTGGCTGGTTCCGCGTATTTTCGCGCCTTCATATACGGCTACTATAACTTATAAGCCAAATAATTGGAGTGAAGTCCGATCGTTATACTGTCTTCTCGGAAGGTTTCAGGCGTCAGCGTTTCAGACCAGGACCATGCACTTTTGCGGATTGAGGGAGATATAAATATCTGCTCCTTCTTCCAGGGGAATGTAATGGGCAACCTGCACCCGTATCGTGTGACCGTTTACTGTTACGAAAAAGAACAGGAAGTTGCCAAGGTAGGCCTTGTGGGCGATGGTTCCCTTGATAAGATTCTCCGATTTCTCCTCCGGCCGCTCGGAAAATATTTCGACATCTTCGGGGCGTATCGAGGCGAAGACTCGGTCCCCTTGCCGTAAAAGCATCCCGGCTGGAGTTTTGCACAGCAGCGTCTCGTTAAATTCTGTTTTTACATACGTGGAGTCTGTTTCCGGTGCTGCTGTCAGCACCTCTCCTGATATAAAATTCATTGCGCCGATGAAATCAGCCACAAATCGGTTGGCGGGCGTTTGATATATGTCCTGAGCCGTGCCGATTTGCACAACGTTTCCGGAATCCATCACGACGATTCGATCGGAAATAACCATGGCCTCTGCCTGATCATGTGTGACGTAAACGGCTGTCATGCCCATGCGCCGCACCAGACTCTTAATTTCAAATCTCATCTTCTCCCTGAGTTTGGCATCCAAATTGCTCAAAGGTTCATCCAGCAATAATACTTTGGGATTTCTCACGAGAGCCCGCGCGAGGGCAACCCTTTGTTGCTGTCCTCCGCTCAATTGACCCGGATACCGATCTTCCAGGCCGCCCAAACCGACCATCTCCAGCACCTGCAAGGACCTTTCCCTGATTGTGCGCTTAGGAATTTTCTGAAATTTCAAGCCGTAGGCTACATTATTGAAAACTTTCATGTGGGGCCAGACGGCATAGTTTTGAAAGACCATGCCTATTCCTCGATCGGACGGCTGGACGAATCCTTCCGCCAGCATAGACCTGCCGTCAATCACGATATCCCCGTCCTCCGGTTTCTCCAGTCCGGCAATGCAGCGAAGCGTCGTTGTTTTGCCGCATCCGCTCGGCCCAAGGAGCGTCAGCATCTCCCCTTGTTTCACCTCTAGGTCGATATGATTGACGGCCACTACTTTTCCATAGCGTTTCAACAGGTTCTTGATTTCTATGAATGCCATAGAGTTGCACTTCTCCTTGCGTGACAGCCCCCGAGCGATACACGGCGGCGGTTAATCGCGCCGGTCCCGGGTCATCGCTTGCCCCCGGGCCCGGGACCCCAGGCAGCTTTCATGATTCCCCCGCCGATTCTTGAGATGATGAGCAGGAGAATAAAGGTTATTACGATCATCAGGAATGCCATTGCGGCGGCGATTCCAAATTCCATGCCCCGGTGCCAGTTCAGATAAATTCCGATGGGCAGCGTTTCCCAACCGCCTCTGTACAGAAAAATGGCGGTGGAGATTTCCTGAAAGGCCATGATGAAGAACATCACGACGCCCACTAAAACGCCTTTGATGAGCAAAGGCAACGATATGTAAAAAAATGTTTTGAATTTGCCGACACCCGAGACTTCGGATGCTTCCTCCAGGGAAATATCCAGTTGCAGGTATGATGAATGAGCCATGCGTAAAAAGTACGGCAACCGCCTGGCGAACAGAGCGAGCGGCATGATTATCCAATGGGTCGCCAAGGGGATGTCTTTCCAGAATGCCAGCATGTAACTCACGCCCACGGCCATGCCGGGGAAAGCCAGCATGAGAGTGATTACAAAATCGAGGGCGTTAGTCCCCCATATGCGGGTTCGAACGATGACATAGGCCGCCATCAAACCGAAGACGACCCCGAAAACCAGAGCTATTCCGCTGAAGAGGAAGGAATTTTTTATTAGAAGAGGACTTTCGAAAAAGATTGCCCTGAAGTTGTCGAGCGTCCAATAGGTTGGAAAGGGTTCGAAGACCCATCTTCTCGAAAAGGCAGACAACCCGAGAACAATCGGAATCAAGAGGACGACAAAGGAAATCGCGAGCATGTACAGGTACGATCCATATTTGATAACGGGACCCGGCTCAATCACTCTGCCTTCGGATGTCGTTCCCTTCGATAGACCCGTGTATTTTTTGCGCTCAACCCAGCGTCTGGCAAGCACAAAAAGGACAATGCAGACTACAGAAGAAACCACCACCGCCACGATTCCCATATACTTCCTATGCATATCGGTGAAGTGATAGGCGATGTTGATGTAGGCGACCGAAGGCAGGAAGTCTACCTTTCCGAGTATCAACGGCGTAAGCCAATCGGTGAACGGCCACAGGAAAACGATGACCGCCCCCGCGAGATAGCTTGGCGTGCATAGCGGCAGAGTGACGGTGATGAATCGCCAAAAGCCGCTAGCCCCTTCCACCTCGGCAGCCTCTTCAAAGGCAGGATCGATGTTGGTGAAGCCCGCGGAAAGACTGAGGACAATAAAAGGGAGCAAATGCAGGGACTGGATGAAAACAAGACCATGCGTTCCGTAAATGAAGTTTATGGGAGCCTTGATCAGCCCCGACTCCATGAGAATCAGATTGAGAGTGCCGAACTTGCCGAAGAAGATAATGAAAGCGAACACTCCGGCAAAGGCGGGTAGAACGATGGGAAGAAGAATCAGGGCGGTAAAGACGGTTTTCCCTCGATGCCGGTACCGAGCTAAAATGTATGCCAGGGGAACTCCGAACAGGGTCGTTGTCAGCAACACCAGGGTGCTCAGGACCAGTGTGTTCCAGAAGGTCTTGAGGTAGTAAGTATCCTTGAAGAAACCCAGGTAATTGGCAAGACCCCAGCCCGTTGATCCTGCAATTTTGAAACTTTCGATTACCAGAACCGACAGGGGATAAATGACGAGAAAGGCAATAACCGACCACAAAAATGCCGTCAGCGAGACATTCCCTCGGGTCATAGTGCAGTATCTCCCATCCGCCGCCGCATATGCGGACGGGCAGCGACCCGCCCGCATATGCGGTTAAGACTAAATGCAACAATCAAACATTCAAGTATCTTCGCAACGTGACGATCATTGCCGTCGAAACAAAACCGGAAGCATGATGCCCGGGTCTCGTTTCTTTCTATTGCGTTGCAAGCAGAACGCGCGACTGCGTCGCCGTCAGTCTGGCCGCTGCGTAATTTCCCTCTATTTCAAAGAGCCTCCTGGCTTCCTTGATTTTCGCCTCCGCCTTTGTGACGTCGATGTTGGCGCCTTTAGCTGCTTTGACCTCGCCTTCGACTTCTTCAATCAGCGACAGGCTGCTTTTCAATTCGCCCCATTTTCGGTAAATTTCCATTTCATAGTAGGTGTTGACCTCGTCCCATCTCTTGGCCGCAAGATCAAGGTCGTAGTTTACGAATTCGACCTTGAGATCCCAGAACGAATCAACGCCCAATGCGTCGTTGGCATGCTTGGCCATGACGACGCCAGCTTTCTTCCACTCGGAGAATTTGATGTCGGTCCGGGCAGGGAAGTACCCTCCCTCCAGAACGTATTTTTGTCCTTCCAGGCTGAACAGCCAATCGAGAAAGATTTTGCCTATCTTCTGGTTTGGCGAGTTTTTCAGCAGGGCCACCGACTCGGGAACCAGAATTGTTTTATCGGGAAGCAAATCGCGCACGGGATAGCCGTCTTTACGTGCGACCATCGCGTTCATTTGCGGTTGTGCGATTCCGATCGGGGCTTCGCCGCGAGCGACCAGGTGGGTAGTGTCGGTGCTGCCCGTGGAGAAGCGGCTCAATTGGGCCGCCAGCAATCTGTTGTATGCCCAGCCTTCCTTTTCACCAAACGCCTGAAGGTGAATTTCTATTGCCTCGTGCTGGGTTCCCGATGCATATGGCAGGGTTTGCACAATGTTCCCACGGTAAATGGGGTTGACGAGGTCGCGCCAGGTTTTAGGCGGGGGGAGCCTGAGGGCCTTCAAGACTTTTTCATTGTAGAGGTTGGTTACGATCCAGGGAGAGAAGCAGGTCCATAGGCCTTCTTGATCCTTTACTTTCATTCCCTTCCATTTTGCGGGGATCTTATCCCAGTCTTTCGGCTTGTATGGAATCAGCCTTTCTTCTTTCTTCAAGAGTTCATGGGCGGGAGCGCCGGCGCCAAGAAAGATGTCCGCATCGGGCTTGTCTCCCCATGCTCTCACCTTGTCCACGCAGACCGGCCATCCGCCGGGACGGACAAATGAGATATCCACTTCCTTGCCGTAGGTTTTCTTGTAGAAGTCCTTGAAACCCTTGGTCAGGCTTTCTGACAACTCCTTGTAGATGGGCCCGACCCAGCCGATTTTGTCCTGGCTCTGGGCCGGAACGGTAAATGAAAGCAGCATAGCCAATGAGCAGACTGTGACGATTGCAGCGGTCATAATTTTTCTTTTCATATCTGACCTCCTTTGTCGCGACACGGTTTCGGTAGAAAAAATCAAATCCCCCATTACGTACGACCAAACAACCCCGATAAAAATACTTCTGTTAAAATTGACAGGACAAAGTCTTTCGATTGCCTAAACATACGCAGGATGTTCTTTTCTGTCAAGGGCTTATTGAGTCTGAAAATGCCATGAAACAGGGATGTTCCAGGAAGAAATCCAACGGCAAAGACGGCCCCCGAGTCAGTGTACCGCCGGTTCGATCGTTTAACAGATGGAAATCATTATGTTGACATTAGGCAGATCGAGCGCTATGAAACTCAGTCATAGTCTTCTTATCGCATTCCGGGTCTAAAAGACCCGAAGCGAGAACCGAGATGATTGTAAAAGACGTTATAATAATAGGCGGAGGTTCAACGGGATGCGGAATAGCGCGCGATCTTGCGTTGCGTGGCGTATCGCACTGCCTCATAGAAAAAAATGATTTTGCGGCAGGGGCGACGGGCGCTTGTCACGGTTTGCTTCACAGCGGCGGGCGTTACGTGGTGTCGGATCCCGCCGCTGCGGCGGAATGCATTGCCGAGAATCGCATCCTTCGGAAAATCGGCCGAAAGTGCGTTGAGCGGACCGACGGGCTCTTCATCAGGCTTCCCGGCGATTCCAAGAAGTATCGGGACGCCTTTTTGAAAAGCTGCGAGCGGCTGGGCATCGAAACGGAAGTCCTGTCGCCAACCCGCGCCCTTGAACTGGTTCCCTCATTGAATCCTGCTCTCGAGGAGGCCGTGCGCGTTCCCGATTGTTCCATCGATCCCTTCAGGTTGTGCATGTTGAACATCGTGACATCACAGGCGAGAGGAGGGGAAATATTAACTCACCATGAAGTAATCGATATCATAAAAGAACGGGGTAGATGCGTCGGTGTCAGGGCAAGGGAAAAACTCTCGTCTTCCATCAAGGAAATCAGAGGCAAGGCCATCGTAAACGCAACGGGCGCCTGGGCTCAGCGGATAGCGCGGCTCTCAGGATCGAGTCTTCCTATGACCCTTTCCAAGGGAAGTCTTGTCGTTACGAATCATCGCTTGAGCAATATGGTAATCAACAGGCTCAGGCCGCCGTCCGACGGCGATATCATCGTTCCGAACGAAGCGGTTTGCCTTGCCGGCACGACCTCTGTTGCCGTCGACGACCCGGATAATATGGATGTAACGGCCGGCGAAGTGGAAATCGTCGCCAGGGAAGCCGCTTCGATGGTGCCGGAATTCGAGCGTGTGAGGCTCATCAGGACCTATGCCGGAGTGCGCCCGCTTCTCCATGCGGCATCGGAAGATGGAAGGCAGATATCGAGAAACTTTCAGATAATCGATCACACGAACGGACTGTTCAGCATCATCGGCGGCAAACTCAGCACATACAGACTGATGGCCGAGAAACTATGCGATGCGATCATGAAAGAATTCGGTCTCAAGACGGCGTGCGCGACGGCCGAAAAACCCCTGGAAGGACAGGAGGAATTGAGGGGGTATCCACTGTCGAAACGACTCGAGTCCCTCAAGGATATAGTCTGCGAGTGCGAGCTTGTCAGCAGGAGCGAGGTGGAACGGGTCATACAAAGAATCAATCCGAAACACATCGGCGACATACAGCACAGGACTCGTTTAGGCATGGGACCCTGCCAGGGAGGGTTTTGCACTTATCGCGCCCTGGGAATCATGCAGGAAACGGGGAAAATGCCCCCGGAAGAATCCATGCACATTCTCAAGGAGTTTCTTCAGAGGCGATTCAAGGGAGTCAGGCCAGCGCTGTGGGGCGACCAACTCAGAGAAGAGCAGCTCATTGAATACATCTATCTCGGAATTTTGAGCATGGAGTCTCATTAATGAACAGCGGGACCTACGATGCCGTTGTCATCGGCGGCGGCATGTCCGGATTGACGGCGGCTATTACTCTGTGCGATGCCGGAAAGACAGTCGCCGTCGTTTCCAAAGGCGACCCCGTATGCTGCCTTTCTACCGGCTGTATCGACATACTCAATAGTGCGGACAATCCGCTCCAGGGCATTTCTGCGCTGCCCTCGGGCCATCCGTACGGCTTCGTCGGTCAGGATGCAATAATTGAAGCCCATGAACGTTTTATAAAAATAGGCGCCGAGTGGAAGATCCCGTATATAGGCGCCATTCACGAAAGCCGACAGATCGTTACTCCCCTCGGCACGAGGAAAACAACCTGTCTTATTCCAAAGACCATGGAATATGCCGCATACGACGAGAGCGATTACATCCATATCGTATCGTTCAAAGGATTGAAGGATTTTTACCCCAGCTATATCATAACGCGCCACGGGAATGCAGGCCATTCAGTCTTCGATGCGGCCGTTCCCTCGACTATCGGCATTGCCGAGCGATTTGAAGATGAACGATTCAGGGAAACTTTTGCGGAGTGGATTATAAAGCAGAACATTCCCGAAGGAAAGATCGCCCTTCCGGCCGTTTTGGGAATTCGCTCATCCCTTTCGATTTATGAAGAGTTATCGAGAAGAACAGAGAGAACCTTTTTCGAAATACCAACCCTTCCACCCTCGCTGCCGGGAATACGTCTTTTCAACTGTTTGAAAAAGGCTCTTCTTGCAAGAGGAGGGCGTCTGTACTGGGGAAATGAGATCGCGAGCATTGAGAAGCTCGGCGCAAGCATAGAAGGCGTCACACTGAAAAATCCTGGGCGGGTTGCACGCGTGCAGGGAAAAGCTTTCATACTTGCGACCGGTTCCTTTGTCAGCGGCGGTTTATTTGCCCGCATGGATTCGGTTCATGAAACAGTCTTCGATCTGCCTGTCTCTTATCCTGAAAAGAGAAGCATCTGGTTCAAAGAAACCTTTTTTAGCACGGGCCATCAAATCGAAAAGGCCGGCGTGGAGATCGATTCTTCCTTCCGCCCCCTTGACGGTCCCTTTGAAAATCTCTTCGTCTGCGGGAGCATCATCGCGCGTTCCGAGGTCATGAAATACGGATGCGGTCACGGCATGGCTATCGCCACCGGGTATGCCGCTGCACGATCGTGCGAAGGATTCATTACGTGAACTTCGATTTTCAGCATTGCATCAGATGCACAATCTGCGTGGAAAATTGCCCTGTTTTCAGGGTAAATCCCGATTTTCCGGGACCGAAGCAATCGGGGCCGGACTCTCAAAGATTTCGATGCGACGGCGAAACTTCTGTCGATCAGTGGATCGGCCTGTGCAGTCAGTGCAAGCGATGCGAGGTGGCCTGCCCTTACGGAGTAAATCCTGCGGAGATAATTCTTCGGGAGCAACTGAATTATGGGAAGAAGCATTTCCGGGCGCCCGTGAGCAGGTTATTTTCAAACGTCTACTATCTTGGAAATCTGACCTCCCTTCTCGCTCCTCTTGCAAATAAACTTGTCTCAGTGAAGTTTGTCCGCAGGATTATGGCTTTTTTCGGCATATCCGAGTATCTGAACTTTCCGCCGTACAGGTTTCATGCAATGGAAAGAAGCTGGCCATGGAAGGGGTCTTCTAAGAGAGCACGGAAAGTAGCGTTCTTCTATGGTTGCTATTTGAATTACAACAGGCCTGATATAGGAAGAAAGATACGCGACCTTTTCGCTTCGATGGGGTTCAGAGTGATTCTGCCGAGACAGGTATGCTGCGGATTGCCGGCCCTGGGAAACGGAGACTTAGCCACGGCGCGGAGATTGGCAAACCGTAATGCCGCGATCCTCGCTCAGTATATCGATCGGGGCTATGACGTGCTCTATGCCTGTACGTCCTGCGGTCTGATGCTGACGCGGGATTATCCTGGCATGCTTGACATTGAAGCAGGGAAGAAGATTGCCGAGAACACCTATAATATCCATGAATATATCCTCAAACTCCTCGATGAGGGCCTCCTGGATCTAAACTTCAAGGCTGTCGCAGCGAAGATTGCCTACCATATTCCTTGTCATCTCAGAGCGCTGGGCATCGGTTATCCTGCTGCCAGGCTCCTGGAACGCATACCCGGTCTTGACATTGCCGTGCTGGACGATATGTGCTGCGGGCTTGCGGGAACATACGGTTTCAAGAAAAAAAACCAGGAGACTTCTTTCAAGCTGGGGGTTATAGCCGCACAGGCGCTGAAAGAGACTGCCGCCGATTGCATAATGGCCGACTGCGGCGCCTGCCGATTGCAGCTTTCGCAACTTTCCGGGATGCCAGCTCGCGACCCCGCGGAGATTCTCTTCGAATCCCTGAATAACGTTGTGAATTCGTCAAAGCGATGAGCAGGAGGGGCGAAGGGGCGCCTCGGCATAGTTTGTTCAGAGGGGTTGCCCTGTTCTCTGTCATCCCTGCGACCGATTATGCATTCGGAGGGCTTGATCTTTTTACGGGGGGTGGAGAATTTTCCAAAAGAGGTTTCAGATTGTTGCTTTGAGAAAAAAGATCCATGGATAAAATTCCTGTCAGAAATTCCCTGGCAGCCGTGCTGAACGACCGTTTCTTGCGGTGGATGAAATAAAAATCTATATGCAGATTCGATCCCGTTAAAGGCAGAGAGACGAGGGCGCCTCGTTCTATTTCTCTCGAAACGGCCGACTGAGGGATGATTGTCACGCCATACCCTTCCTCGACGATGCGCTTAGCCGCCTCGATGTTTTCCATCTCGATCGTTTGTTTCAAACGGCCCCTGCCGATTGTTTTGTTCAGGAAGGCCGTGACCACTTCTCGTGTTTGCGTTCCACGTTCTCGCCATATGAACGGGGTTGCGATCAAATCTTCAGGAACAATGAGTTCTTTTTGTGAAAGTTTGTGATGGGGCGCCGAGACAAGAATGAGAGGTTCGCGGTGGATGAGAGTCCTCGCGATCCTGGGGTTGCCCTTTGCGCCTCCGGCGAAGGCGTAATCTACTGCGCCTTCCAGGATCATGTTCCAGACGCTTCGGGAGTTGCCGACCTTCATGTCCAGTTCTATTGCAGGATACGTCGCATTGAAGAGACCGATGGCGCGCGGCAGGTAGTAGGTTCCCAGCATGCGGGTGGAGCCGATGGTAATTTTCCCCGCTCCCAGATTCCGGTGAACTTGAAAGCAGGCGGTGATTTCGTCATGAAGTGCGAAGAGTCGCTTCGTAAAGCCGAGGAGAGTTTCTCCTTCGGGAGTGAGCTTGACCCGCTTTCCCGATCTGTCGAACACAATGACGCCGAGGGACTGTTCGAGCGCCTGTATTTGCTGGGTTACGGCCGGTTGTGAAAGGAAAAGCCGTTCCGCCGCTTTCGTGAAGCTTTTCGTTACGGCAACCCGATGAAAGGTGGCAAGGCGATCGAGATTCATAAGAATTACTTATTGTAACAATCAAGTATTATAATTTCTCTTTATATTCAATTTCACCTATGGTGTAAATGTAAAATTTCAAACAGGGCAACAACCGTCCGGTTTTTAAACAGAAAGGAGAAAATAATATATGGCTGATATGATCCCGCGCTATGAGTTCCGGACCTTCGCGCAAACCTTCGGGCTGGTGGAAACGAAGATGCGCAAAATTGCTCCCTGTGAGCAGATTCGGGAGAGTTCAGAAATATATGTCGTTTCGGCGTCGAGCATCCATAGCAACACGAAGATCCGGGATGAAAAAATGGACATCAAGGAACTGATCGAAACCAGAGATGGCTTTGAACGATGGAATCCTCGAATGAAGGGCGCCTTCCCGCTGAGCGCACGGACGATTCGCGAAGATGTGTTTCCGGCTCTCGGCATCGACAGCCCGGCCCTGATAAAGAGTTACTATTCCTTGAGATCTTTTATAGAAGATCTCGTTATCCCCCATGCCAGCCTTCGAGCGGTTCATGTCTTCAAGCGGCGGTTTGCTTTCACGATCAATCGCTGCATAGTCGAGATCGCTGACTTGCTCATCAACGGCGCCGCCATACAGACTGTGGGCGTTGAACTGGAAGACACGGCGGCTATTCTCGCGGTCAAGGATGAATTGGGACTGGGGGAATACGAGAACATCAATTACCTCCGGGCGATCAAGCGCATTGTCGGTCTGGAACGATACCCCGATCTCGATAAGCTGCTGAACTAAGAAGGCGATGTCTTGAAAATGGTCGTCGATCAGATCGCGATGAAAGAAAGGAGATGACATGGGGAAGGAGATTGAGAGAAAATATCTTGTTCGAGACGATGCTTACAAGCGTCTGGCGGAGGGTCTTCTTTACCGACAAGGCTACCTGAACAGCGAAAAAGAGCGGACAGTAAGAGTGCGGACGGTTGGCGACAAAGGTTTTCTGACCATAAAGGGCGTTACGGTGGGCGCAAGTCGTCTGGAATTCGAGTACGAAATACCCGCAATCGATGCGGATGATCTTCTGGAAAAGCTCTGCGAACGGCCGCTCATCGAGAAGAAGCGTCATGTGATCGAGCATGAAGGATTGAAGTGGGAAGTGGACGAGTTTGTGGGAGACAATGAGGGCCTGATCGTAGCCGAGGTGGAGCTGAAGAGCGAGGCGCAACGATTCGAGAAACCTCCCTGGGTTGGCGACGAGGTTACAGGCGATCCTCGGTACTTCAATTCCAACCTTATAAAAAACCCCTATAAGAACTGGCGGAAAACTGGGAATTAAAACCGGAAAGGAGAGTTTTCATGAAACGGTTCATAGTTTTTATGGCAGCAGCGGCTTTGTTGGTTGTTTCGACGGGAATGGCCATGGCCGCCTTCCCAACTCGACCCATCAATCTGATGGTCTATACTCAACCAGGCGGCGCCATCGATGTGTTCGCCCGCAAATTTGAGGCTATCGCGAAAAAATACACCGACGCCACCTTTGTTGTCGTCAATAAACCGGGCGCCGGCGGGATCATCGCCATAAAGGATATTATGGCAAGCAAGGCCGACGGTTACAAGATCCTGGCGGTCACGAAGTCGAACATCAGCAAGATGGTCGAATCGGGAAGCGACATTAAAATCAGCGACTATTCATGGATTGCCATGATGGTTTCCGATCCCGAAGCCATAATTGTAAACCGCGAATCAAAAATAACCACATGGCAGGAGATTCTCGCCGACGCAAAGGCGAAAGGCGGAAACCAGTTGTGGGTCGGTCCGGCGAAGGGCGGCAATGATCACATAATGGCTATGAAGACTTGGCGCATTGCGGGGATACAAGGCAAGTGGATACCCTATGAAAGCGGGGGCAAGGCCATGGCGGCCCTCATGGGCGGCCATGGGGCCGTTTATGTGGGAAATCCTCAGGATGTCGTAGGAAGGCCCAATCTCAAGTGCGCCGCCATATCGGCAACGGAACGGCTGTCGGGAGAGTTTGCCGATGTTCCCACCTTCCGTGAACTTGGAATTTCGGGACTCGACGAAGAAATCATCTGGCGCGGCTTCATGGCAAAGAAGGGCATACCGGCAGAGGCGCGGGCTTTTTATACGGAACTCTTCCGCAAGGTCAACGACGACCCCGACTGGCGCAAATATATTCTTTCGGGAGCGGCGAACCCCGTTTTCTACGAAGAGGTTCGTTTCACGAAGATCGTTGAGAACGACGCCAAGGAATTCAAAGAAGCCCTCGTGGGACTGGGGATCATCAAGTAAGACGGCTTTGCAGAAAGGCCGGATGCATGCGACTTGACTATGGGATTTTTACGAAACATAGTTTTCGGCTTTACGGCAGGTTGTAGGGATTGTTTATGGTTCGGACGGCGCCGCACTGGGCAGCGGCGCCGTTCACCGGCGAAGAATCTCAACGGAGGAGAAAACGATGTCATTGATGGAACGCCTGTCTCAGGGATGGGGACTCCTGCTCGTTATTGCGGCAGGCTTGGCGGCGCTGACGCTTTCAGGTTTTTTGATTCGTCGATCGTCCGTTCGTAAGTATTTCGGCGAAATCATGGTACCACTGTCCGTAATGGCAGTCTGCATACTATTCGTTTTCATAACCTTCAGTTTTCCCGAGGAGGAAGCAGGTCCGGCAGTCATTCCGCAATTGATCGCGTTCTTTACCGTTACGTTCTGCATGGTTCTTTTATACCGTGTTGCTCAGGGATTGGCGAAACCCGATCCGCCAGCCGGACGGACTGGCTTCATGCTGGCAGTCGTCGGCATAACCGCCGGGTATTGTTTTTTAATTGACATAGCGGGTTATTTTCTCAGCACATTTTTGTTCCTCCTTGTGCTGATGTATGTCCTGGGCTACCGGAGAAGGGCGGTCATTCTTTCCGTCGCACTCGGCTGGGTTCTCTTCTCCTATGCAATCTTTTATCGTTTTCTGCATATTCAGTTGCCCTTGGGATTCTGGGAAAATTTCTATTAAATTCAGATCACCCTTCGGGAGTTTGATTTTCGGCGATCCGCCCGAAGGAAAGAAGGGGAGAGACGCGGGAATGGATCTTCTGGACAGCATGCTTGTCGGTTTCGGATCACTGGTCGGATGGAAACCTCTCATCATCATTATTGTCGGAGTTATTATAGGAATTC
This sequence comes from Deltaproteobacteria bacterium, assembly GCA_016930775.1. GTDB lineage: Bacteria > Desulfobacterota > Syntrophia > Syntrophales > UBA2210 > JAFGGB01. The sequence goes on from JAFGGB010000124.1 coordinate 69,969, forward strand.
TTGCCGGCGCCATGCCCGGGCTTTCTCCTTCAACGGCCGTGGCGCTTCTTGTGCCTTTCAGTTACACCATGACGCCGGAGCTGGCTCTCATTCTTCTGACCACCATCTATCTTGCCACGAACTACGGCGGGTCCATAACGGCCGTCCTGATCAACACGCCGGGAACGCCGGCCGCCGCCGTAACAGCCCTTGACGGATACCCGCTCACGCTCCAGGGAAAGGCGGGCAAGGGTCTGGGCACGGCCCTTATAGCCTCGACGATCGGAGGTTCCATCGGCGTCATCGTTCTTGTTCTCTTCGCTGTCCCACTGGCGCACATCGCGATAAAGTTCGGCCCGGCCGATTATTTCGCTCTGGCTCTTTTCGGCCTCGCTACGGTGGCGTCAATGGGACGCGGAAACATCATCAAGGCTCTTGTCGCCATACTCATCGGGCTAATGATCAACATGATCGGCATCGATCCCATTTCGGGGATTTCAAGATTTTCCTTTGGAAACGATCGACTCTATGACGGCTTTTCGCTTATCCCTGCCTTGATCGGGCTTTTCGCCGTGAGCGTGGTCTTTGCCAAGGCCGAGGAATGGACGGGATTCAACCGAACGCTGGAAAAAGTCGGAAGCAAGCTGCCTACCCTGAAGGAAATCCTCGAAATAAGAGGCGCCATTCTTCGTTCTTCCATCATTGGAACGATCATAGGAATTTTCCCCGGCGCCGGTTCAACGATAGCTTCTTTTATCAGCTATGATGTATCGAAGCGATCGAGCAAGCATCCAGAACTCTTCGGCGAAGGCTCGCTTGAGGGAGTGGCTGCCGCCGAGGCGTCAAACAGCAGTTCCGTGGGTGGCGCTCTCGTGCCGCTCCTCGCTCTGGGAATTCCGGGCAGTGCGACCGATGCCGTCCTTCTGGGGGCCTTCATGCTTCACGATCTCGTGCCGGGTCCCCTGTTGTTCAAGACCAGGCCTGAACTTGTCTACGGCATTTTCGCGGCCCTCATCGTTGCAAATATTTTCATACTCCTCCTGGGACTATACGGAAACCGTCTCTTCATTCGGGTTGTGGCGGTGCCCGATGCAATACTGTATCCCATGATACTGACTCTTGCGGTTGTCGGCAGTTATTCAGTCGCCGGTTCTCTTTTTGATGTTGCTTCCTGCATTGGTTTCGGTATAATGGGTTGGCTCCTAAAACGATACGGATATCCCGTCGCGCCGGTAGTTCTCGGCATCGTCCTCGGCAAGATGATAGAAACGAATTTCAGGCGTGCCGTCATGATGCACGGGTACTCCGTATTTTTAAAGGAAAAGCTTGCTCTTGCGGTCTTGATCATCGCCGTGATTTCTTTTCTTTATCCCCTGATGAAGCAGTGGAAGGAAGATCGGGCGAAGAGAGCGGCGCATAGCTGGAAGACCTGAAAAAATCCCCCGATGAAAGGTCAAAAGTTGCTATTCACACAGTAAAATTCGAGGTTGCACGACAATGAAACTCAATCTGTTCTCGAAAAAAATCGGCATAGAAGAAAAAATCGACGGATTCCTGAATAAGGTAAGCGAGGCGGGACTTATTTTTCAAAGCGCCATGGAGGATTACTTTAACGGGAACGACGAGGTCTTTGCAGAGAAAAGGGAAGCCCTTCACAGAACCGAGAATGAAGGGGATACGTTGCGCAGGGATATCGAGAGACACCTCTACACCAAGACTCTCATCCCGGAGTCGCGGGGCGACGTGCTCGAATTGATCGAAAATATGGATGCCCTGCTCGATTACTACAAGGCTGCTATTTGGAGATTCGATATAGAAAAGCCCGAGATCTGCCGGGAATTTCATAGCGATTTCAGGGAATTGGTTGCCTGCGGCGTCAAGGCCGTTGAAGAAACGGTCTGTTCCTGCCGCGCCTTTTTTAAGAATATCGACGATGCCTCCAATCACATGCACAAGGTAACATATTGGGAGAAACAGGCGGATGTCGTTTCGACGCGGCTTCAGCGAGCCATCTTCAGCCGGCAGGATCTCCGGCTCAGTCACCGACAGCAGATTCGAAATTTCGCCCGGTTCATGGAAAAGATTTCCGACGAAGCCGAGGACGTTATAGATCGTCTTAGCATCTATATCATAAAAAGGGCGCTTTAAAGGAGTAATCGATGTTCATGTTCTTTCTCTCAAGCGGTCTCTTCCAGGGCTGGTCTCTCGGCGCCAATAACATGTCCAATATCTTCGGCACTGCCGTGGGATCCCGGATGATCAGTTTCCGCAAGGCTGCATTGATCTGCAGCCTTGCGGTCATCCTGGGCGCCGTCATCAGCGGCGCCGGCGTTACCGACACCCTTGTTAAGCTGGGCGCCGTCAACGCCCTGGCGGGCGCCTTCACGGTAGCCTTCGCATCGGCTGTAACGATATTTCTCATGACGAAAGCCGGCATTCCCGTTTCCACGTCTCAATCGATTATAGGCGCCATCGTTGGCTGGAACTTGTTTTCGGGATTCCTGACGGATCCTGCTTCCCTTACAAAAATAATAACTACCTGGCTGATCTGTCCGGTGCTGTCCGCTCTTTTTTCCATGGCGGCATACCTGCTGATTGTAAGGATCATCCGTCACTATCAGATCCACATGTTCAAGTTGGATTCGCTGGTGCGGTATGGACTGATCCTCGTTGGCGCCTTTGGCGCCTATTCCATGGGCGCCAACAACATTTCTACCGTTATGGGCGTTTTTATTCCCGTTGTGCCCTTTCCTCCCATTTCATTCTTTGGGTTTTTTACTCTTACGGCGGCGCAACAGCTTTTTCTTTTGGGAGGCATAGCCATAGCCGTCGGTGTTTTTACCTATTCAAAACGGGTTATTCTTACCGTCGGGAAAGGCATCATGGATCTTTCGCCCGTCGCCGCTTTTGTAGCCGTGCTGTCCCACTCGCTGGTGCTCTTCCTCTTCGCTTCGAAGAGCCTCGAACAACTTCTTCTTTCTCATGGACTTCCCGCAATTCCTCTGGTGCCAGTTTCCAGTTCGCAGGCCATCGTGGGCGCCGTTATCGGAATCGGCCTTCTGAAAGGCGGGAGGTCTATTCAATGGAAGACCGTCGGAAGCATTTTCATCGGTTGGATTGCAACACCGTTGCTCGCAGGAATCATATGCTTTGTTTCGCTCTTTATGATGCAGAATTTGTTTCAGCAGAAGGCCTACGAACCCGTCACCTATGTGTTGAGTTCTCGGGCTCTTCAGAGGATCGATTCTATGGGCGTTCCTACCGAGTCTCTCGGCGACTTGGTTGGAAAGGAGTTTGAAAGCGCACGAGCCTTCCGGTCGGCCCTGGCTGCGCGGATTTCCCCGTCCAAGGAACTGGAAGCGCTTTTTCTGGATGTCTGCCTGTACCACAAAATGGAAATTTCCAAGATCAAGATAACGGCCATGAACAGGTATAAAGTGACGGAAGAGCAGCGGCAGGCCCTTGAAAAAATGGCGGGAAGAATATTCGCTCACACCTGGGCTCTCGACAACCTGCTCGCCGAAAGCACGCCGGCGTGGAAGGTCAGCGAGAACAATGCAGCGCACAACAAACAACTGGCCGCGGCATTGCTCTATATTCATGATTATTTCAAGGCCGACAGGCGGCTTCCGGAGACCAATCAGTGATCATTCTTCGGTTTCCCTGACGAAATCGCCGACAGGGCCGCCTAGAACTATATTGCCCGAGCTCTCTATCATGACAAAAGCAAGGCCGGGAATCCTCGCGACGACAGCCGCCGATTTTGCAAAGCCAAGAATAAAGAAAGCAGTTGCATAGGCGTCGGCAACGGCGGGGTCGGCGGCAAAGACCGTAACGCTTCGAACGTCTTGAGCTGGATAGCCTGTCCGTGGATCGATTATATGATGGTACCGGCGTCCCTGGTAGATGAAGAATCGCTCGTAGTCCCCGCTCGTGGCGATCGCGCAGTCTTTTATAACGGCATAGCGCCTGATGAGGCGTTCGGGATTGTCGGGGTCCCGGATGCCGCAGGTCCAGGGTTCAACTCCTTTGCTTCCCGCGCAGTAGAGGTCGCCGCCGGCATTGATTATGAAATTCCTGATGCCGGCCGCCCTCAGGATTTCCGCCATCCTTCCGGCTGCATATCCCTTGGCGATTCCCCCAAAGCCGCAGGACATGCCGGCCTCGCCGAGAAAAAGTTTCCGGCCGTTGAGTGAAACCTTTCTATAATCGACTAGTTTCTTCGCTCTCTCTATTTCTTCTTCTCTAGGGGGCGTGGTCCGTTTGCCCACATCCCAGAGAGTTCCCAAGGGCCTAAAGGTGATATCGAAAAGACCTTCCGTTTCGGCCGAGACGGCAAGGGCGATGGCGGTTACGGCGGCAGTATCCTCGCTGACCTCCACGGAGAGCAACCCGGCATGCCGGATTGCAAGCGATAGGGGATTGCCGGGCCGATATTCGCTCATGTCTTCCTCGAGGCGCACCCCCTCGTTGAAGGCATCGTCCGTCGCCCTGAGATAGGCGCCGCGGGAGACGCCGGATGCCTTGATGGAAAAGAGCGTTCCCATGAGAAGGCGGTCGCGGCTCCAGAGGGAGGCGGGACCGTCGTGCAGCTTGTGTTTGAAGAGAAGAGTTCCTGCGAGGATAACAATGGACAGCGCGGTGAAGAAGACGACGAGATTCCGCGAAAGGGGTCTCATTTTACAAGACCGGAGAACCCCATAAAAGCCATGGCGAGAATTGCGGCAGTAATAAAAGAAATGGGAACGTTCCTGAAGGGTCGAGGAATGTCTGCCGTTTCAAGACGTTCTCTGATTCCTGCGAAAATCACTATGGCCAGCGTGAATCCCAGAGCAGAACAGAAGGCGAAGATAATCGCCAGGGGAAAATTATACTGGAGCTGAATGACGAGGAGTGCCACTCCCAGTATCGCGCAGTTCGTCGTAATCAAGGGGAGATAAATGCCCAGTGCATTGTAGAGGGGTTTCGACACCTTCTTCATGACGAGTTCGACGATCTGGACGAGGGAGGCGATGACGAGGATGAACATGACGGTCTGCATGAACTCTATCTTCAGAGGAACGAGCAGGAAGTAATTCAGCAGATAGGTCATGGCCGTCGCCAGGGTCATGACGAAGGTGACTGCCATGCCCATGCCGAAGGATGTGCTGACCTGCTTGGATACTCCTACGTAAGGACAAATGCCGAGAAAGCGGGCGAAAATGACGTTATTTACAAACATTGAGCTTACGAGGACCAGGAAGAAGGTTTTCATCGTCAGGCCCCCTTCTTCTTTTCGAAATAGACGACGGCGGCTATCATAACTCCCAGCGTGAGGAATGCGCCCGGCGGAAGAATGAAGACAATGATCGGCGGCAGCGTTCCGGTCAGAATGGGAATGCTGAAGATCGTTCCGTTGCCCAGAAGTTCCCGTATGGAAGCCAGGACCATGAGAGCCAGGGTGAAGCCCAGACCCATGCCGAGTCCGTCGAGAATCGCGGGAATCAGGCGATTCCTGTTGGCAAAAGCCTCTGCTCTTCCGAGGATGATGCAGTTCACCACGATGAGAGGAATGAAAATTCCAAGATTTTTGTTCAATTCCTGGGAAAAGGCCTGTATCAACAGATCCACGATAGTCACGAAGGTCGCTATGACAACGATGTAACAGGGAATGCGGACTTTGTCGGGAATGTACCGGGCGAGAAGCGATATGACGATATTGGAGCCCAGGAGCACGAAGGTTGTCGCGGCGCCCATGCCGAGGCCGTTCACGGCCGTTGTAGTCACGGCAAGTGTTGGGCAGAAACCCAAAAGAAGCCTGAGCACTGGATTTTCTTTTACAATCCCTTTGGTGAATTCCTGATAAGGATGCATGACTGCTCCTGACTCCTATCCGAGAAATTGCAATTTTCGCGCTGCGGCCTTGCCTTGGTCGGCGCTATTGGGAGTTGAGAAGGACGATGCGGTGGCGGCTGTTACGGCATCCACGCCCTTGACGGCGCCTTTGGCAGGCGACGGGCTCGTCGCGCCGTATCGGTCTTTGTATCTCTCGAGGCCCCGATGAATGGCATCCGCGATCGCACGGGACGATATGGTGGCGGCCGTTACGGCATCCACGTCTCCGCCGTCCTTTTTGACCTTCCAGGCAAATCCGTCGGAGAGGCCTTTCCCGTGAAACTGTTTGCGGTACTCCCCATCGGCGATTTTAATGCCGAGTCCCGGAGTTTCTTTTGTCGACAGGACTTTGTAATCGAATATTTTTCCTTCGGGAGACAACGCAAGGAGGATGTCGATGCGGCCGCTGTACCCCTGCTCGGTAAAAGTTTCAATGCCGATTCCTTTCAATTCTCCTGCGCCGGAACGGACTTCGTAGTAAGTTGCTCCGCCTGTTTTGGCGGTTGTGACGTTTTCCACGGCAAAGGGGAAGATATCTCCCAGGGCCTGGGTTTTCAACTGTTGTTGGGCCTCTGCAATGGGCGCTATCGTTATTTGATTGACGATGCCGAGCAGTGTCGATGCAACCAGGCAGATGACCGCGAGGACAAAAACGGGGCGAAGCATGATTCAGGCCACCTCCCTCTTTGACTTCAAACTAAGGAGATCCCAGCGGTCGAGCAGCGGGACGAAGGCATTCATTATGAGGATCGAGAAAGCGACTCCTTCGGGATAGCCTCCGAACAGGCGAATGAGTCCCGTCAAAAATCCGCAGCCGCATCCGAAAATGATCTGACCGCGACGCGTCATCGGCGATGTGACCCAGTCGGTGGCCATGAAAAAGGCGCCGAGGAGCAGTCCGCCCGTCATGAGATGGAACAGTGGAGAGGCATATCTTGCCGGGTCGGCGATGTAGAAAATGCCCGTAAACATCGCCGTTGTGCCAATGAAGGCAAGCGGGATCGTCAACGTTATGTATCCTCGGAAAAACAAAACGATTGCGCCGAGAAGAATAGCCAGAGACGAGGTTTCTCCCATGCTGCCGGCTATTTCTCCGAAGAAGAGCTGCCAGAAGCTGAGATTGGAGACAGCCGCTACGCCGTCGGTCTTGAGAATTCCCAGCGGCGAGGCTGCCGTAACCATGTCCACGACATGAGGCGCCGGCCAGTGAGTCATGGCAACGGGGAAGGAGATCAGGAGGAAGACACGGCCCACCAAAACAGGGTTGAAAGGGTTATAGCCGAGGCCGCCGAAAAGCTCCTTTGTAATGACGATGGCGATGAAACTCCCGAGAATCACCATGCCGTAGGGAAGGCTCGCAGGTATGTTCAGCGCCAGGAGAAGGCCGGTGACGACGGCGCTTCCGTCGAAGCAGGTCAGATGTTCGCGCCGCCTGATCTTGTTCATGAGGAACTCGAAAAGAACGGAGGAGAGAACGGCGACGATGGTCACAAAGAGGGCGCGAAGACCGAAATAATAAATCGATGCCGCCGTGGCGGGCAAAAGAGCCGCAGCGACAGTGTACATGACCTTCTCGATGCTGTCGGAGCTTCGAAGGTGCGGGGCGTACGAGACGATCAGGCGATCTGGTTCGGCTGCCATAGAATCCTACCTCTTTCGCGCTGCATTGACGGCCTTGCCGTACTTGATCCACTGGACAATATTCCGTCTTGCCGGGCAAACATAGGTGCAACTGCCGCATTCCATGCAGTCCATGAGCCCACATCCCGGCATGTCGCCCAATCGCCGCTGCTGCCCAAGATCGGCCAAGAGCCAGGGCTGTCTTCCCTGGGGGCAGGCGCTTATGCATTTCCCGCAACGCACGCAGGGCCGCTCCCTGAGACTGTCGATTTCCGTGTTATTGATTAAGAGGATGCCCGAGGTGGTTTTCGTTACCGGTACGTCGCAGGTATATTGGGCCTTGCCCATCATCGGACCCCCGATGATTACCTGGTTTATTTCCGTCGTCGTTCCACCCGTATGCTCGATGACATCTTTCACCAGTGAACCGACGGTGACGATGAGATTCTTCCGGTTCTTCACTTCCATGCCGGAAAGTGTGAGCACTCGTTCAACGAGAGGACGTTTCTTCGCCACAGCCTCATATAGGGCGAACATGGTTGCCACGTTGTGGACAAGGGCGCCCACGTCGAAGGGAAGCTGTCCTTCCTTCATCGTCCTGCCCGTTATCGTATTGATAAGCTGTTTTTCACAGCCCTGGGGATACTTGGTCTTCAGGGAAACCACCGTGAAAGGTCCTCCCTGCGCCGCCTTCTCCATTGCCTTGACGGCCTCGGGTTTGTTTTCCTCTATGCCGATGTAAATCTTCGTATCCTTGCTGAAGAGAGAAGCGGCGATCTCAAGGCCCTTCAGAATCTCCGCCGGCCTTTCCAGCATCAGCCTGTAGTCCGGCGTCAGGAACGGTTCGCACTCGGCCCCGTTCAGTATGAAAGTGTCAATTGTCTTGTCTTTCGGGGGGTTGAGTTTTACATGGGTGGGAAAACCGGCGCCGCCCATTCCGACAATGCCGGCATCGGAAATGCGCTTGAGCTTTTCTTCCCGCGACAGTTCCAAGGGTTTTTCTTCGTCGATGTTTAAGCCGTCGGCCCAGGTCTCGGTTCCGTCGGATTCGATGACGATCGCAGGGGCGTACTGTCCCGTCGGAGCGGGCCACCGCTCCTCCAGGGAGTGGACTGTCCCGCTGGTGGCGGCGTGAATATTGGAGCTGATGAAACCGTCGGCCGCTCCGATCAATTGGCCTTTTTTTACCTTGTCGCCTTTTCCGACGATGGGTTTAGCAGGTTTTCCGAGGTGTTGGGAGAGGAGGATCACAAGCCGGGCCGGCGTGGGCATCCGTTCAATGGCGAGATCGGCCGTTAGCTTATATTCCGGGGGATGAACTCCGCCCTGGTTGAAAGTTCTCATGAGGAGATCCTTTTTTTCGTCGAATCATGAATGAGAACGATTGATTTTGTCGGGCACACGTCTATGCAGACGCCGCAGGCTACGCAGAGATTCTGATCGATTACGGCAACGTTGTCCGTTACCGTGATCGCCTCGGCGGGGCAATCCTTTTCGCAGCGCTTGCAGGCGATGCAGCCGACATCGCAGTATTTTCTCGTTGCGGCGCCCTTGTCCTTGGAGCTGCAGGCTATGTAGTATCGCCAGGCGGAGCGGGGGACCATTTCGAGAACTTTTACCGGACATTCCTGGATACAGAGGCCGCATCCCACGCACCTGTCTCCATCGATGCGCAGGAGTCCGTCCTCGATCCTCAAAGCGCCGTAATTGCAGGCCGACAGGCAGGAACCGAGTCCGGTGCAGGCGTAAGCGCAAAGCTTCGTTCCATGAAAGGCTTGCATGGCCGCCCAGCAATCCATGATGCCATGGTACTCCGCCGTTTCCTTGGCGTGTTTCGTCGTCCCTTGACACCGGATGGCACAGACCACTGGCTGAGCCTCGGCGAGTTTCATGCCCAGAATGGGGCCGATCGATTCAGCGATGGCCTCGCCGCCTACGGGGCAGGCAAGTTGGGGATTCCTGGTTTCAACTAAGGCTGCGGCAAACTGTGAGCAGCCTGGGTAGCCGCAGGCGCCGCAATTGGCGTTTGGAAGGAGTTTTGTGATTGTTTCTATGAGAGGGTCTTCGTAAACGTAGAATTTCTTTGAAACGAGGACAATACATCCGCCAAGCGCCAATGCCGTGACGGTGAGGCTTACAACGGGGATAAGAATGCCGGCAACCACCATATCGCTCCGCTTCGCCGCTGCCTGGAATCTCCCGGATTATTCGATGCCTGGCTTGTCAATGCCACGAGCAGGACAACCTGTTGCACCGCCGGTTAAATCCGGTAACGTGCTGTGAATAATAATCAATCAGCCAAAAAAAGTCGTCTATGGCTATCAGAAGTCCGTTGCAAAGTCAAGGGAGAAAGGGAGATGTCGTCTCGGCGGCATTTGTGAGACATTTCGCAGCCGGAAAAGAAAAGAGACTGCATTCTTTCGTCTTTTCGGGCTCTCCGGCAGGGATTGGAGATTCCAGCCCCGGGTCCGTCTTGACAAGATTAAAAGGGTGATTATTTTATGGACATAGGAAAATGAAACAATAATTACAGAATGATGGAAGAAAATTAGTCGAAAGGAGGGAGATGTTATGGTGTGGTTGACAGGAATACCTGAATTCGGGAGTTTCACGGGACCCTGGAGCGAGACTGATCGTTTCCAGCGGGAAATGGACCGCTTCTTCCTGAGGCGTCCTGTTTCCTATTCAAGAGAATTTCCGGCGATTAACATCTGGACAAGCGACGGCGGCGCCATCGCAACCTCTGAAATTCCGGGCGTCGACGAAAAGAATATTGATATATCCGTCGAGGGAGATGTTCTTACGCTGAGCGGGTCTCGCAGTCGTGACGAATTGGTCAAGGGTCAGACCTATCACAGGCAGGAACGTCCCTACGGCCGTTTCAGCAGAAAAATACGGCTGCCCTTCCGTATAGATTCCGCGAAGGTCGAAGCCAGATACGAAAAAGGCGTGCTGATCATCAGGCTGCCTCGGGCTGAAGAGGATAAGCCCAGGAAAATAAAGATAAAGGCTGAGTAAAAGGAGGTGGACGCTATGGCCGATAAGAAGCAAGAACTTCAACTAAGAAAGGAAGAGGCGCCGATGGAGTCGGAGCCGACTCGCAATCGCCGCGTCTTTACCCCGGCGGTTGACATTATAGAGCGCGAAGACGCCATTGTTGTAACTGCCGATATGCCGGGCGTCGACGACAAGAACGTCGATATAAGTCTTGAGAAGTCCGTGCTCACTATTGCAGGGAAGATCGAACCGGAGCACTATGCGGATCACCGCATTTCCTATGCAGAGTACGACGTCGGCGATTACAGAAGATCCTTCACGCTTTCGGACATGATCGATCAAACCAAGATAGAGGCGGTTATGAATCGAGGCGCCCTCACTCTTACGCTCCCCAAGGCGGAGCCTGCAAAACTGAAAAAGATACAGGTCAAGAGCCTCTAAATATATGGAAAGGAGAGATGATCTATGACAGTGAAAGATCTGATAACGGGCGGCGGGAAACGAAACCTCTCTGTTCGTACTGCGGAGGAGCATCCCTTCTTCTCCTTGCAGCGGCAGATGAATGACATATTCAGTTCATTCATCCGCGGTTTCGACGTTGCGCCCTTTCGGGAACTGGGCGAATGGGAAGCGGGATTTTCTCCCCGGGTGGATGTGAAAGAGACGGACAGATCGATTGAGATAGCGGCCGAACTCCCGGGAATAGATGAACAGGACATTGATATTTCCCTTGCGAGCGACGCCGTTACAATTAAAGGCGAAAAGAGGGAAGAAAAAGAAGAAAAGAATAAAAACTGCTGGCATATGGAGCGGCGGTACGGAGCTTTCCATAGGGTAATTCCTCTGGCGCAAGAGATTGATGCCGACAAGGCCGAGGCAAGCTTCAAAAAAGGCGTGCTTCATGTGACGCTGCCGAAGCTGAAGAAGAGTGAGGTCGGAAAGAAAATCGCGATCAAAACGGAGAAATAACCCTGTAATGTCAGGAAGCGACGAAGGGAGCACTGATAACGCTCCCTTCGTTTATTATGGCGCATGATCAGGGTTCCTCATGACGCAGCCCCTGGTTTGAAATTGTTCGCCGTCACAGAATTGCGCAACGATCGTTCAAAGAACGTTTGCGGGTGTTCCTGCCCTGAAAGAGGATTTCAAAGGTCATCTTCGTTCAGTCGCCGATTCTGATCTTCTGCCCCGGGTATATGGTTGTTTTTGATGTGATTCCGTTCAGGCGGTACAGTTCCTCCACGGGGAGACCGTAGCTTCTGGCAATGCCCGAGAGGGTCTGCCCGCGGCCGACCGTATGGTAGCTATCTTTCCCCGTCGTTTTGCCGGTTGAGCCGCCTGTGACGGGAGGGCTGTATCGGCGGCCCTGGAGATGGGCGACCCGCGCCGTAAGATCGCTAACCTGCTGGGACAGGTCAGTTTTCGTCTTGCCGAGGTCGGCCTGGAGTTCCCTCAGAGTTGTTTCCGCCTGAATCAGTCGGGACCGGAGCAGTGCCAGATCCTTCTCGGCGCCGCCCCCGGAAAAAAGCAGGAAAAGAAGGATGACGAACCCCAGTGCGCCCATAGCGAAGAGCAACCGTCTATTAGTCAGTCGGGCGGGAAGCTTGGGGAGCGAAAACCCCTTTCTTCTGAAGGAAGAACGGGGCAGTGAATGAGGCGCTTCACCTTCGGGGGCGATGTGGATGTCATCAATGTCGATTTCGAAATCCATATTGTCCTGTTTGAAATCCTTCATGGTTTATCCTCCGAAGGGAGTCGGTGTTGCGTGCATAAGATGTAGCAGAGGAGTCTGTATCCGTCAAGCTTACCCGGCAACCGGGAGATCTAGCCGACGTAGAAACAATACAGCATATAGAGAAAATAGAGCAGGAGAAGAAGCCCTCCCTCGCGTCGATCAATAAGTTTTTTCCCCCAGGTGAACATGAAGCCGAAGAGCAGGAGGCTGGAAAGAAGGACGGCGATAATGTCCCGGTTTCCCTGATCATAGAAGGGCAGAGGCCTGATGACGGCGCTGGTTCCAAGGATGAAGAAAATGTTGAAAATATTGGAGCCGACAATGTTTCCCACGGCGATTTCCGAGTTGCCCCGGTAGGCAGCCATGGCGGATGTGGCCAATTCGGGCAGAGAGGTTCCCACGGCGACAATCGTGAGTCCCACGAGAGACTCACTCAGACCCAGGTCGGCGGCGATTAGAACCGCTCCTTCGACGGACAGCCGAGCTCCGACAATCAGCGCCAGGAGGCCGCCGGCGGTGAAACACAGCGATGCCGGCAAGCCAAGACTCTTTGACGGAACGTGGTCTTCCATGCCTTCTATTCTCGAAGCGGTGCATACGACGTAGTAAAGGAATATTGCGAAAAAGAGAAGAAGGCCGAGACCGTCTGACCTGGAAATGACAGGGATCGCCTGGCTGTCGAAAAGAACGTCATTGGCCATGAAAGCCACGGCAAGGGCGGCAAGGACGCTGAAAGGAATCTCTTTCCAAACTGTGCCTGACGTGACGGTCAAAGGCCTTATGACGGCTGAAATGCCCAGGATCAGGAGGATATTCGCAGTATTGCTCCCGAGGATGTTTCCGATTGCGATATCGGTGTTGCCCTGAATGCTCGATATGATGTTGACCGTGAGTTCCGGCGTTGATGTGCCGAAAGCCACGACAGTGAGTCCAACAGCGAGATCCGAGACATGAAACCGTCTGGCCAGGGCAGATGCGCCTTTGACGAGAATGTCGGCGCCCCCGAAGAGAAGACCGAATCCCAGTATGAACAGAAAGTATGTCATTGTGCAAATTTTGCGATTCTCAATGCGGAAACAGGCCTTCGCGGGAGCGTTCTCGTTCAATCTTCGTTTCCCATTGAATGGAGGCTTTATCATGGCGATGATTTCGTGTAAAGTACGACATATAGATAAGAGATGGTGACGGCTTTATTCCTCGATGCAACACAGCAAGAAAGGAGGAGGTATGATAGCTCTCGACTGTCGCCGGCGGGAGCTGGAGGACCTGCTGACGAGGGAGTGGCTTGATACGAACGGTCGCGGGGGCTATTCCTCATCAACGGCGCCGCACTGTCATGCCAGAAAATATCATGGTCTCCTGGTGGCGAACCTTGACAACCCGGGAGGCCGCTTTGTGTTGCTTTCAAAGCTGGAGGACGGGATTCTGACGGACGGTCGGGAATGCGCCCTGTCGATTCACAAATACCCCTTTGTCTATTATCCTTCCCAGGAACACCACATATCCGAATTCAAGCTTGATTCCTTTCCGAGGACGCTGTACCGGTGCGGATCGGTCCTCATCGAAAAATCGATCATGCTCCTCTACGGCGAGGATACGCTCCTCGTCCGATACAGGCTCCATGAAGCGCCCGAGTCGATTTCTTTTTTCATACGACCCCTTGTGGCCTATCGAGGCATCCATGAACTGTCTCGAGAGAACAGGTGGATACGGACCGATCTCGAGGGAGGCCCCAATGAACTGATCTACCGGCCGTATGAAGGCATGCCGCCCCTGGCGATGAGAACCAACAGAGATGCGACAATAAAGCCAGTGCTCCTTTGGTACCGGAACTTCGAGTATTTCCGGGAGAAAGACCGTGGCTATCCCTATCAAGAAGACCTCTTTATGCCCATCGCCATTGAAGGCCTTCTTGATCCCGGCGCCGATGTCATTGTTCTCTTTTCCACAAAGATTGATGACCGCGATATAAATGGCCTGTGGGAACGCGAAGAAGGCAGGCGGTGGAGAATGGATTGCAGCACTGACGAAGATGGCGATGACGGCGGCCTTGCCTCGGAACTCCGCCGTGCGGCCCGACACTTCATCATTCACAGGCGCAATAGTCGGTCATCGATCGTAGCGGGGTACCACTGGTTTTATGAGTGGGGCCGGGATACCCTTCTCAGTCTTCCGGGCCTTCTCATTCATACGGGACGGATAGACGAGGCCATTGAAATCCTCCAGGACGTTTCCGCGATGAGACAGAACGGCCTCATACCCAACATGCTGTCGGAACGAGACGAGAAGGCCGCCTACAATGCCGTAGACGCTTCTCTCTGGTTTTTCTGGTGCCTGCAGGAACTGCTGAAAGTCACAGGGGATGCGGCTCTCGTGGACCGGAATTTTTGGCAGACGATGATGGATATTGTAGAAGGTTACCGGCGGGGTGTGCCGCCGATCCTCACGCTCCGGCCGGATGGTTTTCTCGATGCAGGCGATGGGACGACCCAATTGACCTGGATGGATGCCGTGGTTCGCGGAGTCCCCGTGACGCCGCGGTTCGGATGTCCCGTGGAGATTGAGGCCCTTTGGTATAATGCCCTTTCTTTTGTGAATGAATTGTGCCGGCTTCGGGGAAAAAGGACGCCAGACGACATCAACGATATTCGCCGGGCCGTCAAAAATGATTTTGAAGAAAAATTCTGGATACCCGGCGAGGGATACCTGGCGGACTGCTGGATACCCGGCGATGAACGACAGGATCGTTCGGTGAGGCCCAATCAAATTTTCGCCCTGTCGCTTCCGCACCCCCTGCTGACCAATAAAAAGAAAGCTCGATCGGTAATTAAGAAAGTTACGGAAGAATTGCTGACGCCCTTCGGGCTCAGGAGCCTTTCTCCCTATGATCCCCGGTACCGGGGTCGCTATGGCGGAGCACTCGAAGAACGAGACAGCGCCTATCACCAGGGCGTTGTGTGGCCCTGGCTTATCGGTCACTACGGCAGCGCCCTGATCTCCGTTGCCGGAAGCACGGAGAAAGCGGCTGCGATCCTGCGTCCCGTTCTGGACGCCCTGTTGGAGCATCTGTCCGGAGAGGGCATCGGATTCATATCGGAAATATTCGATGGGGATTCGCCCCATGCGTCCAATGGATGCATAGCCCAGGCCTGGAGCGTCGCCGAGGTGTTCAGGCTTACGCTCCTTCTGGGACCTTCAGGATTAACGCCGGGTTCTGATTAAACCCGTTGAGACCCCGTTTTTTTTAGCAGTGAAAAGTAAATAGATTTACGCCTGGGAGCCTGTGAACAAGCCGTATGTAAAGGGAAGCGCTTGCGGCTTGATTTGGTGGACAGGCCAATTACATGCTATAGTGTGTCATACGACTGTGACCGCTGAAGACATGAAGAGATCGAGGAAGGTTAATCTATGAACGGCGACGATAAAGCAAATTATCTGTTCGAGGTTTCTTGGGAAGTCTGCAATAAAGTCGGAGGAATCTATACGGTTCTAAAGACCAAGATGGCAAAGGCTTGCGAGCATTTCGGCGAGCGATACATTCTCATCGGACCGGATCTGGGAAACAATCCCGATTTCGAGGAGACCGATGAAGAGGTCTGGAGAGCTGTTCGGGATGATATCGCCGGAAAGGGACTTCCATGCCGCTACGGCCGGTGGAAGATCGAGGGGCGGCCTAAAGCAATCCTGGTAAATTTCTACCATACGTACCAGCGGGACCAGCTCCTGTATCAACTGTGGCAGGATTACGGCGTCGATTCCATGACCGGCCAGTGGGATTATATCGAACCTGTGTTCTTCGGCACGGCCGCCGGGGAAGTCATAGAGGTGCTCTTTCAAAAGCTCTCTCCCGAGGGGGGCGCCGTGGCACAGTTTCACGAGTGGATGAGCGGCGCCGGAATGCTGCATCTCAAGAAGCATGTTCCCGAGATCGCATCGGTATTCACGACCCATGCCACGATGCTCGGCCGATCCCTCGCGGGGAGCGGATACAATATTTACGACCGCCTCGATGAAATTTCTCCCAAGGAGATGGCGGCCCGGATGAACGTGATTGCCAAACACTCCATGGAAAAGGTGCTTGCTCGTGAAACGGACTGTTTTACAACGGTAAGCGAGATCACCGCCCGTGAAGCGGAGCATCTCCTCGGCCGTCGCCCCGATGTTGTCCTGCCCAACGGCATCGATGTTTCAACGGTTTCCGATTTCAACCAAAAGCCGCACATCATTGATGATCACCGCCGAATATTTTGCGAGTTCGCTTCGAAGTTTCTCCAGCGGGAATGTCCGCAGGAGTCGACAAAACTATTCATGATATCGGGCAGATATGAGTTCAAGAACAAGGGCATCGACATTTTTCTGGATGCGCTGAAGGCCTTGAAGGAAAACCTGGCGGCCGAGAAGAAAGATCACCGGGTAGTTGCGCTTCTCAGCGTCATCGGCGGTCATTTCGGAATTTCCCAGGAGACGCAGCAGATCATTCGGGGCGAACAGATTCAGCGAACTGGTTTCGCCCGCATCTGCACCCACCAGCTTCAGGATCCCCAGCACGATCCCATATGGAACGCCTGCAACTCTTTGAACCTCATGAACGGATCGGACGACGCGGTCAATGTCATCTACATGCCCGTCTACCTTGACGGTTTCGACGGACTTCTCAACATGCCCTACTACGATGTGCTCAGCGCCTGCGACCTTGGAATTTTCCCCTCCTACTACGAACCCTGGGGATACACGCCTCTGGAAAGCGCCCTGCACTGCGTTCCCACCGTAACGACCGACCTTGCCGGTTTCGGAATGTGGGTTCAGAAGAACGCAATCGATGGAAACAACAGGGGAGTAGCCATCCTTAACTACCAGGGCCGTTCCCACGCAGAGATCGTCGATCGTCTCACAGAGCATATGGCAGGTTTGATGAACTGGTCAAAGGATGAAATACGAGAGCAGAAGGTGCAGGCTCGTCTCATCGCCGAGAAAACGGACTGGAAATATTTTTATCCAAACTACCTTGCCGCGTACGAGGCGGCCTTGAACATCGCCCGGGAACGGCTCCACGCTGTAGAGGCCAGCGCTTACGGCAATGAACTGTGGTATGTGGGAACGGACTCGGTTCAACCGAGATTCAAATCCTTTACCGTGATTGCGACGCTGCCCCCGAAGATAGGCCGTCTCAGGGAAATCGCCGGCAACCTTTCATGGTCCTGGAATCCCGAGGTGCAGGAACTCTTCGATCGACTTGATTCGGAACTGTTCCGGAGTCTGTCCCGCAATCCCGAAGAATTGCTTGAACAGGTCGATGCCGAACGCCTTGAGGAAATGGCGCACAACGATGAATATCTCGATTTGTATAAGCGCGCACTTGCAATCATTGATCATCGGATGGGGGACGATAAGCCCCGGGATCCTTTTATCACGGCCGATCATCCCATAGCCTATTTCTCAACAGAGTACGGACTGCACGAGAGCATTCCCATTTATTCGGGGGGTCTCGGCGTACTTTCGGGAGATCACCTGAAAACGGCAAGCGATATGTCGCTGCCCCTGGTGGGCGTCGGGCTCTTTTATAAGAACGGCTACTTCAGGCAGGCAATCGACAGCGAGGGGAATCAGAACGCTCTGTATCCCGATAACGATTTTTCGAGAATGCCTGCCCGGATTGTACAGATCAATGGTTCTGATCCGTTAAAAATAACGGTTGACCTTCCGGGACGCCGGCTTACTGCGCAGGTATGGAAAATAGCCGTTGGAAAGACGCCGCTCTATCTTCTCGATACGGCCGTTCCCGAGAACAGCAATCAGGACATGCAGATCACATCCCGCCTTTATGGGGGGGACCAGCGTCTCCGCATAGAACAGGAGATCCTTCTCGGCATGGGAGGAGAGCGTCTTCTTGAAGGGCTGGGGATCAAGCCGGCCCTCTACCATTTGAACGAAGGGCATAGCGCATTTCTTCTTCTGGAAAGGATCCGCGGTTTCATAAAAAGAGATGGTCTCAGCTTCGCAGAGGCTCGGGAAGTGGTGAAGGCCACGTCTGTTTTTACTACCCATAGTCCCGTTGAAGCTGCGAACGAGCGATTCGATGAACCGCTCATGCGGAATTACTTCAACGATTATCTCAAGGATCTCGGCATCTCCTGGGACACCCTGTGGGAACTGGGCCGTGACGAGCCGGCCCCGGGGAAACCCTTTTCCATGCCCGTTCTTGCCTTTAAATTGACTTCTTCGGCCAATGCGGTAAGCCGTCTCCATGGAGAAGTGGCACGGCATATGTGGAAAAAAGTCTGGTCGGGGTATGAGGAAGAGGAAGTGCCGATTATCCACATAACAAACGGCATTCATTATTCTTCGTGGGTCGCGCCCGAGATGCGGGACTTGTACCGGCAATCTCTCAACGTGGACTGGCAGCATGGAGATGTAGATCGTTGCGACTGGGGGAAAATCAACGATGTGCCTGACAATATCCTCTGGCAGGCTCATCGGGAGGCCAAATTGAGAGTGATCGGGCGCCTGAGAGATAAAATCGCTTCCGATTGCGAGCGACAGGGTTTGTCGCCCCTCGTGGCCCGCCGAAAGGCCGCCGGCCTGAAGCCCGAGGCTCTTGTTATCGGACTGTCGCGGCGTTTCGCTACCTATAAGCGGGCGACGCTGCTCTTCGAGGATATGGAACGGTTCGAGGCCATCGTCGGCTCAAGCGAACGCCCAGTCCAAGTGATCGTGGCAGGCAAGTCGCATCCCGGCGATGAAGGCGGAAAGTCTCTTATAAAGAGAATTTACCAGTACAGCCTTGACAACCGATTCATGGATTCACTCTTTTTCCTCGAAGACTACGATATAGAAATCGCGCGATGGCTTGTCCAGGGCGTTGATCTTTGGCTCAACACGCCGTTGAGGAAGCGGGAGGCCAGCGGAACGAGCGGCATGAAGGCGGCCGTAAACGGCGTCCTTAATCTAAGTGTTCTCGATGGATGGTGGGACGAGGCCTTCGACGACGGAAACGGCTGGGCCGTCGGCGGCGAGAAAGAGTATCCGAATATTGAAACTCAGAATCTCGCCGACAGCCAAAGTCTTTACGATGTGCTCGAAGGGACGATAATTCCGCTCTTTTACCTCAGGGATGAAGGAGACATCCCCGGCGGTTGGGTATCGATGATGAAGGGTTCAATACAGTCGCTGGCGCCGAAATACAACACCCATCGCATGCTCCGAGAATATTACGAGCTTATGTATCGCCCGATAGCGGAGAGAGGGGCTGCGCTCCAGGCGGATCATTGCGCCCGAGCCAAGGCTCTATCGGAATGGAAGATGAAGATAGCTTCAAGATTTTCCACCGACCACATCAAATGGTTCAGGATCAAGGGATTTAAGGGCGATCGTTTGAGTCTCGGCGAAGACTTTCAGGTTGAAGTTGGCGTCGAGCCGGGCAAGCTCTCTGAAGAGGAACTCCGTGTGGATCTCATTGTTACGTTGCCGAAGCATAGAATCGGAGTGATCCAGAAGCCCGACATCGTGTTTATGAAAAAGGTTAAACATCCCGGCGAGGGTGAAATCACCGTATTCAGCGCCACCTATCGTGTAACGAGGCCCGGGAGATATGCATACGGCGTCCGCGTTCTGCCCAGTCATCCCGACCTGTTCCAATACCAGGAAATCGGTCTGGTTCACTGGGCATAGGCGACGCTGCTGAAGGAGGCAAGCCATGAAGATCCAGGAAATTCGTAAGATAGCGAAGCAATGGAATGTTGATGCAAGGATCGGCAGGGATAAAGCGGATGTGATCCGCGACATTCAGATGCGGGAGGGTTATACGCCCTGTTTCGGCACAAAAGCCGAGTGTGACGAATATGTGTGTCTGTGGCGAGAAGACTGCTTGAAATAACATGTTTCTTGTATAACAGAACCATAGAGAAGGGCGGCGAACTATGCCGGAAGTAATATTTTATTTCCAGTTTCATCAGCCTCGAAGACTTCATCCCGATCGGGACAAATTCCTTTGGCATGAAAAGAACCAGGAAGCCTTCGTGGAAGCTGCCGAAACCTGTTATGAACCGGCTCTTGATATGCTTGCAGAGCTGCTCACGGTCCACCGGGGGTTCAAGATTGCCATCGGTCTGTCCGGCACCTTTCTCGAACAGGCCGAGGCGTATCGTCCCGGTCTCGTGACCTTGCTTCAACGGCTTATGGATATCGACAGCAGGAGCAATCGTGTTGAGTGCCTCGACGAACCCTACTACTATTCGCTGGCAGGGTTATTCCGCGATCCCCAAAAGCAGGAATTCCGCGACCAGGTGTCGCTGCACCGGGACAAGCTCCGTCAACTCTTCGGCCGGAAACCCCTGACATTTCACGATACGGAGCTTCTCTTCGATAACGATACAGCCGCCGCAGCAGCCGATATGGGTTATCGCGTTATGCTCTGCGAATCCCGCGATACCGGAAATGCCGCAAAGGAAGCAAAAGAAAAAGGCCCCTGCAGGGCGAAGGGGTCGTCCCTCCTTGTCATTTCACGTCATCGAGAACTGAGCGACAGGATTGCCGTCGCTTTTGCCGACGCTCCCGTCAGCCCTGATGAATATGCATCAATGCTGGGCGTCGCAGAGCGTTCGATCGTCCTTCTTGGTTTTGATATCGGTCATCTTGGGCGCCAAATGTCCGTGAAGTCGGGTATCTTCGAATTCTGGCGGAACCTTCCCGCAGCTCTGGAAAAGAATCCTGCGATCACGGTTGCAACTCCCGAGGAAGCGGCGGCGCTCTATGGAGAAAAAGCGTTACAAGAGATCGACATCCCGGCCGGTTTTGTCCCGGCCGCGCTCATGTCGACGCAGACCCAGCGCGAACTTCTGGAAGATATCGAACGGGTGGAAAATCGCGTGAAACAGATAGGCGGCGAGTTGCTCACGCAATGGCGGTATTTTACCACAGCGGACCACGCAATGCTGCTTGGCGACGGCGGAGAATCTTCCGGACGATTAATTGCCGTCAAATACGATTACGACAACTCGTCCATTCGAGCGGCTCATGTGATTACGCGAAAGATAGATTATTTCGAGATGGCGCTCAGCCGATTCGAAATCCTGAAACGAAGCCGGCGGACGGCAGTGCTGTTGATTTCCCCGGAAACGGGGAGACTTCCCGACGAGATGGGTCCTATGGCTCGGTATATCTCGGGGAAAAGCGGCGGCCTGGGGGAAGTGGTGTCGGCTCTCTGCGAGGGTCTGCTGGAGAGGAACATCGACGTACACCTGTCAACGTTGAATCTGAAGAAACGCTTCCAACAGGAAAGTCGAATCGACGAAGATGCCTGGCGTGAGATGCGCTACAAGGTCGATTCCGACAAGATCCATCTGGTGAGTTCATCAGTATTTGCCAGTTTAACCGGCGCCTATGCCGGAGATCCGCGGCTGAACGCCGCTGAGTTCCAGAAAGAAGTGGTCAACAATATTCTGAAAACCGTCATGGCCAAGTCTCGCGGCAAGCTTCTGGTCCACAGCCATGACTGGATGGCCGGCGGCGCGGTTACAGCTTATTGCCGCTCCCGGGGCATTCCTGTTCTTCATACGGTGCATAACAGCTTCACGGGGCACATTCCACTGGACATGGTTTTCGGCATTGACGTCAATGATCTTGCCAGTTTGCTGTACTTTTCCGACGATTCCGGAAAGAAATGCATAGATTGCCAGGCGACGGCCATCAAGAACGCAACCTTAATCAACTTCGTGGGAAACCGTTTTCTGGAGGAAGTTGTTAACGACTTTTTCCTGGATCGTCACTTCATCCCCAGCAGTGTCCGGCAGGAGGTGAAGGCCAAGTATGCCTATGGATCGGCTCTCGCCATTATAAACGCTCCGTCCCGCCTTATGTACCCCGAGACCTGCGAGCAGCTGGCGCTTAACTTTGGACCCGATGACGATGTTATTGCTGCGAAGCGTGAAAACCTTGTGGAATTTCAGCAACGGACAGGCCTCACTGTGGATCGGGAGGCTATTCTTTTCTTCTGGCCTTCCAGACTCGATCCTGTTCAAAAGGGAGTTGAACTCCTGGAAGAAATAATGCTGCGGTTCGTCCAGGCCAACAATGATGTGCAGTTTGCGGTCCTCTCAGACGGCGTCGGCGCCGATCGAGTTCACGAACAGATCATCGGGCGCATCGCCTGGGCTTCGGGGGGAAAAATCGCTTACCACCACTTCAATGAAGAGCTCGCTATGCTGGGTTTTGCGGCCGCCTGCGATGTCTTCGGCGCCTCTCTATACGAACCTTGCGGACAGATCGACCAAGTCGGCAATCTCTTCGGCGCCACGGCTACTAACAGGGACACCGGAGGGTACCACGACAAGATCAGGGAGTTGCGGTTGAAGGCCCTCGGCGCGCCTCAGGATGTGGGCAACGGATTCCTCTTCCGCGATTACGATTCCCGGGGGCTCTGGTACGGCCTGGAGAAGAGTTTGCGGTTTCACAGGCTCCCGCGGGAAATGAGAGAGCAGCAACTGAAGCGCATCATGCGAGAGTCCCGTCATAACTACGATCTTGATACCATGATAGCTGAATACGTGCGGGTCTACGAACGTCTTAACGGCGGGAAGCCTCTTTCATAAGAACAGGCTTCCCGCCTTTCCAGATTTCTCTCAGTCGATTTTTTCGGACCGCTCGTCCCAGACCTTCAAGAGATAATCCTTGTGTTCCTCGAACTTGACGGCTTGTTCCTCCACCAGGTCTTCCGCTTCCTCGGAGGTCATATCCCAACTTTGACGAACGAAGGAAGCCACCCGCGCGTAGTAAAGCGGCGTCATGAAGTCAACGAGTTTATACCGGTTTATTTTCCAGGCATGAAATGTTGCCGCCAACTCATAGAGAATGTGGATCCATGTGTCGGTGGAAAAATGAAAGGAAGAGGATTCCGATTCTGCGGCCTTTCGAATGTGTTCGAAACAATCGGGACAGAAGATGTCTTTCCAGAATCCGGAAAATTGCTGAAAGCCGATCTTGAAATTTTCGATCATTCTATCCAGGTTGACGGTTATCGCCTCCGGTTCCGGCGTTCCCTCGTATCCGAAAGTCTCCACCGCTGAACTTCCCTTGACGGATTTCCAGCAGAGTTCGTATTTTTCCATAAGAGAAAATATTGTCCAGATCACCTGCCGGAACATGGGTCCCAGATGGAGACCCGGGTCTTTCACGTCGTGAATTTTTACCCCAAGGTTGGATTGGCAGATCCTGAAGTTGTTCGTGATGGCGCTTGTGGTCATCCAGATATCTATGCCGAAACGGGCAACGTCCGTTTCCCACACGTCTTCCTCCGTATAGAACTTCAGGATGTCTCGCGACAGGGCGAAATCTCCCCCGATAGGCTGGCGTATGCGCTTGCCGTACAGAGCGCGGGTCAGATTGTAGACTATGTTGTTTGTTATCGTGCCGTCGTACTTGTGGCGCATATAGACAGGCGCAACGAACTGATAGCCTCTCTCCAGGACGGGATCGATGAGGTACTTGATCCAATCCGGCGTGATGCTTCGAAGATCCGAGTCGACGACCGAGCAGGCTTTGACATTAAGACGACAGGCAGCCTCGAAGACCGATCGCAGCGCCGTTCCCTTGCCTGCCGGCCCCCTGTATATGGTGATGATTTTTTCCTGCCAGGGTTTTATCTGAAAGTCCTTTGCCACTTCCCTGGTGTCATCCGTAGACCCGCCGTCGGCGATGTAAATAATGCTCCGTTTGTCTTTGTAGTGCTTGGCCAGGCCGTGGCTTACCATCTGCACTACGTGCTCAATTGTAGTTTCGTTGTTGTAACAGGGGATTCCTATAAGAATGTCCGCCGATTCAATTTCCTCCAGCCGCTTGGCGCTGTATGCGCGAAGAGCGGTATTGTAGTGCATTGATTTCAACCTCCCTGGATGTTTTCCCTTTGACTGCATCGGGCCGACTCTGCCACGATCGCGACTTCTTGCTGCGAGATCATCGTCGAGGCTAGCGACGACGGAACAATCGTCGAGCGCAACGATAAAATCTGGTGCGCTGAAGTGCAACTGACGAAACAGTATACCCTGTGAGCGGGAAATTATCAAAGAGGTCCGTCAAAAGGTGTTTAGTTCTGACCGGCGCGTGCACTATGGAGGAACAGGACAAGAGCCTGTATCGGCAAGAACAGAAAACAACCGATTGACAAAATCATCAGCCAAGGAGAGAATCTTCGCGGGAGACGCAGATGACAAAAGCTGTGCAAACCTCACAACAAAGCGTATCGGCATTGAGCATTCGATATAAAGCGCTCTTGATGGCGTGCCTGTTTGCAATCGCAATTGTTGTCCTGTTGTTCTATGTAAAAAAGCCCGGTACATTCAACCTTGGTTTTATCGGTAATTTTGAAAGCACAAATGCGCAGCCTCAGATAGAAGCATTGTTGTCGGTGGAACTTGCCTATGAAGAATTCAGGCGTGCATATCCGGACAGCTTCAGCCTGAAAGTATTCCCCGTTGATGACAGCAAGGACCCTTTAAAAATACAACGAGCCTACGAACGACTTAGAAACAAGTGCAAAACGATAATTTTCGTAACTAATTCTACCGCTTTTCTGGCCGTTTATGACGATGTGCATAAAAACCCTGATATCCTTCATCTTGCAATAGGTCCCACTACGAGCGTTATTAACGGTCAGGACGACAATGTAATCAGGAATTGCATCGATATGGAAGCGGAACAAAAATGCATTGCAGATTTTCTGAATGATAAAGAACTGGCTTCGCTTCTTGTCGTACGGGAAAACAAAAAAAATGAAGGATACACTCTTATGGCCTATAATTATTTTAAGAAATATTACAGGGGCCCTATCGTTCACACCACCTTTTCCGCGATGGATGTCAATCTAAAAGATCCCATGGAAAAAATGAAGAAAGGCGACTTTGAATACGTGTATATTGTGGCTGGAGGAGTTCCGAGAGAAGTCGGCATAGTTGCTCAAAACATGTGCAAAATAAACCCGGACATCGAGATCGTAATAACTCCATGGGTCCGCGGGCCATTCCTGTTGGAAGCTGTTGGAAGATTCGCCGATAATCTGATAATTCCATCTCCGCTGATGCTGGCGGGGCCGAATCAGGAATATCGACAATATGTAGACAATTTTTATAAGAAGCACAATTATAAACCCGGCTATTTCGCGCCGCTCACGTACGATATGACGAAGATCCTGCTGAAATCGATCTATGACTGCACGGGCGACTCCGTCGATTGCATAAAAAAAACCATTTTGGCGAGTACCGTCACAGGAACAACAGGAATAATAAAATTCGATAGATATGGCGATGTAGAAGGGAAACTATATTTTTATAAATTGTCCGGAGACGAGTATGTAATGGTCCAATAGGGCAGTGCATGCAGCATTTTCGCTCGGTTCGGCATGAATTCAACGCTATTGCCAGAGGGATTTCCGTTCTGTGAGGCTTTTCCCCCAGCATCAAAGCTTAACTCAATCAAAGAGCGGCATTTTAGGCAGAATGCTTGTTCGACTTTTAACCCGCCGGCTCTTTCTACCCACCATTGTGCTGATACTTCTTACGTTAGGGCTTGCCAGCTTCCTGTGGGATCGCTCGCTAGGCGCCCAGCAGCGGGAATTGGTGCAATCTTTGGCGCATTCGGCCTCATATTTCTTGGAAGATGCGGAGAAGATGCTCTTTACAGCGGCCAAAGTTGCGGAAACATCCGATCCGGAGAAACTATATTTTTATCTTAATTCGTCCCGCAAAGGATTCGCCTTTTTCGATTCCATCTATCGATTGAATCAACGAGGCGTCATTGAAATGATCGAGCCTTACAATCAGTA
>JAFGGB010000017.1 GCA_016930775.1 Deltaproteobacteria bacterium
GGACAAGCCACCGGCGTCGCGGGTTTCGGCGGAGCAACTACTCCACCAGAGGACCTTCGGTTAAATTATTTTTTACCGAACATTAAAACTAACAACGGACGGGATTCAATGACGGGGAAAAAAAGACACGAGGATAATGTAAAGCTGTCCGAAGAGGCGGCTCTGGCACGGGAAGAAAAACCGGCAAAGGGAGACCGGGCGGAGGTCCCAACCGAAACCGATCTGGTTGCAGAATTGGCAAAGGCCAGGGAAGAGGCGGCTCAGATCTACGATAAATATCTGCGTCTCGCGGCAGAATTCGAAAACTACAAGAAGCGCGTTGAACGGGACAAGAGCGATCTTCTTAATTTTTGTAACGAAAATCTCCTTCGGGAGCTTCTCCCTGCATTAGACAGCATAGAAAGAGCCCTTGAACACGCACAGAACACCATTGATTTCAATGCGTTTCTGGAAGGTTTCAAGCTGATCCGCGATAAGGTGATCGCAGTTTTGGGAAAATTCGGCGTTGAGCCCATAGAGGCCCTTGGCAAACCCTTCGACCCGAATTACCACGAAGCAATGATGCAGGTGGAAACCGATCGTCACGATCACAATTTTATAGTCGAAGAATATGAAAAGGGATACCTGTTGAATGGAAGACTGCTCAGACCCTCGAAGGTATCCGTAGCGAAGAATGTAAGCGACAAGATAAGTGACAAGAATTGAAAAGAATAGTTGACATATTTGTTAAGGAGGACTTTCTGAAATGGGAAAAATTATAGGGATCGACTTAGGCACGACAAACTCCTGTGTCGCCATCATGGAGAGCACGGAACCGAAAGTGCTGACAAACCAGGAAGGCAACCGGACGACACCATCCGTTGTGGCTTTCGCCGAAAGCGGAGAACGGATCGTCGGCCAGGCTGCACGACGCCAGGCTATAACGAACGCCGAAAACACCGTCTATGCCATTAAGCGTCTCATCGGCAGGCGATTCAATGCAAAAGAAGTGCAGTACGATAAGACCATTTTACCGTACAAGGTAACGGAAGCTCCCAATGGGGACGCCCAGGTGACCATACGCGGAAGAGGCTTCAGCCCGACGGAGATATCCTCCATGGTTCTCGTGAAGATGAAGCAGGTTGCTGAAGATTATCTTGGAGAAAAGGTGAACGATGCCGTAATCACCGTTCCCGCCTACTTCAACGACTCGCAACGCCAGGCGACAAAGGACGCCGGCAGAATAGCCGGCCTCAATGTGCTCCGCATTATAAACGAGCCAACGGCTGCCTCCCTTGCTTACGGACTCGACAAGAAGAAAGACGAAAAAATCGCCGTATTCGACCTCGGCGGTGGAACGTTCGATATATCCATTCTGGAACTCGGAGACGGCGTTTTCGAGGTGAAGGCCACCAACGGAGACACCCACCTTGGCGGCGAGGACTTCGATCAGCGCATAATAGACTACGTCTGTACCGAATTCAAGAAGGACCAGACAATAGACTTGAGAAACGACAAGATGGCTCTACAGCGGATAAAAGAGGCGGCAGAGAAGGCTAAGATGGAGCTTTCAACCTCCATGGAAACGGATATTAATCTCCCCTTCATAACTGCCGATGCCTCCGGTCCGAAGCATTTGAGCATGAAACTGACCAGGGCCAAACTGGAAATGCTTGTATCGGAGCTGATCGACAAGCTCGAACAGCCCTGCAGAACGGCCATGAAAGACGCCGGGCTTAATGCCAAGGATATCGATGAGGTTATCCTCGTGGGCGGTATGACCAGAGTGCCCCGCGTTCAGCAGAAGGTAAAGGAAATCTTCGGAAAGGAACCCAACAGGAGCGTCAACCCCGATGAGGTTGTGGCCGTCGGCGCAGCCATACAGGGAGGCGTTCTTGCCGGCGACGTGAAGGACGTGCTGCTCCTGGATGTCACTCCTCTTTCATTGGGCATCGAGACGCTGGGCGGCGTCATGACGAAGCTCATCGAGAAAAATACGACGATACCCTCGAAAAAGAGCCAGATATTTTCCACTGCCGCGGACAATCAGCCCGCCGTGAGCATCCATGTCCTTCAGGGCGAGCGATCAATGGCTGCGGACAACAGAACCCTGGGCCGATTCGAGCTCTCGGGAATTCCTCCGGCGCCACGGGGCGTTCCCCAGATAGAGGTAACCTTTGATATAGATGCCAATGGCATTGTCCACGTCTCAGCCAAGGACCTTGGCACAGGCAAGGAACAGAGCATCAGGATCACCTCGTCAGGCGGTCTCAAGGAGGAAGAAATCCGGAATTTTGTCAAGGAAGCCGAATCACACTCGGAAGAAGACAAGAAAAAGCGGGATCTCGTGGAAGCAAGAAACCAGGCCGACAGCCTCGCCTACAGCGTCGAAAAGAACCTGAAAGAGATGGGCGATCAGATCGCCGCCGCAGACAAGACGCGCATAGAAGAGGCTCTCGCGAAGGTCAAAAAGGCCATGGAGAGCGACGATGCCGCCGCCATCACACAGGCCTCGGAGGAGCTAACCAAGGCCTCCCACAAGCTTGCCGAAGCCATGTATGCAAAGGCCTCAACCAAGAAGGAAGGTCAGGGACCATCCTCCGGCGCCGACGGCGCCTCTCAGGACGGAGGAGCGGGAACTTCCGGCAAGAACGATGAGGACGTAGTGGACGCCGACTTCGAAGAAGTCAAGTAGCATCGCCGGCAAAACCTTCTGATATTGCAAACAATGCCCGGGAGTTCTCGAAACTTCCGGGCATTTTGCTATCGACTTCGCTAACCGAATCCGGTACTATACCGGGGCGGATCAGCCGCCGGCGAGAAATTCATGCATGACAGATCCTGGAAGACAATCGTTCTACTGCTTGTCGTCGTTATGGCCCTGGCGTTCCCGGCGCCGGGAGACGCCGCCGAACAATGGAGAGACAAGGATCCCAGCGTTCGTCTCGTTAAAGACGGCGCCTATCTCAACCTTCTTTGCACAGCCATAGCGGGCGCCAAGAACGAAATAGTCATGACTTTTTTCCTCTTTAAAACAACAGGCCATGCCGAAGGCGCCCCTGACCGAGTAGTCGGGCGCCTGGCCGAGGCAAGAGAACGGGGGGTGCATGTAAGGGTTATCCTGGAAAGGAGCAACGAGAGGAAAAGCGCTGTTGACGGTGCAAACGAAGAAACGGCCAAAATCCTCAAAGAAAAAGGCATTTCCGTCACCTTTGATTCCCCCGCCGTCACTACCCATGTCAAGGCCGTTGTAATAGACCGAAGGTATGTTTTCCTGGGAAGCCATAATATGACGAATTCCGCACTCAAGTACAATCGGGAATTGTCGGTTTTCGTCGATTCCACGGCTCTGGCTGAAGAAATGCTTGCCTATTTGAACGGTTCTGCGGGCTGAAGTCTATGATGAAATGTACGATGGTTGCAAGAATTCTGGTTATCCTCTGTTGCGCTCTGTTTATCGTCGCCGGTTGCGCGCCCAAGGCGCCGCAGGAAATGCCGCCTATGAGAGTTCCGCCCAGTCCTCCGACGCCTATTCCCGCAGCGATTCCACCGCCAACGGAAGTCACCGATGAGGTGGCGCAATTATTTCAAGCCGCTGAAGACGCCTATAAAGAGGGCGCCTACGATCGGGCTCTCGACCTTTATGACAGGGTCATCGAACAGTCAACCCGGGGAAACGCCATAAGCCTCGCCCGGATGAGACGGGGGGAGATTTTCTTCTCCAGAGAGGAACAGGATCGAGCCATTGAAGAATGGTCCTTCCTCAAGGAAGACGACATGGACAAGGAGAGCTTTCAGCGCATCCGCCTCCTCACCGCTCGTACTTACTTCGACCGCGGCAATCAGGAATCGGCAGGGATCATACTGGCAGAGATGGAGAACCGCGGCATTCCGCGATCACTCCGGGGCGATGCTGTCCTGCTCAAAGCGGATATCGCTTTTGCCGATGGTCTCTATCGGGATTCCCTGAGTGGATATCTCGAAATTCTCGATAAAGCACCTGAATACGACTATGACGGCGCAATTCGGAAACTCGTCGTCTCCCTGATAGATATTTATTTTGACCGAAGCGACCTGGAAGACCTTGCGGGGCGTTACAAAAAGGGCTTTCCGGCGGGTTATATTCTTGCGCGCCTGGGAGAATATTACTGCCGGGACGGCAATTATGACAGCTCCGAAAGAGTCCTTAAAGATTTCATAAGTCGGTTTCCCGGTCACGAACAGACAGGCATGGCGGAGAACCTTCTGATAAGAATCACAAAAAGGTATGAGGCTGATCCTCATACCCTTGGCTGCATTATGCCCCTTACAGGCAAGTTCGGACCATACGGAACCAAGGCTCTTGATGCCGTTGTTCTTGCTACGGAAATCTTTAACAGCACATCGGCCAGTCCTGTTACGCTCTATATCGAGGATTCCGGCAGCAATGCGGAAACGGCCAGGGAGGCCGTACGGAAGCTTGCCCTCGATCGCAAGGCAATGGGCATTATCGGACCCCTGGGAAGCATAACGGCCCAGGCGGCCGCAGAGGAGGCTCAACGTTTAGGCGTTCCGATCATGACGCTCACCCAGAGACCGGGCATTGCCGATGTCGGAGATTTCGTCTTCCGTAACTTCCTCACGGCCGATATGCAAATCCGGACGGTCGTAGCCTACGCCATGCACAACCTGGGCTATGGCGCCTTCGCAATCCTCTACCCCGAAGATGCCTACGGAACTGAAATGATGAAGCTCTTTTGGAACGAGGCGCTCACGGGGGGAGGAGAGATTCATGCAGTGGAATCCTACAAACCGGGCAGCACCGATTTCGGATCGCAGATTAAGGCGCTGTTCGGCCTTGACCGGGAAAAGGCCTCAGGACGATCAGACATAACCAGTCCGGTCTTTCCCTTCGAAGCGCTCTTTATCCCGGGCGATCCGGCGACGGTCCTCATGATCGCTCCTCAACTCGCCTTTTACAACGTGACGGATCTTCAGCTTTTCGGCGTCAGAGGATGGGATAACGATCTTCTGTCCGTTGAAGACAGTCAATATGTTGAGGGGCTTATCTTCGTCGACGGTTTCTTTGCAAATAGTTATCTGCCGCACGTGAGACAATTCGTCAACCGTTTCTTTACGACCTACGGACGGATGCCGACGGATCTGGAAGCCCTCTCGTATGATTCCGCCCGTATCATGGTTGATGCACTGCTCGATAGGAATGTTGAAATCAGGGAGGATCTCAGAGACCACCTTCGAATGACGGTCGAATACCCCGGAGTCACCGGCCTTATCTCCTTCAGCAGTTCCGGCGATGCCGATAAGATCCTGACGGTACTGATGATCGCCAACGGAGAAGTAATTCAGATCGAATAAGGTTGCATGATAGATGAATATACTGCTGACCAATGACGACGGCATACACGCACGCGGACTGGCCGCGCTCTATGACGAATTCTCCAGGATCGGCCGCTGCCTCATCGTAGCTCCCGAAACGGAGCAGAGCGCCGTGGGCCATGCAATCACCTTCACCAAGCCGCTGACGATGAGAAAAACGATGCACAACGGTCATTACACTGGCTATGCCGTGGCGGGTACGCCGGCCGATTGCGTCAAGCTGGGAGTCAGGATTCTTTCGGAGGAAACGATTGACCTGGTCGTTTCCGGCATAAACCGGGGCGCCAATGTGGGAATAAACGTAATATACTCGGGCACTGTTTCGGCCGCAACGGAGGCCGCCATCCTTGGGGTTCCTTCTATGGCAGTTTCGCTCGATTCCCGAAAAGAAGAGGCGGACTTCACTGTCGCCGCCCGCATAGCCCGCCGTTTGGCCTTCAGGATGATGGAACGGCCTTTCCTGAAAGGCGTCACTCTCAACGTCAACGTACCGGCTCTGCCGGAAGAGGAAATTCGAGGCATCGCCGCAACCCGGCAAGGCGCCACGCAACTCCTGGAGACCTATGACAGGCGAACGGATCCTCGAGACAACATCTATTACTGGCTTGCCGGGGAAACTATCCTGCCTGACGAGGACGACGAAGCCGACGCCTGGGCGTTGAAAAAAGGTTTCGTTTCCGTAACGCCCATTCAGTATGACCTCACGCGGTACAACGTCCTGAAACAGCTTGCCGAAGATCTGAGGGATTTTTCCTAACGGACGAGGAGAACCGGAATGGAACTCCTGCGGATGACAAAAGTAGTCGTGCTTCCCAGAATCAGCTCGCGAATGCGGCTTCGGCCATAGGCCCCCATGACGAGGAGATCGACGGCGCCTCCGTCGGCAAAATCGAGAATTTCCTGCTCATCCTTGCCCGCTCTCACCGAAAGGGGGCACTGCATTCCTCTCTTTCCGCAGGCTTCATTCAATTGGCCGTT
This sequence comes from Deltaproteobacteria bacterium, assembly GCA_016930775.1. Classification (GTDB taxonomy): domain Bacteria; phylum Desulfobacterota; class Syntrophia; order Syntrophales; family UBA2210; genus JAFGGB01. The sequence continues at coordinate 6,334 of JAFGGB010000017.1, forward strand.
CACATCGGCCGCCCTTGCAGCTTCGTCGGTGATCACAACAGCCGACACGGACCATCCCGTTAGCTTCGACACATCCAGGGCCGCATCAAGAGCCCGGCCGGCCGGTTCGCTCCCGTCATAGGCAATGCCGATCCTTCCTATGGTTCGGTATTCGAGAGGAGTTACAAGCACTGGCTTCGTCGATTTCCGGATCACCGATTCGGTAGTGGAACCGAGGAGGCCTCTCTTCGTCAGGAGGTAGTGCTCGCCCTTCTGGGCGAGAATGATAAGATCGGCGTCCTGACCCTCCTCGACGATTACATCGTCCACAACTCCCATCCGCTTTTTCAGAATGGGTCTTACGCCCTCAGCGAGGCACTTCTCGTCGAATTCTTTTAGAATCCCGTCGGCCCGTTCGTTGAGACTTTTTTCTATGAGGGAAACGAATTCCTGGGAAGGGGCGACGCCCATGAAGCCCGACAGATCGTCGAAAAGAGGGCCCTGTATGATTTTTATGTCAATGACCGTGAGCCCGCGAAGCTCCGCTGAAAGACGACGGGCCAGACTGATGCCGTACTCGATTGCGATTGCGCCGTGTTCCGATCCATCTGTAGCCACAAGAACGGAATTAATCATTGGCAGTTCCTCGCTTTCTCCATTCCGGCCCTTTTGTTCCGCTCCTTCGATGATTATGCGGAACTACCGGAACATTTGACGCCCTCGATCGATCGTGAAGGCGCCGAGCCCCTTGAAACGATATTTTTCGCCGCTGAATCTTCCAAGCGCTGAAGCATCATAGTCTTCCGCTCATTCCTTCTCGTCGAAACGCCGCCTCGCCGGATGCTTTTTAAATTTCAACGATGACGCGACAATTTTTACTATTGTCTCTGCCGTCAAGTATTCGGTATTGATGATAAGATCGAAATACGACGGATCGTTGATGTCGAAGGCGAAGTGATCTTTCACATAAGCCTGCCGCTCCTCATCGGACTTTCTGACCCGCCGCTCCGCCTCTTCTTTCGATATATTCTCCCTTTCCGCCACGATATCGACACGGTAGGCCAGAGAACCGACAAACCTGACGCGGAGAGTTTCTTCCTCCGGAAGCAAATAATTGGCCCCTCTTCCCATAATCACCACACTACCGTGCTCCGCTATGGCGCCGACCACCTTGGTTAAATGCTGGCGGTATTTATCGGGCCAGAGGAACCTCGTTGACTTGAGAATCTGGATCCAATGTTCCAGGGAACTTCGCATTCGCTCATCAAGAGAGGCAACAACCTGTTCGCTCATCTGCATGCTTTCTGCGACAGCCTGGATAATCTCTCGATCGAAAAAATCGAATCCCAGCGTTTCAGCAATTTTCCTGCCCAGGGCCGTCCCCCTTGACCCCATTTCTCTTGAAATTGTTATGGTCGGCCGGGGTTCGCTTTTACGCCGACGTTCGTTTGCCAGCTGCCATTTGCGTATCTGTTCTTCAATTAACAGCTCCTTCGATCGAGACGTCGGGACGGCAGGCGCCGATGTCATAACTTCTCCTTCCGGTTTGAAGAAACAATTGCAAATGTTCGTTACCCTGGAACAGACTATGCTGATTTTGCTGAATTTTTTGTTTTACTGTAGTATAAAGGCCTCCGTTTTGTCAACCTTTTAATCGCCTAGCCGTGCATCAGTTTCGGACGTGAGCATGTTCGATGGGAATTCCCCACCATTGCTCCGCGATTGAACGCTCAACAGTTTCCCGGGACAGAGGCTTCGTATAGCCTTCCCAACTGTACCAGAGATGGTTCCAGCTCAAATACATGCTGTCATGCTTGTAAAACTCCGACTTTTCCGCAAGCGTGCCGCAACCGCACAGCGTCATACAAAAAAGCACCATAAAACACCATGTTCTTTTCCTCATATGCCCTTCACCTCTGCTTCTTAGCAAAATCATTGTGACAGATTCATGGGCATCCCAATCAACCCGATCGGCTCGTTACTGTTCTTTGCACCGCCAGGCGGTGCGCTATACGTGAATAGCTGCCGCATAATCACGGATCGGTCTATGCACACTTATCGGAGATCATAGACTTGTGGAAAGACAGGTCGGTTCACGGAGATGTACCCGAAAACACGAAAAAGACCATTGCCTGAACTGCTGCTGTCAGTTCATTGATAATTCAATGTCTACTGCTTGCTGAGAAAATCAGTCACCCGGTCATGGAGATACTGAGAAGCCTGCTGATCGCCAACAAGGCCGACGCGAATGCCCACCGTCGTTTTGTTCCGCGACTTGTAAACCACATTGATGCGCACCTTTTCATCATTTATAACGGCATTGATAGATCCCTCGCTGATCTCCTTGTTCGGTGCAACGTCAACGGCCTTCATGGCTGCCACGGTTTTTTCACAGGCCTTCCATGTGTCATCGAAGGAAGCAAGGTAATCCGTTTTCAATTCGCCGTTCACGAAGAAATAGGTACCCGTCCCCGCGGTAACGGCGGCGCCGCCGGCAATCAGCGGAGCGCATCCGGCACTGAGGAAGCATGCCAGCACTATCGGAATCCAGACGTTCTGCCTTATTTTCATAGCATCCTCCCTGCTGATTCTCCTTGGACAAATTCCCCTTTATCGTCTATACCAAATTATCAAATAATACAAGACCATTGAGGCTATGAGAACGGACTGTCGTTGGCAGCATTTTATAAAGATTAAAGGCGCTCTTCCACCAGAAGAATTTTTTATCCTTGATCTTGCGCTCCTCTCCGTCCTCTGTTAGGTTCAGCAACGCGAAAACAAGAGAGTCAGGGTGAATGCCTCGTGTCAGTAATTCAATATCTTTCCGTTGCGGCAGCGTTGCTGTTGACACTTGCAGTTCCGGGCGCATCGTACGCTCTTGAAGCTGCCCCGGCAGCCGCCGAAAAAGATCTCCGGCTGGAGGTCCTGCACGGAACAATACAACCCGGTTCGATCCTGAAACTTTCTCTCACCGGCCCTCCCGGAACGAATGCTGCCATGTCTTTTCAGGGATCATCGCGTTTCTTCACCGGCCGCGGAGGAGACGACCCTCTTGTTCTTTTTTTCGGCCTGGGCTGGGACGCACGACCGGGAATCTACCATGTCGGGATCGACGTTGCAATGCCAGACGGATCCATGAAGCGCCTCTCCTTCACGCTTCCCATCGCTGAAAGGAACTTTCCACGTCAAAGCATAACCGTCAAAGATATTTTCATAACGGCGCCGCCGGAATCAGTTCAACGGATCGCCGATGAAACAGTCCTGCTGCATCGAATTTTCAATGCCTCTTCGGCAGAGCTCTACGGCAAGCGTTCCTTCATTCTCCCCCTTTCAGGAAAAGTGAGCAACAACTTCGGCGAATGGCGCATTTTCAATGGAACGAAAAACTCCCGCCACCGGGGAATCGATATTGCCTGCCCCGTGGGAACGCCCGTGCGGGCATCGAACGATGGCCGCATCGTTATTGCCCGCGACCTCTATTACTCAGGGAAAACCGTCATAATAGATCACGGTCTGGGGCTTTTCACTTTCTACTGTCATTTCTCACAACTCAACGCGGCGGAAGGGCAATTCGTATCATCGGGAGAGATCATAGGATTGGCAGGGGCTACGGGCAGGGTTACAGGCCCCCATCTTCACTGGGGCGCATTCCTGGGGAACCTTCCCGTGGATCCGCTGTCTCTTCTGGAGATGAGATGAACGTCCGTCTGGAACGGAAGGCGCCCTTGAGAGAAATGAAAAACTCAGTTACTTGAAGGACTGCTGTCGGGACTCCTGCTCGTTAAAAGGCCACATTCCATCGAAGCAGGCAAGGCATAGCCTGCCGCGAGAGATTCCCAAGGCTCTGACGAAAGCATCGATGCTGTTGAATTTGACAGAGTCAGCAGCGGTTTCCGCAGCAATCCAGCGTTCCAGAGCCCGCTGCTCGTCCAGCGACTGAAATTTTCCGTCAGGCAGAAAACGGCGGGCGATCAGTTCTTCCCGCGTCCTCGTCGAAATCCCGAAATCACAAGGATACATAAGGGGAGGGCAGGCAACCCGCACATGAACTTCCCGGGCGCCTGCATCCTTTAGATCCCGCACCTTATGACGGATCTGTGTTCCCCGAACGATAGAGTCGTCGCAGATCACGATTCGCCTGTTTTTAACGGCATGGGTAAGCACGGAGAGCTTCCTCTTCGCCATCCGGTCCCGGGCTGCCTGATTCGCTTGCATATAGCTGCGGTCGGCATAGCGATGGTAGAGAAAAACTTCCTGATAATTCATGCCTGACTGCATGTGATATCCGATGGCGTGACCGATGCCTGAAAGCGGTATGGGCGCGACAATGTCGGCTTCTATGCCGCCCTCGTCGATATCCCTCTGCGCCAGTTCCCTGCCGAGGTTGTTACGGGCCTCTTGGACCGAAAGGCCGTCGATAATGGAATCGATGCTGGCCGTATAGGCCCACTCAAAAGCACAGTGGGCAATCCGCTTGCTCGGGACGCGGCAGACCGTCGTGAATCCCCGATGGTCGATGAGAACGACCTCCCCCGGTTCTACGTCTCGGACAATCTCAAGGTCGAGATTCTGGAGAGCTCTGGACTCCGAACTCACGGCATGCCGCTTTCCATCGCTGCCAAGCACAAGCGGCCGGAAACCCAGGGGGTCTCGCGCCGCATAGATTCCTTCTTTAGTGAGGACAACAAGGGAATAGGCGCCTCGGACCTTCGACGCAACCTTGACAAGGCCATCGACAATGTCACCGGCCTCTATAATTATTTTTGACAGAATTTCCACATGATACTGCTTGTAGAAACTCTTTCCCCGAGCCATCATCTCTTCAATGAGACTATCGGCGTTTATTACGTTGCCGCTGAATGCAACGGCAACTTCGCCGATATGGGTCTGCCATTTCATGGGTTGCCGTTCCAGGAGACTTACGTGACCGATGCCCCAACGTCCCTGAAGCTGGCTAAGTTCCGCGTCGGTAAAGCGTTCTACTACTTTTCCGTGGTGAGTCACATGATTGATTCCGTCGCCGAAAACCGATATTCCGCAGTACTCCTGACCTCGGTGCTGAAGAAAATCGAGGCCTCGGTAGATATCATGGACACATTCATCGTTTCCATACATGGCGAAAACGCCGCATTTTTCTCCCGTCATCGCGACACCCGTTCCGTTTACAGTATGTCTTTGTGATATTCCTGAAGCGATTTCAATTTCCCCCGCCCTGTCAGAACTGCCTTGATGCCCTTTGCCGCCGCGGCGGCGGCTGCGGTCGTCGTAATATAAGGTATCTTGAATTTTATGGCCGTCTTCCGGATGTAGGAATCGTCAAACTGACCCATCTTTCCTACAGGCGTATTGATCACCAGAAGTATCTCGCGGTTTTTGATGGCATCGACGATGTTGGGACGCCCTTCATGCATCTTCATAATCAAATCGCTTTCGATGCCCTGGGCTGTTAAAAACTCTCTGGTTCCCGAGGTGGTCACAATTCCGAAACCGAGGCTCTTGAAGGCCTTCGCTACCGGAACAATGGCGGTCTTGTCCCTCTCCGCCACCGTAATTAATATGTTCCCCGCCGTAGGAAGAGTCTGCTGAGCCGCCATTTCCGCCTTGAAGAAGGCCTCTCCAAAGCTGTCGGCCATACCAAGCACCTCGCCGGTGGATCTCATCTCCGGCCCGAGAACCGGGTCCACCTCGGGAAACATATTGAAAGGAAACACCGCTTCTTTGACGCCCACATGAGGTATTTTTCGAGGCCGCACTCCGATTTCGCCGATTGTTTTACCCGTCATCAACTGCGTTGCTATCCGCGCCATGGGAATATTGCAGACCTTGGACACGAGCGGCACGGTCCGCGACGCCCTGGGATTCGCCTCAAGAACGTACACAACATTGTTGGCTATGGCGTACTGCATGTTCATAAGACCTATAACATTCAATTCGCGGGCGATTCTTCGCGTATAGTCGTAGATGGTTTTTACGAGTTCGTCCGGTATCGTCACCGGAGGAATGGCGCAGGCGGAGTCGCCGGAATGAACGCCGGCAAACTCGATGTGCTCCATGACGGCGGGCACAAAGGAATCAACCCCGTCGGCCAAGGCGTCTGCTTCGCACTCAATGGCATTCTCCAGAAACTTGTCGATGAGAATCGGCCGCTCGGGCGTCACTTCCACGGCAGCTTCTATGTATCGCTTCAGACTGCCCTCGTCATAGACGACTTCCATGCCACGGCCGCCCAGGACATAGGAAGGACGAACCATCAGTGGATAGCCTATGCGGGAAGCTATGGCCGAGGCTTCCTCAAAGTTGCTTGCCATGCCCGACTGAGGCTCCGGTATGCCCAGTCTTTCCATCACCTTTCTGAACCGGTCCCGGTCTTCCGCAAGATCGATCATTTCCGGCGATGTGCCGATGATTTTCACACCCGCCTCGGCGAGTTCTCCGGCAATATTAAGAGGCGTCTGGCCTCCGAACTGAACGATGACGCCTTCGGGTTGCTCCTTCTCGTAAATGGCCAGGACATCCTCCACAGTCAGCGGCTCGAAATAGAGCCGGTCGGACGTGTCATAATCGGTGGAAACCGTCTCGGGGTTGCAGTTGATCATGATGGACTCGAAGCCTTCGTCTTTCAAAGCGAAGGCTGCATGGACGCAGCAGTAGTCGAATTCGATGCCCTGGCCGATGCGGTTGGGACCTCCGCCGAGAACAATGATCTTCCGGCGACCCGATGGCGCCGCCTGATCGGGCCCGTTATAGGTAGAGTAATAATAGGCCGCATCTTCCACGCCGCTCACCGGAACGGCTTCCCATCCCTGGACGATCCTCAGAGCCTTCCGCCGCTCCCTGATGTCCTTTTCAGGGACCCCCAGAAGCCGCGACAGATACTTGTCCGCAAAACCGTCCTTCTTTGTCGTTGCGAGGAGATCATCGGGAATCATCCCGCCTTTATACTTCAACACTTCCTCTTCCAGTTCGACGAGTTCCTTCATCTGCTCGATGAACCAGGGCTTAATGAATGTCCGTGAATGAAGGTCTTCCACGGAGGCGCCCTTTCGAAGCGCCTCGTACATTATAAATTGTCTCTCACTGGAAGGTTGCGCAAGAAGACGGAGCAACTCATCCAGGGATTTCTTGTTGAAATCCTTTGCGAAACCAAGGCCGTAACGGTTGATCTCCAGGGACCGAATCGCCTTATGAAGAGCCTCTTTGTAAGTTTTGCCGATGCTCATTACCTCGCCAACGGCCCTCATCTGCGTGCCCAGAATATCCTGTGAACCGGGAAATTTTTCAAAGGCCCAGCGGGCGAATTTGACCACGACGTAATCGCCCGAGGGTTCGTACTTATCGAGGGTCCCCGCCCTCCAGTAGGGAATTTCATCAAGGGTAAGACCGGCTGCCAGCATGGCTGACACGAGAGCTATGGGAAATCCCGTTGCCTTGGAGGCTAGGGCCGACGACCGGGAGGTCCGGGGATTAATTTCGATAACGACTATGCGGTCCGTCTTCGGGTCGTGAGCGAATTGAACGTTCGTGCCGCCAATCACCTCAATGGCTTCAACGATTGTATAGGAATAGCGTTGAAGCCTCGCCTGGAGTTCCGGCGAGATGGTCAGCATCGGCGCCGTGCAGAAAGAATCGCCCGTATGGACGCCCATGGCGTCGACATTTTCGATGAAACAGACGGTAATCATCTGATTCTTCGCGTCGCGGACTACCTCCAGTTCGAGTTCCTCCCAACCCAGGACCGACTCCTCCACCAAGATCTGTCCGATCATGCTCGCGGCGATACCCCGGTTCGCAACAGTCTGCAATTCTTCACGGTTATAAACGAGGCCTCCGCCGGTGCCGCCGAGTGTATAGGCGGGGCGAATGACGACGGGATATCCAAGTTCATCGGCGATCGCTTCGGCCTCCTCCACGGTGTAGGCCGGCTTGCTGGCGGGCATGGGAACGCCGAGGCGGCTCATCGTTTCCTTGAACGCAATCCTGTCCTCGCCTCGTTCAATGGCGTCAACGTTAACACCGATTATTTTAACGCCGTATTCTTCGAGAATTCCTTTTTTGTTGAGTTCCGCCGTAAGATTCAGTCCCGTCTGGCCGCCCAGGTTAGGAAGTACGGCGTCGGGCCTTTCTTTCTTTATTATTTCCCGAAGAGATTCGACAGTGAGGGGTTCGATGTAGGTTGCGTCTGCCATGCCGGGATCGGTCATGATCGTCGCCGGATTGGAATTTACGAGAACAATCTCGTACCCCAGCTTTTTTAAGGCCTTGCAGGCCTGCGTACCGGAATAATCGAACTCACAGGCCTGTCCTATAATGATGGGCCCCGAACCTATTATAAGAATCTTTCGTATATCGCGTCGTGCAGGCATAGCTCACCCTTTCCTCCATTTATCGATTAACGTCGCTCATGAGCAACCCCGTTCCCGAATCGGCTTCGAGCACGCTTTTCTTCCCGGCAGGAGTCCCGACATCCGCGGGTCCGTTTACCGCCTCATCGAGATCCCGAAGGAACCCTGCCTGTCTGTGGATCGCTCCCAGAGATATTGACAAAACGAGCGGAGTATAGATAACGCCCTGTCTGGTGTCAAGGGGCTTTGATCTTTCAGACGGCGCCGTGGGATTTGTTCCGTGAAACCAGATATTAGAATCTGCATCGAGGCTCTCGGGCGCCCGACCATGAACTTCAGTCTTCGAAAAAGGGCTCGCCGCATCCAGGGGCGATTCCCTCAGTTTCTCTGCCGCAGTGCATCTCCCGCCGAATGGCCGCACATCGGAGGAAAAAGTTACAACTCACCCCGCAGACGGGCGAACTGTTTCAGCAGATCTTCTTCCTGTTTGCTCAGTTCGGAGGGTATTTCCACGAGAGTTTGAACGATCTGATCCCCCTTGCCGAAACCCCGAAGATGCTGGAAACCATGTCCCTTGAGGCGGAATATCTTCCCATGTTGAGTCCCCCGGGGAATTTTCAGTTTTTCATCGCCGTTCAGCGTCGGGACCTGGACCGTTGCCCCGAGAGCAGCCTGCGTCATGGAAATCGGAATCCGGCAGATAATATCGTCGCCGTCCCTCTCAAAGAATTCATGTTTCTTCACATGCAGGAATATGTAGAGATCTCCCCTCGGTCCCCCGAAATCACCGGGTTCCCCTTCGCCTCTGAGACGAAGCCGGGACCCTGTCTCGACACCGGCCGGCACCTTTATGTGCAACGACTTCATGCGGGAAAGCTTGCCGGCCCCGCTGCAGGAGGAACAGGGATGCTCTATCACGCGGCCGGCGCCCTGACAGTGGGGACAGGTCGTGCTGACGCTGAAAAATCCCGTCGTCCTTGTCACCTGACCACGCCCCCTGCACTGGGGACAGAGAACCGGTTCCGTGCCCTGCTCTGCTCCCATGCCGCCGCAGGCGCCGCACTGTTCCAATCGTTCGATCTCGATATCCCTGGAGATCCCCGAAGCGGCGTCGGCGAAGGATATTTCCAAGTCGTACCGGAGGTCGGCGCCAGCCCGAGGCGCCGTGCGCGACCTGGAACGGCCACCGTTGAATCCGAACACGCCTTCGAAAATATCGCCGAAATGGGAAAAAATGTCGTCGAAACCGGAAAAACCGCTGAAACCGGCGCCGCTCAACCCGTCATGGCCGAAACGGTCGTAGATCTGGCGTTTTTCGGAGTCCCTGAGCACTTCGTAGGCCTCGGCAGCTTCTTTGAATTTCTCTTCTGCTTCCTTGTTACCGGGATTCCTGTCGGGATGGCACTTCAAGGCAAGTTTGCGGTAGCTTTTCTTAATTTCCTCGTCGGTGGCCGACGAGCTCACTCCAAGAATTGTGTAATAATCCTTACGAATCATGGTCCAACTGTCTGCCGTGAGGAATCACGGCGATATCTTGCATCAATCTTTCGCATACCTCTGCGGAAGCGGCGACACCGGAAAACGACCATAAGATAGTAACCGAACGGGCCGGTGTCAAGGCGACGGCGGGCTTTTACCGAATAATCCGCTCCAGAGCCTCGGCGTAACGTTCTTTCGTTTTCACAATTATTTCCGTCGGGAGCGCCGGCGGAGGCGGTTCTTTGTTCCAATCGAGGGATTCCAGATAATCCCTGAGAAACTGCTTGTCAAAACTATTCTGCGCCCGGCCGGGTTCATACGTATCCTTGGGCCAGAACCGGGACGAATCCGGTGTTAGAAGCTCATCGATCAGGATAAGCTTGCCGGAGGCAATGCCGAATTCCAATTTCGTATCGGCTATGATAATCCCGCCCCGGTCGGCAATTTCCTGGGCGCGCCTGTATATCAGGAGAGATGCCTCAATGATTCTATCCGTCAGATCGATCCCGATAAGGTTCGCCACCTCGGCGCGGGTTATGGGAAGGTCATGATGACCTTGCTCGGCCTTTGTGGATGGAGTAAATACGGGTTCCGGTAGTTTTGACGATTCCGCAAGACCGGACGGCAGTCTTACCCCCGATACGGCGCCGGTATTCCGGTAATCTTTCCAGCCTGATCCGCTGAGGTACCCTCGTACGACGCACTCAACGGGAAGGGGTTTCGCCTTGCGGACGAGCATGCTCCTGCCGGCCAGTTGCTCGGCGTAGGGCCTGCATTCGGCCGGATAGGCATCGACATCCGTTGACAGGAGGTGATTCGGTACGATGTCTTTCATTCTTTCAAACCAGAAGGCGGACAGGGTCGTCAGAATCTCTCCCTTGCCCGGGATAGGTTCGTTCATGATTACATCGAAGGCGGAGATTCGATCGGAAGCCACTATCAAAAGACAATCAGAAACCTCGTAAATGTCTCTCACCTTTCCCCTGCCCATGAGTTTCAGCGTTGACATGCTGGTTTGACGAAGACCCTTCTCGGCCATTGCCCGTTACTCCTGTAAAAAGGGATTGTTTCTTTTTTCATTACCGATTGTGGAGCGTTCTTCCCGGCCGTAATTATGTCCCGGCAGCACTACTGTCTCATCCGGAAGAACAAACAGCCTGGAACGGATGGAATCTCTCATGACTTCCCATGATCCGCCGGGCAGGTCGGTCCTGCCCACAGCCTCTACGAAAAGCGTGTCGCCGGTAATCACGTATCCGGGAACATAGAGAGCGATCCCTCCGGGCGTGTGTCCCGGCACATGGATGACCCGAAGAGAAATCGAGCCGACGTTAATGCAATCTCCGTCACGGACCGTCCTGTCGGCTATCGGCGACTGCTTCGCATGACACATGAGAAGCATGACAGGCGAAGCGGCGCCGAGCATGAGGGCATCGTCCTCGTGGATAATAATCTTCGCTCCCGTGCGGCTTTTCATATCGGCGTTGCCACCGGTATGATCGGAATGACCGTGGGTGTTCACGATATATTTTATTGAAATGCCATATTTTTCGGCCTCGGCGACAATATCGTCGGCCCGGGAAGCCGGATCGACTGCAAGACCCTCCCCTGTTTCCTCGTCACCGACGAGATAGGCAAAAACGGCCATAGGGCCCACCTGCATCTGTCGCAGCACCATTGATCCTCATCCTCCTCTATCTCTATGGCGGCCGTGCCCACCCGGGTTAAAAAACAAGGTACATTACCTACACTCTCCGGAAGGAAAGGTCAACGGGGGAAAATGTTATTCGGCGCCTCAGGATTCTCCGGCGAGACCGATTTCGTCGGCCACCTGGCGCATACCCATTATCACATCGTCGACAAGCGCCGGAATATTCATGCCGAGCATAGCGGCGCCCTGTTCTATAATTGAACGATCCACGCCGGCAGCGAAGGCCGGGGACTTCCACTTCTTCATCACCGATTTCACCGTGAGATCTTTCAGGCTTTTCGACGGCCTGACAAGGGCGCTCGCCGCCACGAGTCCCGTGAGTTCATCGACGGCAAAAAGCGTCTTTTCGAGATCCGTTTTGGGCTCCAGATCGGAACAGATTCCCCAACCGTGTGAACGAACCGCCCGAATCAATGGTTCGGGCCACATACGCGCTTTCAAAATCTCGCCGGTCTTTCGGCAGTGTTCCTCGGGGAAGAGCCCGTAGTCGAGATCGTGGATGAGCCCGACAATTCCCCAGGTCTCCTCGTCTTCGCCCCGCTTCCGGGCCATATGTCTCATGACGGCCTCCACGGCGTAGGCATGGCGTCTGAGACTTTCATTTTCATTGAATTCGTGGAGCAAGGCGATCGCTTCATCGCGGGAGGGAATTTTTGAATCCATGGTTCTATCCTTTCTCTCTTGTCGTCAGACGGACTGCATAAAAACCGTCCGTTCCATGCCGATGGGGATATGAACGAAAGGAATTCTCCCCGTCAAGCATCTCCACGGGGAAATGCCCCGGCGGAGATGCGCGGCGAAAGTCCGGCCTGGCATCGAGAAAAGCCCCCGCGTTTCCCTCGTTCTCTTCTCGCGATATGGCGCAGGTGCTGTACACCATGACGCCCCCTTTCTTCATATATTGAACGGCGGCGGCAAGGAGTCGTCGCTGCAGTTCCGCCGCACCCTGAATCTCCCCGGATTGGCGCTGCCACTTGATCTCCGGATTTCTTCTCAACGTGCCGAGACCAGAGCAGGGCGCATCCACGAGAATACGGTCAAAAACACCGCGATATTTCTCCCCGAGAAATTCCGTGGCATCGGCCGTCACCGTCTCGATAATCGAAACGCCATGTCTGCGGGAAAGAACCTCCAGTTCGTCGATCTTCCGTTTCTTATTGTCCACGGCGACGATCATGCCGCGATTTTCCATCAATTCCGCCAGATGGGTCGTTTTTATGCCTGCGCCGGCGCAGAGATCGAGAACCCTGTGACCGGGCAGGGGATCGAGAAAAGGAGCTATCATCTGAGAGGCCTCGTCCTGAACCTGCAAGAGCCCCTCCCGGAAGTACGATGTTTCAGAAACCGGCACGGCCGAGCCGTAAAGATGTACTCCTGCGGTTGCGTATCTGCAGGGCTTCGCTTCCCAACCCTCTGTGCGGAGATTCTCGATTATGGCCGAACGATCGTTTTTTATGCGATTGATCCGGATTGTCAGGGGCGGTATTTCATTGTTGGCCTCGCAGAGAGCCTTCGCCTCTTCTTCTCCCAGCTCAAAAATCCACTTTCTAAGGAGCCAGGGCGGATGCGAAAGTTGAACAGACAGAGGAAACATGGGATCATCCCCCAGAGCCGGACAAGGGAGGCGCCCAAGGCTGCGAACTATGTTTCTAAGGATGCCGTTTACCAGACCGGATCTCCCGGGGTAGGCCTTTTTCGTCATCTCCACGGCCTCGTTGACTGCAGCGTACGGAGGAATCCGATCCGTATGAAGAATCTGAAAGAGGGCCGTTCGAAGTATATTCCGTATGCCCGTATCCATCCGGTCAATATCGCCCCGGAAGAAGCTCCCGATGAGAAAATCCAGTTCTCCCCTTCTCCGAAGAGTCCCGTAGACTATGTTCGTCGCGAGAGCTTTGTCGCTTTTTTCGGTGAAAGCTTCACCGGAGAGGCAGTGATCCAGGAGAGGCCCTGCGTAGGACCTCTCCTCGTCTACACGGTTCAGAACAGCAACGGCAATAAATCGGGGATTCTGTGTCATGGTTCCTTTAAAGAAAAACGGCCCATAATTCTTAGTCCGCATTGAGGATATCGTTATGAGAGTTCACTGTTTTCCGGCGCTTTTTTCTTCCTTCCCCGCTCTCTTCATCATTACTATGCTGCTGAAGGCCGCCTCAACTCCCTCGTTCGTCTGGTCCGTGTCGGAAAGGACCAGAACCGCCGAGAGGCGGGGAGAATCCATTCCAAAGAGGCGTCGGAAATCCTCTTGAAGGTTCCTTTCTTCCCAGACCCATCGGCCGGCCCTGTTATTTCCCTGCTCGAGGGCAATCATTTTATGGGTTCCACGCCCCGGGTAATCGACAACCTCTCCCGGCCGCAATCCCGTCGCCCATATATAGTCTATCTTGTAACCCCAGGGCTCCAGGACGGGCAACACCAGGCCGCGGCCCTCGAAGAATTTTTTTAATTCCGGCACATTCTTGAAAGGCTCCTTTTCCGTCCCTTTTCCAAAAACCGCTCTGATCCGCGCCGCCGCGTCGTTGCGCCCGCTGTCCCTTTCCACTGCCATGCCGACGGACCGGTTGACCCGCCAACGCCAAGTGAGAACAGGATATTCATCAAGATCGATGTCGCATCGTTTCAGGAGGGCCGATGCGCTGTTCAGGCTCTTCACCTCGAGAATCATCGTTCCTTCCTTCCGAGAGAGGCTGAAACTGTTTTCCGCAATGCCGAAGTAGGAAATATGCTCCCACCCTTCGGGCATCGCCTGTTCTTCAGCGTCCCTGCTGAATCCGAGAACAAGAAAAGCCCTGTCGCCGGCCGTTGCGTATCGCTGTTGGACCCCGAAGAAAGCAAACAGGAACGTCCATAGGACGAGGCATGCCCTGACGACAAAGACGGGGAACCGCTCATTCGATCTCCACGCATAATAAGCCATGATGAACCTCTTCGTCCAGGACCGGCGCTCCATCGCTCAGCTATTCGAGGGTGTCGTCTGAAGAAAGTTTAAACCCCCTTAAAAATTCATCAATGAACATGCGGCGTTTCCCCTCGAGTTGAATCTCCTGAAGATAAACGTGGCCGTCTCCTGCCGTGACCTGGAGTCCCGACTCCAGGAGTTTGCCGATTGCGCCGGGATACTTTTCGCCGGAGGTTTCTTTCACTATCCCCGTCGCGGCAAAGATCTTCAGCTGTTTTTCCCGGAGAAAGGAATAGGCCCCTGGAGTCGAGGAAAGACCCCTGATCTGATTCACGATTTTAACGACGCCGTCGTTCCAGTCGATATACCCGATCTCCCGGTTGATCCGCGGGGCGAGGGTCGCTTCGGCATGATTCTGCGGAGTCCGTTTCGCCGTACCTTCTATGATCCCGTCGACGGCCCGCATGAGGAGTTCCGCCCCCATCAGCGAAAGTCTGTCGTGGAGGTCGTCATACATTTCCTCTTCGCCGATAGGCGTTTCCTTCTGAAGGATTATATCGCCGGCATCCACCCCTTCGTTCATGTACATAATCGTAACGCCCGTACGCTTCTCTCCGTTCATAACAGCCCAGTTGATCGGCGCCGCCCCCCGATACTTGGGAAGGAGCGAAGGATGGACGTTTACGCACCCCAGGGGTGGACCTTCGATGACGGCCTTGGGGAGTATTTGCCCAAATGCAACGAGAACAACGAGATCGGGAGCGAGATTGCGGAAAACTTCGAGAAAGCTTTCGTCGCGAACCCGTTGCGGCTGGTAGAGGGAAAGTCCCCGCTCTTCGGCGAAGATCTTCACCGGAGAAGAAATTTCCAGCCGGCCCCGCCCTTGAGGCCGTTCCGGCTGGGTCACCACGCCGATCACCCGATATCCGCCGTCCACAAGGGCCGCAAGGGACGGAACGGCAAATTCTGGCGTTCCCATGAAAAGAATCCCCGGTTTTTCCATGTCCTCACCTCCCATAAAGTTCAGACAGCGATCACTATAGTTAGACATACCAACTTTTCGGAAATCCTGTCAAACGGTATGTGCCTGCAACCGTTGGGGCCAAGCAGAAACCGCTCAACTCGAACCGCCAAAGCAGAGATAACTATCAGTCAATACTCTCTCTTTGCTGATCCGGTCGGCACAGTTTACAGCCGGTTGATTTTGTACTATAGTGCATTTAACTATGGCGTGGTGTCAACGCGAGCGATCCGCGAAATGCCTCATTGTTTTTTTATCAACCCGGCCGCTTTGTCATAAAAAGCGCGCCAAACGTACAAGGAGGTGTCAAACATGAAACGCACTATGTCAATTGTTTTCATCGCCTGTCTCGTTTTTTCCCTGATAATAAGCATCCAGTCCGCCTCGGCGGCCGAACGCATCAGGATCCCCTATCTTTCTCACGGTGGCGACTGGTTCTGTGGATTGGCCGTCACGAACCTCACATCAACTGCAATAAACGTTACGATGGATCTCGTTACATCGGAAGGAAACAACCACAGCATGTATTTTCAGTACAGGACTGAGCTTCCCGAGATCGATCCCTACGCAATCCTTGCGGGACCGATAACTGGAACAGAAGGTATGTACGGCACGGGCGCAAATGTCCCAGGTCCCGACATCGGCGGCGGTTGCAGACGCTTCTGGGTCGAGTTATGGCACAGCGGCACGGAGGATTTCGCCGCCCTGAGCTTCATGGCCAACTTGAACTCGGGAGCAATCGCCGGCTATGCTTATGAAACGTTTTTTTCCACCGCCAATACCAATACCTTCGGTGAATATTCTCCTCCAACGTTCGCAGTGGACCTGATACCCGATTGGGGAACGAAATATCAACCCTTCCTGCCAAAGGGCTGGTCGCTGCTTTTTCCTTAGCAGCATGTTTTCGAGGCAATAATCGCCTTTAACCATTCAGCGGGGCGGCCGTTGACGGTTCGCCCCGCTTTTGCGCAGAGTCGGCCATCATGAAGGATTTTAAAGGAGTTGCACTGAGAGGATTGGCGAACTTGATGGTCGTCATTGTCATGGCGGGTTGCGCTGCACTGCATGACCGCCCGCCTGAAGAATCACTCCGACCAAAAGTTGAACAACTCGTGGCGCTGAAAACGGCGGGTCGCTGGGATCAGGTCTACGGCCTCTACGACAGTGGATTCCGAAAAGCAATCAGCCGGGAAGCTTTCCTCGCGGGTCCGAAAGACGTTAAATTCGATGCATGCCGGATAGGCGAAATCGTTGTCGCTCCCGACGGAAAAACGGCAGTTGCAACGGTGGAAAACGATGTTACCGTCATGGGATTCCACCTGAAAGGCATTATTCAGAAGCAACAGTGGATCAGGGAGGACGGCAAATGGCGCCTCCAGGTCGATCCCTACTCCAACCCCATCACGGGCAGCAAACAGAAGGCGCCCTGATGGCGCCTTTTTTATCGGCGTGCTGTAGGGATAGGGGGCAAACGATGCTTCTAACGGGGCAGCCTGACAACGAAGGTAGTTCCCATGCCTTCCTGCGAGGCGGCCTCGATCGTCCCGCCGTGGGCTTCGACGATCTTTTTACAGAACGTGAGACCCAATCCTGAGCCTTTCTGGCGCTCGTCCTTGCCTCTGACGCGAAAAAAGGCATCGAAGATGAAGGGCAGCTTGTCCGCCGGAATTCCGGCGCCTGTGTCTTCGATTGTGATGACTTCATAGAGCGCGTCCGATTCCACCCTCACCTTTATAGTTCCTCCGGGAGGCGTGTATTTCGTCGCGTTTCCGATGATGTTGATGAAAACCCGGACAAGGCTCTCTTCGTCTCCGATGATGTCCGGAAGTTCCGGAGACATAAAGACGGCAAGGGCTATGTCCCGCTTCTCGCAAAGCGGTCTCATGTCATCGACGGCTCTCTCCATGGCCCGATTAAGATTAATAGGCTTTTTCTTCTGCGTAAACTCCCCGGCATCTATCCGGCTGATATCCAGCCAGTGTTCCACCAGCTCCTGAATGCCGCCGAGACGTTTCTCGCAGCGATCGATGATGTCTCTGGCTTCCAAGGAAAGCGAGGCCGATGCCACGGCTTTCAGCGCCTCGATGTACTGCTGAATCGTCGCCAGGGGCGAACGCATCTCATGGCTCACGAAGGTTATGAAATTTCTCTGAATCTGCTCCTTCTCTTCTCTGAGACGCTTTGTCTCGATGGCTAGGTTCCTGTGGTCGGTGGCCCGCTTGGCCACAGTCCTCAGCTGATCGGGGCTGAAGGGCTTGGGAAGATAATCGTAGGCGCCCTTCTTCGTTGCTTCCACGGCGGATACGATGGAAGCAAAACCGGTAATGACAACGATGACCGTATCGGGAAGATCCGTGGAAATGATGTCGATTACTTCCATTCCCGAGAGTCCGGGCATTTTCAGATCCACGAAGACGAGACCTGGTTTTTCTTCGCGAGCCCTTTTAATGCCCTCCGTTCCATCGCAACCGGCGATCACCCTGTAGCCCGATTTTTCAAGGGCCTGGGTGCATCCGTCCCGGATGGGCTCCTCGTCATCGATGACGAGAACGAGTGGTTTGTCTCTCCCGCCAAACATGAGTTCAATCCTCAACCGGCGAGTTGCGACACGTACCTCAGCAGGTCGTCGGCCTTGATCGGCTTATGGAGCACCATATTGACCGTCGGGAACTCGTCGGAAGGTTCGTAGGACTGGAAAGGTCCCTGCAAATCAACGGCGCTCAAGATAATGAGGGGAAGGTCCTTCCCTCCCTCGGTGGACCGCACCTTCGTAACGACATTGAAACCCTCGCCCCAGGTTTCCATCATCATATCCACGATGGCAAGATCTGGCTTAACAGTTTTCACCATCTCGATGCCCGTCTTGCCGTCCTCCGCCAGAAAAATCTCGTATCCTCCGCGCTCGAGGATGAGCTTTGTGGCCATGAGGAAATCCTTATCGTCATCGATGAGCAGGATCTTTTTTTTCATTGACATCGTCGGCGCCTCCCTTTCGCGGTTTGTTATTGAATTCAATGCAAAGTCGGCGCCACCAATCAACTATCTGATTTTCAACGTAGTTATTATAGCCATTAACTGGTTCTGGGGGTGTTCCGCCCCCGAGACGAGGAAGAAGTACCCTCGGGATTGCGGAATCACTCCTGCTTCTCTACGGCGATATCGTAGGCCTTGATCTTCATTCTAAGTGTCTTGCGGTCGATTCCGAGGAACTGGGCTGTTTTATTGATCTGAAAATTGAAATGTTTGAGGGCCTTCATGATATGCTCCCGTTCTACATCTACCAGTGTCATTCTGCCGGACAGGCTGTCCACTACGGGGGCTTTGGCGCCTTCGTTCTGGCCGTAATAGAGGATATCCGACTGAAGCACCATCTCGCTGTCGGAAAGAACGCACAACCGCTCCATGGTATTTTTCAGTTCACGTACGTTGCCGGGCCAACCGTAGGATACGAGAGATTTTTTCGCTTCCTCCGACAACGTGGTTACCCGGCTTCCGTATTTCTTTCTGAAAATCGAAAGGTAATGATAAGAGATTGGAAGGATGTCGCTCTTGTGCTCGCGAAGTCCCTTGATCTCTATCGGAACGACGGAAATCCTGTAGAAAAGATCTTCCCTGAAACGGCCTGCTTCGATTTCCCGGCGGAGATCCCGGTTTGTTGCGGCGAGAAGCCGAACATCCACTTTTTCAGACCTTGAGCTGCCTACGCGGGGAACCTCCTGTTCCTGGATGACCCTGAGAAGCTTTGCCTGTATGTTGAGGCTCACGTTCGATATCTCATCAAGAAAAAGGGTGCCCCCGTTGGCCAGCTGAAAACGTCCCTCGCGGGCCTGTGTGGCGCCCGTGAAGGCGCCCTTGACGTGGCCGAAGAGTTCGCTCTCCATAATGGTTTCTACGAGGGATGAACAGTCCACCGGTATGAAGGGTTTTGCGGCCCTGCCGCTCAGCGCGTGAATGGTCTGGGCCACTAGTTCCTTTCCCGTGCCGCTTTCGCCGGCGATGAGGACGGTGCTCTCCGTAGAGGCAACCCGGCGGATAGTATCCTTCAGTTCTCTCATATAGTCGCTGTCGCCGATCAGTTGTGCCAGCAGTCCCGAAGAATCAACGACTTCAGCCCGCTCCAGAACATTTTTCAGAGCCTTCCTCAGCTCTGCGGGGCTGAAGGGCTTCGTCAACAGATCATCGGCGCCGGCTTTCATGGCCGTCACGGCGAGGGCTATCGTTCCGTAGCCCGTTATTATAATCACCTTTGCCCTGATCTTTTTTTCCCTCTTGATTGTATGGAGTATTTCAAGACCGTCGACCTTGGGCATTCGAAGATCCAGCAACACTGCGTCATAGAGATCCGTCAGCGCCATCGCCAGACCGGTTTCTGCATTGTCGGCGCATTCCGGCCGGCAGCCCGCCTTTGCAAGAGCCTGGGAACAGCCATCAAGTATGGCGGCATCGTCGTCTATAACGAGCACTCTTGGTTTCGACGATATTCCGTTCACTCGTTCAGACATTCCCTGCCTCCTCGGGCGATTTTACCACACCAAGAAGGGGGGGCAGTGAAATTTTGAAGGTCGTACCTTTTCCGGGCTCGCTTTCCACATCAATGATTCCGTTGTGCTGCCGGATAATGCCATAGGCGATAGATAGACCCAGCCCAGTCCCCTTGCCCGGATCTTTCGTTGTAAAGAACGGCTCGAATATTCGCGCAAGGTATGTCCTGTCGATCCCCTTGCCCGTATCGGAAATCGATATATTTACGGTCTTCGCACTCGTCAGGCGCGTGGCAATGGAAAGGATGCCTTTGCCGTCCATCGCATCGGCGGCGTTCACGAAAAGGTTCAGAAAAACCTCCTCAAGTCTCGACAGGTCTCCTCGTATAGGTGGAAGGTCTTTGGCAAAGACCGTTTTTATTTCAATGCCGAAGAAAAACGACTGGTCTTTTACCAGGTTGAGGGACTTAATGATGATTTCGTTGATATCGCAGGACTCGAAGTTGCCCGAGGGAGTCCTCGCAAAGTCCAGGAGGTTCTCAACTATTTTCTTGCTCCGCTCCGTCTGGTAGACAATCTTTTCGAGGTTCGCCCGCACCGGGTCTCCCTCGGGCAATTCCTCCAGAATGAGATTGCTGTAAAGCAGTATGCCTCCCAAAGGATTGTTGATCTCATGAGCCACGCCTGCGGCCATCTGGCCAAGGGCGGCAAGCCTCTCGGTTCGGGCAAGTCTCATGAAGGCCTCCTGGAGACGGTCGTCCCGCTCCTTGAGCGATCGCGTCATGTTGTTGAAGGCCTCATCGAGCATGCCGTATCCCAGGAATTGCTCATGGGAGAGACGATAATCAAGGTTCCCCGCAGCGATCGCCTCCGTGGCTTCCTTCAGCATTCTGATGCGGGAAATGATGCTGTTCCCGATGCCGACCGATATAATGAAGGCGAAAACCATGCCGAGAAAGGTAATTCCAAGGAAAATCCAGAGGGTCCGCCGTTTAATGTCCCTGTATTTCGCCTCCAGCATTCCCGTATAGAGCATGCCGACGATTTTTTTATCAATGTCATAGAGGGGAGTGTAGGCGCTGATGTACCAGTCGTTCACCACAAAAGCCCTGTCGATCCAATCCTTGCCTTCCTTGATCACGTGATCGTAGACCTCCCGGGAAACGATCGTGCCGACAGCTCTCGACCCTTCCGAGGTTATTACATTTGTGGAAATTCGAACGCCTCCCAGAAAAATTGTTGCATAACCCATTGACCGGTCGCGATATATTTCGTTGTGATAGACTGTTTCCGTGATCTTGTCCACGATATAGTAATTCCTGTTCAGCAGAACCCCCCCGATCAACGCCCCCCGAATCTCCTGATTCTCGCCGATGATGGGATAGACAACGGTCAGCACGAGGCCGGCATTGAGATCTTGTTCTTTCACATCGGCCGATTGAGGAGTCTTCACGATGGGAATGGCCACCCGGTCTCTCAATATCGGGTTTTCCCGGAGAATGGCCTCGAGCGAAAGGAGTTCAGTGGAAGTTATAAGACGCTTCGTCTTCAAACACTGTTGAACCGCCGGCATGTGGGCAAGACTGTCGCCATTCAGCTTAGGATTGAGCACCCGGTAGAGAACGGTTCCCTTGCCGTCGACCACCGCCAGCATGTCTATCCGCATAAATTCAAAATACTGCTGGTGGCTGTAGACAAGCTGAAAAAGGTCTTCGAGCGTTTTGAGGCTGTGAAGAGTCTGAACGCCGATCGCTTCATCGAGTTTTGTGTTCAGGGCGGCGAATCTGATTTGCGCGGCGAGTCGTTCAAGGCTGTGACTGTAGATGAACCGCGAGGCGTTCAAATCCTGTTGGACCCGCCGTTGGACTTCGGCGATGGTGCTGTCGTTGATGATGCGGATGCCTACAAGGGTGGCGATAATGCCGGTGAGAACCGTGGCAATGATGAAACCGGCCACAAGACGAGCCTGGAGATTCAACCCGTATCCGAAATGGAACAGCCGCGCAAGCTTTCCCATAGACACCCCTCTCGCGCTCCTTATATGTAATTGTATAACACCTGTAGATCAGGAGAATCAATGACGCAATGCGATGGGACCTCTCCAGGGAGGGACCGGGCGCGGTTGCGGAACCGCGCCCGTGGGGGTCAGGAATTCCTGCCGATGAGTTTATTCACTCGATTTAGCAGATCAGCCACGGGAATAGGTTTCGATACATAATCATCGGCTTGAAGATATTCGCCATCGGTTGCCGGAGAAAACTTGAATCCCGTCTTGTCCGTCACGGCCGTTACCATGAGCACGGGGATCTTTTTACAGGCTTCATCGTGTTTCAGGTCGTAACAGAGTTCAAAGCCGTCTGTGTGTCGTTCCATCATGACATCGAGGATTATAAGATCAGGGTGCTCTTTCTCAATGGCCGTTCTGCCGTCGCTGATGTTAACGGCATGTTCTACCCGATAACCGTTGCTCTCGAGTACGATCTTAAGGGCATTCCCATAATCGAGATCATCGTCGATAATCAATATTCTCTGTTTCGCTTTGTCGGCCATGCATACCTCCCACAGGACTGGCAATTCAATTCCGCCTTGTAAAACTATTTCGACTGAACGATGGCCCTCGCAACTTCCAGCGTCCCGATATGAACGGGGCAGTAATCGGAACAGCGGCCGCAACCTACGCAGCCGCAGAGAGCTTCCTGAATGTCCGTTTCATTGAAATACCGTAATTTGTGTTCATGCCGCCGTTTAAGCCTCAGAGCCTGACTGCCCCGGGGATTATGGCCCGAGGCCTCGCGGGTAAATCCTCCGAAGAGGCAGGCATCCCAGGTGCGGATCCTCTGTCCCGAACCTTCCCCTCGCACCTGGTCGTAAACATTGAAGCAGGTGCAAGTGGGACATACAAAGGCGCAGCCGCCGCAGACAATGCACTTTGAACCAAAGCGGTTCCAAAAGTCGTCGCCGACGCCGTCGTCCTGCAGCATCGTCATGGATTGCTTAACTTCATGTACGACAGGTATTGCAGCGGCGGCTTTCTCACGGAAATCCTCTATCTTCCGCAAGATTTCAGAATCTGTAATATCTATGAACTGCTCTCCCGAGGAAAGCTCTGCGCCTCGTTCGCTGCCCGTCTCCACAAAAAAAAGATCGCCGAGATCGTAAAACTGAAGATCGAAGCCTCGTCGCAACCAGGGCCCCGTTGAGGCAGTGGTGCAGAAACAGGTTTCATTCTGAGGTCCCTCGCAGGCCATCACGACTATGGCAAGGTCTTCAAAGCGGGATCGGTAATATATATCCTCTTTGTCCCTGGTCATGAAGCTGGCCGACTGGAGAATTGCCATCGCATCGCAGGAACGGACGCCGAAGAGGAGCGTCGCTCCCTTTGCAGGGGTTTCCCGGTAGGCGCCTTCCTCGACGTTGAAGGTGACTTCGCTCTGAGGCAACAGGATTCCCTTGGGCGATAATGAAGGCTTGCCGAATTCCAGGGTGAATCGATCGCTGTCAAGCCTGTCGACGACGATGTCGCCCTGCTCCCGCCGCAGCGGCGCCAGGACGGAGTACAGACCCCTCCAGCCCTCGAGAACTGAAAGAAGATCCTTCTTCGCAAGCCCTTTCATGCTATCCTCCTGATCTTGACGGCACACCCCTTGAACTCCGGAATCTTAGACACGGGATCATGGACGGGATTGGTAAGAATGTTGACCGGCGCTTCGTGAAAATGGAAGGTTGTAAAAACGACCTTTTTAGGCACTCGACTCGTCACTTCGGCCCTTAAGCGGATGGCGCCTCTCCTTGACTGGATTTCCGCCATTTCGGCATCCCTGATGCCGAGGCGTTTCGCGTCTTCGGGATTGATCTCGAAGGTCGGTCTCGGGGCTTCTCTCTCGAGCATGTTCGTCCGCCTCGTCATGGTGCCCGTGTGAAATTGGCAATAGATCCTTCCGGTCGTCAGCATAAAATCGTATTCCTCGTCGGGCGGTTCCGCTACCGGTTTAAATTCACAGGGAAGAAATGTCCCAAGACCCTTGGTAAAACGGTCCTTATGGAGAAATGCCGTGCCGGGATGATCGCTGTTGGGGCACGGCCACTGGAGACCATCTCCCTTTTCAAGCCGTTCCTTCGTAATGCCCCCGTAGGAAGGCGTGACCGTGTTTATCTCCTTGAGAATCTCCCAGGACGAATCATAGTTCATGGAATAACCGGCGGCCGTGGCTACCCGGCAAATGATTTCCCAGTCAACCTTGGCCTCGCCGGGCGGTTTGACGGCGCAATGGGAAATCTGAACGCGCCGCTCGGTATTCGTGTATGTTCCCTCTTTCTCGGCGTAACATGCGGCGGGCAAAACCACATCGGCCAAGGCGGCCGTCTCAGATAGAAAGATGTCCTGTACGACGAGAAACTCCAGATTCGAAAGGGCAAGCTCCACCTGTGATCCGTCGGGATCGCTTAAAATAGGATTCTCGCCCATGACATAGAGGGCCTTGAGATCCCCTGTCCGGGCTGCGGTCATCATGTCGGTAATCGTGAGCCCCACCTGATCGTCGAGGCCCTGGACCCCCCAAGCCTTTGAAAATTTATCCTTGACGGCGTCGTCATTCACCCTCTGATAACCGCTGTAAACATTGGGCAGACCGCCCATGTCGCAGGCGCCCTGGACGTTATTCTGTCCTCGCAAAGGGTTGACGCCTGTCCCTGCCCGCCCGAGATGACCGGTCAGCATGGCGAGATTGGCGCAGGTCTTAACGTTGTCGGTTCCTGTAGCATGCTGGGTGATCCCCATGGCATAGACGAGCATTGCCTTGTCGGCGCCCGCGTAACGCCTTGCTGCCTCCTCAAGGTCTGCTGCCCTGATGCCGGAGATCTTCTCAACCACCTGGGGCGTGTACTTCGCCACGGTCTCTTTCAATTGTTCGAATCCTTCAGTTCTTGTCGCTACAAAGGTTTCGTCGTACAGGACCTCGTTAATTATGACGTTCATCATCCCGTTCATTACAGCCACATCGGTGCCGATGTTTTGACGGAGGAAAAGGGAGGCGTAGGAGACCAGAGGAATCTCCCTGGGATCCGCAACGATAAGCGTTGCACCCCCTTCCACGGCGTTAATGATTCGGGCGCCTATAAGGGGATGCTGTGCGGTGGTGTTCGAACCGATGACGAAGAAGAGATCTGCGCCTTCGAACTCGCCGATGGAATTCGTCATAGCGCCGGAACCGAAAGCGGCGGCCAGACCGGCCACGGTGGAGCTGTGTCAGAGCCGGGCGCAGTGATCGACGGAATTTGTTTTGAAGGCCGCCCGGGCCATTTTCATGAAAAGATAGTTCTCTTCGTTTGTCACCTTTGCGGAACTCAGGAACCCAAGCGATCGGGGACCCGAGCGGGACCCGATATCCGAAAGTCGAGTCGCCACTGTCGTTATGGCCTCATCCCAGGAAGTCTCCACGAGGGTCCCCTGCTTACGGATCAGAGGTTTCACAAGTCTATCGGGCGAATTGACAAAATCAAAGGCGTTCCAACCTTTTGCGCAGAGCATCCCTTTGTTCACGGGATTGCCGGCACTGGGTTCCACTCCTATGACGCGGTCGCCCTCGGTCAAGATATAGAAGGAACAACCGCAACCGCAAAAGGGGCAGATCGATCGGGTCCGCGACATATCAGATTGCCTCCTTGATCAGTTCTATTTCTCTATAGGGAAAAACCGGGCCGTCGGTGCAGCAGTACTTGTCGCCGATAGCGCAGTGCCCGCACTTGCCTACTCCGCATTTCATCATTCGTTCGAGGGACATGTAAATATGCTCCTTGGGAAAGCCCAGTTTCAGGAGGCGCTCCAGGACAAAGCGGTACATAATGGGGGGGCCGCACAGAACGGCGTAGGTCTCCTGGGGAGAGAGAGCGGTCCTGTCAAAAAGGCCCGTGACGACGCCAACATACTGTTTCCAGATCCCTTCCTCATCACGGTCTACACTGTAGAGATATCTTATATCATCCCTGTCGTAGAAACTAAGGAGTTCATATTTAAAGAGGACATTCTCGGGATTGTTCGTGCCGTACATGAGGATAATCTCATCAAATTCACTGCGGCGGTCAAGGACGTAGAGGAGAAGCGACCGTAGGGGCGCCAGACCCAGTCCCCCGGCCACGAGAAGAAGCTTCTTGCCCCTGAGAACATCCAGCGGGAATCCTCTGCCGTAGGGACCGCGTATATGAATTGCGGCGCCCTTCTCGAGGTCAAAGAGGGCATTTGTCACAGATCCCGCCCGCCTGACGCAGAGTTCGAGATGCTCGGAGCGCGTGGGCGGCGACGATATGCTGATCGGGGCCTCGCCTACCCCAAAGATAGAAACTTCCACAAACTGTCCCGGCTGATGTCCGAAGGCATCCCACGTCCCTCCGTCTTCCAGCTTCAGTTGAAATAGTCGGTGTTCCTTGATCTGGGGCAACGACCTGACAATCGACACGGGACGAAGCTGATAGATGTTCTCGGCGGTTGTACCCATGCACGTTCTCCTTGCAGTCGATCTTCTGGTCATATTAAAGCAAATTTGGTACCAACATTCAAAATGCCGTATTTGTTGATATTAATAATATCCATGACGGCAAACCGGGAATGCTTTCGGGGAGCCTTACCCCACCAAAGGGGCAATCCTCCCCCGCCTGAAAGCAACAGATAAACTGTTTGAAAGGGGTTTTACTTCTTGGGATTCGAGCCTTTGAGCCAGGGTCTCGTATTGTCGAGAAGGTATTCCGATGTATTATCCAACATACAGTCTTGACAGAGGTGAACCATCATCATGGTGGAAATCTGTCTGACTATGAAGAAATGCTGAGAATTTGCGCTGCAAAGGAAACAATGATCGTTGACGTCTTTTTCATGAAACCGATAGCTGGCGTCGTCGTCGTATTTCATTCTGTGCGGGCTCGTTTCTCCGACGGTCGGCGTCGCCGCCGGAATAACTTTCTCAGGAATAAATATATAGCATGGATAAAGAACTATTGGCAATCGGATCGTTCAGAAACTGTTCATCTCCGCGATACAACCGAACTGCCTTTCGGCCCGCCGTTGCATCCCAATGGCGGATTGTCAGGCACGGACAAAAATGATACAGTGCCTGCTCTTCTTGACCGGGTAACCCGAGACGCGAAGAAAATTTTTATAGGGAACGCGGAGGACAACTGATGGGATCTGCTCGTTTATTGCAGGGCAACGAGGCGTGCGTGCTGGGTGCGTTGGCGGCGGGGGTGCGGTTTTACGCGGGGTATCCGATAACGCC
>JAFGGB010000125.1 GCA_016930775.1 Deltaproteobacteria bacterium
ACAACAAACCTCGGTAACATCTTTTATGAGGCAACGTTACCTAAATACTCCAATCCGCCGGTAACATTTTTATGTGAAGCAACTGGATGCTGTTATCTAAAATGTAGTCATAGATTTGAGAAGCAGGCAGATGGAACCGATCCAGATCTCTATTCGGAAAGCGTCATCTTCAGGTTACCTCCCCGGCCCAAAATATCATGAAGGTGGATGTATCCTTTCAAACGAGAGGTTTCATCTGTAACGACAAGGGTGGTGATCTCTTCCCGCTGCATATATTCCGCGGCCTGAGCTACGGAAATTTCTTCTCTGATTGTTTTCGGAGTTCTGGTCATAAAGATATCGATATTTTGATTCAAGAAATTATCCTCTTGGCGAACAAGCCGTCGGATATCGCCGTCAGTCAAGATCCCAATCAGAGTATTTTTACCATCTACGACGAGAACAAACCCCTTGTTTTTTTCGTCCATCTCCCTGATGGCCTCTCGAATGATCGTTCCTTCATAAACGCAGGGGACAGAGGGGCCGCTGATCATAAGGTCACGGACCTTGGCTCTGAGTCTCGAACCTAGACTCCCTCCTGGATGAAATTTTAAAAAATCGCTTTCCTGAAATTTCTTGCGATGAATCAATGCGACTGCGAGGGCATCTCCCATAGCTAAAGCGGCTGTGGAACTTGACGTTGGGGCAAGTCCAAAGGGGCAGGCCTCCCGCTCCACTCCCACATCGATCACGATGTCACAAGAGCGGGCTAGAGTGGATGAAAGGCTTCCTGTAAATGCTATTCGCGGAACATCGATAGCACGAATGCTGTCAACGATCAGATTTAATTCTGCCGTCTCGCCGCTATGAGAGATCGCAATAAATACGTCATCCTTTGTTACAATTCCTAGATCCCCGTGAAGACCTTCCACAGGATGCAGGAAAAGGGCCTGCGTCCCGGTACTGGTCAAGGTAGCCACAATTTTTTTACCTATAAGTCCAGATTTGCCTATACCTGCAACAATAACTCGTCCTTTACAACGAGAGATTAATTCAACGGCTTCGGAGAACTCTCTACCCACTCTATTTACGAGGCGAAGAATGCTTTCTGCTTCGAGTTCAAGCACCTCTTTTGCTTGTTTGACATATTCTTCTCTATCCATTATCGATCCTCTTTGCAAGATTCAAATATATAATATCGCTTGATTTGCTGAAACATCATTGGTCTTGCAGGCTATCAGATATTTCCAATCATGACAAGGCGGATTTTGAAAGGCATTGACATTGACAGCTATTCAGCCATTTTCTATAATTAGTCCGTCCTGAAAAACGGGTTTTTCAAAGTATGCAGTGGTTTCGTTCTTTGACAACTGAAGAAAGAATTTATGCGGAGGGGTTTTCCCGCGACGATCCGGTCATGCTGGCAAGAGCAGGATCTTTCTATTCTGCCTTTCTTCCTTCTCCCTGACCAGTTGGGTGTCTTTTTCGTGTTCAAGGCGAGCGTTGCCCAGACTACGTTGATCGTATCCCCCGCTTTGCCTCTGTATCGGCACCGGTTCATCCGATGATCGCATTTGAGATGGCCGATGATGGGCTCAATCTTGACCCGCTGCTTGAGCGCTTTCCGGAACCAAGACTCCTTGCCGTCCGGATGAGGATGCTTCCCTTTCTTGGGAATCGCCATTCGCCTTACGCCCCATCGCCTCCGGCAGTTCTCCTGCCTCTTGAGGGACTGGTCAAACCCCCAGTCGGCAGTCACGTCCTCAGGGCAGCGACCGATGTTGCTCTTGATGCCGATGATCACCTGCCCCAAAGTCTTCACATCCGCCACGTTCCGCTGATACTCCTGATGGGAAAGAATTAGGCCGTCGTCATTCTTGGCCAGCGATACCAATGAGCCGAACTCGCACGCCGGGTGGCTCTTGCCCTTCTTGATGACTGCCACATTTTGCTCGTGCAAGGAGTACAGGCGTTTCGCCGAAACACTGCCGGAAAGAACCTCTTCCGTCTGAGCGATGATCCGCTTGCCCAGAGAGACCAGGCGATTCAACTGACGCCCGGATTCATGATGGCCCCGATTATAAAGGCTGCTGACCACGCCGGCCGCCTGCTTGACTACCCGTTGGGTTATCGCCTTGAGTTTCCCGATGGCTTCCCGCCTCGCTTCCGGGTTGGCCCGGTGAAACTTCTTGATCCCGAGCAGGACTCGTTTCCCGGTTCGGCTGAAGGTGCGAAAGGGTTTCCGAAGGGTCACCTCCTTGCGGACCCGCTGAATCTGCCTGACGATCAGCTCCTTGATCCGGTGCAGGAGATCCGCATCCGTCGGATAAGCGATGTTTTTGGACTATGGCGTCGTATCCACCGCCACACACCGGGTCTTCACCAGCCCCATCTCCGACCATGCGCCCAGCAAGACGGCCTCGATCCGCTTCATCCCCTCCGTGCCGATGCGGTTGCGGAACTTGACCATCGAGGTGGCGTCCAGAATCTGTCCGCCCTGGAAGGTGTTGAACCCGCAAAAGCATTGCCAGTAGGCATTCTCGTGCAGCATTTCCACCGCCCGATCATCCGAGCAGTTGTACCGATGCTTCAGAATGTGGATGCCCACCATCAGGCGGATCGATTTGCCGTGGCGGCCAACCGGACTGTAGTAAACCGACAAGGCTTCGTGCAGACCGTCCCAGTCGATCAGAAGACCGGCGTGCAGAAGTTCATGCTCCGGATTGAGAACGTCCGTAAACAGGGTCTCGAATATAAGAAGACCCCTCTCTTAAATATCTGTTTTCATGTCAATGACTTATATCAGATCTCAACGGCAAAATAACCCCTTTTCTGCAACTTTCTTCAGTTTTCAAAGAACCAACTCAATGTTTACGCGGCCTACAGACCGCATTTTTCAGGACGGACGAATTACTAAACCGTTGAAATTTTTTTTAACGATAGCCGGTGACCTTAATGAATATCAAGTGGAACTCGTTTGTCGGAGGGGTAACAATCCTATTTTTTCTTACTCTTCTTACCATTCGATTTGGAATCCCGGAAAAGCTGATTTCAGGAGAGGAGAGAACCGTAACCGCCCAAAAAGAGAAAATTCCGGTCGGGGAATTGTGGATGAGCATTACACAAGGCGGCAAGAAAATAGGCTATGCCCAAAGGACATACACCTCATCAGAACAAGGGTTCGGTTTTTCCGAAAGAATCTTCATGAGGATTAACACAATGGGGATTGTGCAGCCCTTGATTGTTCGAACCGAGGCAGAAATGAAACCCGATCATACTCTTTCCAACTTCAGATTCAGTCTTGAATCGAATCTTTTCAAATTTAACGCTCGGGGTAAGGTTTCAGGAAAGAATATGATTGTTCATACTGGAGTTTCGGACGAGGAGAAGGTCAGTGTGATTAAGCTTTCGGATTCAATCTATCTTGGGGGAGGGATCTTGGAATCTGTGGGAACAGCAGAACTCAAGGAGGGAGAGAAGAGAACCTTTCTTGTTTTTGATCCGGCGTCGCTAGGGCAGAGGCCGGTACATGTAATCCTTCTTGCAGAAGAACCTCTTTCAATCATGGGAGAAAGACTAAAAGCCCGGAAACTATCGGTGGATATGATGGGGATGAAGCAGACCGCCTGGGTCGATGAGAACGGATCTATGCTTCGGGAAGAGGGGATGCTTGGAATCGCCATGGAAAGGGTTAGAAAAGAGGATGCGCTTGCAGGGCTTCAAGGCGAGGTCAGTGCCGATCTTACTGAGATTGCCTCAATTCCTTCATCAAGAATCATTGAGGACGTTAACTCGCTCAAAGTCCTAAAAATCCGTTTGAGTGGGATTCCAGAGGGAACCTTTTTCATGGATGGAGGACGTCAAATTTATCAGGACGGTGTGTTGACGATCAGGCGTGAAGTCCTTACCGATACTTCAAAACATTTGGGGCCTCCCAGAGGAGATTTGTCGGATTTTCTCAAAGCTTCACCTTTCATTCAATCGGATCACCCTAAAATTCGAAATATGGCGTTCAAAATCGTTACTCATCATTCTGATAGCTCCGTTAAAGCGGAAAAAATATTTGAGTGGGTTCATAAAAGCATAAAAAAGCGTCCAGTGCTTTCCGTTCCAAACGCGTTGGAGACCCTAAAAAACCGGATTGGAGACTGCAATGAACACGCTGTTCTCCTGGCGGCATTGGCACGGGCTGCAGGATTGCCGGCAGAGGTTGAGGCCGGGATCGTATATATGCGCGGACGTTTCTTTTATCATGCATGGAATGTTATATATCTGAAAGACAGGGGCGGATGGGTCACCGCCGATGCGGTTCTCGGACAGTTGCCGGCGGATGTGAGCCATATCCGTTTTGTCCGGGGTGAAGCTGACCGCCAGATTGACTTGATAGGGCTGATCGGACGAGTAAAGTTAGATATCCTGGAGATGGAATGATGATCGAACTGACGAACCTGACTAAACGATATGGAAATAACCTGGCGGTGGATCATTTGAATTTGACCGTAGAGAAGGGAGAAATTTTCGGTTTTATCGGTCCCAACGGCGCCGGAAAAACAACAACCATCCGGATGATGGCCGGCGTCCTGGGGCCGACGGAGGGAGCAGTCCGGATCGGAGGCATCCCGATGGCCACGGACCCGGAAGCCGCCAAACGCATTATCGGTTTCATTCCGGACCGGCCCTTCCTGTACGAAAAGCTGACCGGAATGGAATTCATGAAGTTCATGAACGACCTGTATGGATTTGGAGACGGTCTTTTCCGCAAGAATGCCGAGAAGCTTCTGATCCAATTCTCACTGTTTGACTGGGCCGACCATCTGGTCGAGGCTTATTCCCACGGGATGAAGCAGCGTCTGATTATTGCCTCGGCTCTGCTCCACGAGCCCAGTGTCATCATCGTGGATGAGCCGATGGTCGGTCTTGATCCGGCCGGAATCCGAATGGTCAAGGATCTCTTTCGTCAACTGGCCGGAAATGGAACAACCGTCTTCATGTCCACCCATACACTGGAGATCGCGGAAGATATTTGTAATCGAATTGGCGTCATTCATCACGGAAGATTAATTGCGCTTGGTACCACCGGAGGCCTCCGGGGTACGGCGATGCTGCACGAGGGAGATCTGGAGGATGTTTTTCTCCGTCTGACCGGGAAGGAGAATCCTTGAAAGAGATCATCACGCTCCTCAGCCCCAGGTTCCTCTCCTTCAGAAATGCCGGGAAATCGAAATCCGCCGGAAATCGTAGAATCCGCTACCTTCTTTTTCTCGGGATCGGTCTGGCTTTCTGGGCGGGGGTCTTTTTGATCTTCTATCGGGTTTTGACTTACTTCCAGGGGATAGAAGAGTTCGGTGACATCCTGGCCCGGAAGCTTCTTTCGATGGTTCTGTTGACCTTCTTTTCTCTCCTCATCTTCAGTGGGATTGTTGCTTCGTTGTCGAAGCTTTACCTGAGCCGCGATTTGCTGCTGGTCCATTCGCTTCCGATCTCGTGGGAAAGGATTTTCCTCGCCCGTTGTCTTGAAAGCACCGTCGACAGTTCGTGGATGGTGATCCTCTTCAGCCTGCCTGTCTTTCTTTCCTATGGGATTGTATATCATGCAGGGCCGTTTTTCTATGCGACGGCAGGTATGGCGCTCATTCCGCTCTGCATAACCGCATCTGCACTGAGTGCTATTACTGTAGTTATCGCAGCTTTCATACTTCCGGCTGGTCGTATCCGGACGCTTTCCATTTTTTTCGGTCTGATTCTGGTGATCGCCCTGATCTTTGCTTTCCGTCTTATACGTCCGGAGAGGTTGGTCAATCCCGAAACCTTTGCCACCCTGTTGATCTACTTGCGAGAGATGGAGACGCCGGGATCGGCGTTTCTCCCGACCACATGGGTATTCGACAGCCTCAATGATGCGTTGAAGGAATTGCACGGCCGTGTTTTTTTCCATCTCGCCCTTGGATGGAGTTGTGCAACAGCCCTCACCTTTGTTGCGACATGGACGGCTGGGGCTTTCTATGATCGGGGATTCATGAAGGCGCAGACCGCCGCAGAAAAACTTTTTCCGCAACGCTACGGCACTCAGAACCATCGGCGCAGCTTGTTTGAAAGACTCTCGGGCCCGGCCTGGGCGTTGACGGCCAAGGAGTTTCGGACGTTTTTCAGAGATCAGACACAGTGGCCGCAGCTCTTTATGATCGCAGCGTTGATTGCAATCTATCTCTATAATTTCTCGGTTCTGCCGATGGGACAATCGAAAATCCGAGTCGTCTATCTCCAGAACATCTTTTCATTCCTGAACATGGGCCTGGCGGCCTTTGTCCTGACGGCCATCGCGGCCCGTTTTGTTTATCCCGCGATCAGTCTCGAGGGGGATGCTTTCTGGATTGTCCAATCGTCGCCGATATCCCTGAGGACTTTCCTTTGGGTTAAATTTGCGGTTTTTGGTTTGCCGCTTCTGGTTTTTGCCGAGATATTGATTGTAAGCTCCAATATCCTGCTTCAGGTTACTCCTCTGATGATGGGATTATCCGTGGTCACGATTTTTCTGATGACCCCCGGAGTCGTGGCTTTGGGCGTGGGGCTCGGTGCGGCCTATTGTGACTTTAAATCTGAAAACCCCGCTCAGGTGGTGACCAGCTTCGGGGGACTACTGTTCATGCTGCTTGCCGCGGGTTTCATTGCGATAGTGATTGTTCTTGAAGCAGGACCGGTCTATCAGCTCTTTATGGCCGACTTTCATGGATGGAAACTCTCTGTGTCGCAGTGGGCATGGCTTGTGGCTTCGTTTGCCCTTGTCCTGCTCTTATGCATTCTCGCCATAATCCTCCCCATGCGTTTCGGTGAAGGGCGTTTAAGGGATCAATGATCCCTTAATAATTTTGATCTTCACATCCTTCACTTCACTCTCGCTTCTTTTCTTGAAGGAAACGGATATATTTGATAAACGCCCAAACATGGGAAAAAGAGTTGGTTCGGGAAGCAACCGTGATGCATTGCACACTATTCGCAGAGGGACTCTGACATGAGAGCGGTTTTTCTGTCCGATGCCCATTTGAAGAGCCTGGACGATCCAGAATATCAGAAATGCATGCAATTCCTCGATCGCTTGAGCGGAAGAGGGGATGGAGCCAAGGTCCCAATCTTTGATGAAAATTCGATCATTGACCTCTTGGTCGTAGCGGGTGATTTTTTCGATTTCTGGTTCGAGAGGGACGGCCGAATCTATCCCGAATTTAAGCCGGTGATCGACAGACTCCTTCGATTAAAGCGATCCGGGGTACGTATTTGCCTCTGTGAGGGAAACCACGATTTTTTCTTGGCTGACTACTTCACTAAGATATTGGATATTGAAGTCTATCCCCTCGAAGCGCAATTCGATCTGGACGGGAAGCGGATTATCGTTTCTCACGGCGACACCGTAGATCAGGACAACCGGCGATATCAGACTCTGCGGAGGTTTCTAAGGAGTCGGCTCGTATACAGACTGCAACGACTTCTTCCTCTGAGTTTTCTTTGGCAGCTCGCTCGGTTCACTTCGGAAATCAGTCACGGGGTTTCACAAAGCGCTCAGGAAAGGCTGGCGGGGATTATGCACGATTATGCCGTCACCCAATTTCAAAGAGGTATTGATGCCGTCATCCTCGGCCACAGCCATCAGGTCAAACTTGAGCAAACGGAAACCGAAGGAGGAATAAAAACATTCGCGCTGCTCGGCGACTGGACGCTTCATTACTCCTACCTCGTATTTGAAAACGGGCGGTTCGTTCTGAGTCGTTTTGTTTAATTGGATAGTATATGACAATCCGGTTTCTTTGCGACCAAAATATAGGAAAAATGGCAAAGTGGCTTCGTATCCTCGGCTACGACACCCTCGTGAAATCGGACGACAAAAATCAACCGATCGAAGGAGCTGAAAGGGACGGTAGAATCGTCCTGACACGGAATAGGGATTTTGAAAGCTGTGGTTCTGAAATATTTGTCGTGATCAGAGCTGATCGGGTTGAAGACCAGATCAAAGAGATCATCAGGAGACTCGACCTGCATCCAGACCCGAAAAATCGAATGAGCTTATGCCTGCTCTGCAATACCATGTTAGAAAATATCGCAAAGGAGAAGGTGGAAACCGCGGTTCCCGCCCATGTTTATCAAAACAACCATGTTTTCAGAAGATGCCCCCTCTGCGGAAGAATCTACTGGCCGGGGACACATGCAAGAAATATCGAAAGTTTTCTCAAAGAGCGCATTCCGAAGGATCTCCCTTGATTTTTTCAATGGCATGATCAAGGGCGGGAAACAAAACGCTTAAGTTTTCCGTCGCCCCCTTGGGACTGCCGGGAAGGTTGATAATGAGGGTATGTTTTAGGATGCCCACTACGGCGCGGGAGATCATGGCATGAGGTGTGATAGACATGCTGTGATAACGCATGGCTTCTGCCATTCCCAGAATTTCCCTGTCGATAATCTCCCGTGTGGCATCCGGGGTAACATCACGCGGACCGACGCCTGTTCCGCCGGTTGTCACAATCAAATCAGTTATATCACACCATTTCAGAAGGGTCTCCCTGATAAGATATTTTTCATCGGGGATAATCTGACGACCGACAATTTCAAATCCTTTTTCCCGAAGTAAATCTTCAACGGCCGGACCACTTTTATCTATCCGCTCGCCGCGTGCTCCGCGGTCACTTATCGTGATGACGACCGTTCTAAACACTGAATCACGTCTCATCCTTTTTGGATTCCGCGATGATTTTTTCTGCGATGAAGGCCGGGACTTCCTCATAATGAGAGTGTGTATAGGTAAAGGTGCCACGGCCGCTTGTCATGGAACGGAGATCCGGGGCATATTTGAGGATCTCCGCCAGAGGAACTTGACCTTTGATGATTTGGTGATGTCCCTGTGTGTCCATTCCCATTACTTTCCCTCGCCGACTGTTGAGATCTCCGATCACATCGCCCATATATTCGTCAGGAATCTCGATGGAGATGTCAACAATCGGTTCAAGAAGAGTCGGCTGGCATTCCAAGACCCCCTTTTTAAAACCGAGAGATCCAGCAATCTTGAAAGCCATTTCGGAAGAATCAACGGTATGGTAGGAACCGTCAGTCAGAGAGACACGGAGATCCACGACGGGATAACCTGCCACTACGCCTTCAGCCATCGCTTCCACAATCCCTTTTTCGACGGCCGGACGGTATTGTTGAGGAATCACTCCGCCAACGATCTTGTCGATGAACTCAAATCCCCCACCTCTGGGAAGAGGTTCGATATCAAGCCACGTGTCACCGAACTGGCCACGTCCTCCAGATTGTTTTTTATAACGCCCCTGGACGGTTGTTTTTCCCTTGATTGTTTCCTTATAGGGAACTTTCGGGGTTTTAAGATTCACTTCCAACCCGAATTTACGTTTCATTTTCTCAATGACAACCTCGATGTGGACTTGACCTAGGCCGGAAAGGATCATCTCCCGGGTCTGATCATCACGGTAGAAAACCAGGGTAGGGTCTTCATCGATGATGCGATTGATGGAAGAAACCAGTTTGTCTTCATCGCCGCGCGTTTTAGCCTCAACGGCAAAAGAAATGATTGCGGGAGGCGGTTCGACTTTTTGGAAAAGGATGGGCGTCTTATCCGCGCAGAGTGTATCCCCGGTAGCGGTTTCTTTTAATTTTGCAACAGCTGCAATATCACCAGGAATCAGTTCTGCAACCGTCTTCTGGTTCTTACCCTCGAGGTAAAAAAGGCTTCCGATCCGCTCGGTAATCTTACGAGAGGCGTTGTAAAGCGTTGAGTCGGATGTGAGTGTACCGGAATAGACGCGGAAAAGGGTCAGACGTCCGGCGTAAGGATCGGCGATGGTTTTGAAAACCAAGGCAGAAAAGGGAGCGGATTCTTCCGGCATCCGGGTCTCGTTTTCATCGGATCCCGGTTTCATTCCGGGAACGCCGCCCCGATCCACGGGGGACGGAAAATAACGGACGATAATATCCAGAAGCGGATGGATACCGAGATTTTTCAAGGCCGATCCGCAGATAACCGGAATCAGGGCACCTGAAACAATTCCCTTCCGGAGTCCGGCCTGAAGATCCTCGGGACTCAGTTCACCCTCCTCGAGATACTTGTTCATAAGTTCATCGTTG
>JAFGGB010000126.1 GCA_016930775.1 Deltaproteobacteria bacterium
CGGAAACCCGGCGGTCCCTGAAGGGGCCGCCCTGCGGTCTGTCCTGCGGGAATCGTGCCTTATTGCCGTTCGATGATGATGTCGAGGTAGCGGCGGCCCCATTCGAGGGCGTCGTCTCGGTCTTCGAAGAAGATGTCTATGTGATCGCCCTTGATGGCGCTTCCCCTGTCGTGAACGACCCCCCAGCCGTAGCCCGGGACATACATTTTCGTGCCGAAGGGGTAGCGGGAGGCGTCGGCGGCGATGGTTCCCTTCCCGGCCTTCGTGCCGTCGGCGGTGATCCCCACTTTCTTGGGCTTTCCCTCGCGAGGCCCGTAGGCGTAAACGGGCGGTCCGATGCAGCCGTATTTCCGCTTCCAGCCGCAGGACTCGGGCCCCGCGTCATAGGCCGTGACGAGCATTCTTTTCGTTTCCCGGCCCGGCCGGCCTTTGGATGGAAGGAGACAGCATCCCGAAAGGAGCAGGATCAGGGGGATGAGGATGAGGCGCTTCCGGAGCGCGCCCGTGCGTTCGTGAAGTGCTCTGGTCATGAGTCGGTCCTGCACAGGACCTTACCACAGAGGGTTGCGTCCTATCAAGCAAAGGAAGGATCGGCCCGTCTTAGCGCATCATTGCCGGGAGAAGGAGAGCGATTGAAGGGAATATAACGAGAAGGAGCGTCGCCGCGACGAGGGCCAGAAGAAGGGGGAGCACGCCTTTGAAAATCACCTGAAGGGGCACGTCCCGGGCTACGCCGCTCACGACGTACACGTTGACGCCGACGGGAGGGGTGATGACGCCGATCTGGGTTATGAGAACGACGATGACGCCGAACCAGATGGGATCGAAGCCGAGGCTCACGACCACGGGAAAGAAAATAGGCACGGTCAGCATGATGAGGGCGAGGGCGTCCATGAAGCAGCCTCCGACGAGGTACACGCCGATGATGAAGAGCATGACGATCGAGGGCGGCAGGTCGAAACCGGCGATCCAGCCGGCTACGTCGAAGGGGATTCTGGTGACGGCGAGAAAATGGCCGAAGACGGTGGCGCCTGCCACGATCATCAGAATCATGCAGGACATGCGGGTCGTTTCGGCAAAGGAGGCCTTAAGACCGCTCCAGGGAAGATGGCCGGAAATCAGGGCAAGGAGAAGCGTGCCCATGGCGCCCACTGCGCCCGCCTCGGTGGGAGTGAAAACGCCTAGGAAGAGGCCGCCCATGATGAGAACAAAGAGCAGGAGGGTCTCGCCAACTCCCGAGAGGGAGGCGATCCTTTCCTTCAGGGTGAACCGAGGTCCCGGCGGCCCCATGTCTGGCCGGATTCTTGTCCAGATGACGACGGCGGCGACAAAGAGAAAGGTGAGCAGGATGCCGGGGGCAATGCCGGCGACGAAGAGCTTTCCGATGGATTGCTCCGTCATGACTCCGTACACGATGAAAATAACGCTCGGCGGAATGAGTATTCCGAGGCTGCCGCCCGCGGCGACGACGCCCGTGGCGAGCTCAGGCTTGTAGTTGAAGCGCTTCATCTCGGGAAGCGTAGCGGCGGCCATGGTTGCCGCCGTGGCGTTCGTGGAGCCGCATATGGCCGCGAAACCGGCGCAGGCGCCGATGGTTGCGATCGCCAGGCCGCCCGGCCAGTGCCCCATGAATTTATAGGCCGTATCGAAAAGACGGGTGCTCATTCCCGAATGGAAGGCGAGCTGTCCCATGAAGACGAAGAGAGGTATTACGGTAAGACTGTGGGACCCGAAGACGCCGAAGACATCCTTCGCCAGGAGGTCCAGCGCCGCATCGGGGTTTATGATGGAGCTGAAGCCGACAAATCCTACGAGCATCATCACGAAACCGACGGGCATTCTCAAAAAAATCAAGATCATGAGAGCGGCGACGCCTATGAGGCCGATCGTTGTTGGCGTCATGGCCGTCCTCCCAGGCGCTTGAGGCCGTGGACGAGCGAGATTGCAAGGACGATCGCCGTCAGCGCGCAGCCCAGGGCAATGCCGAAGGCTACGGGATAGAGAGGAAACTGAATTGTCAGGGAAACTTCTCCGGCCTCTTTCAGCCGGATTGCATAGACTGCGCTCCGCCAGGCGATCAGTGCGAATATGCCAAGAGAAACCGCATCGATGAAGACGTCGATGATCCGCTGCGACGTTCGAGACAGATGGCTTGTGAAAAAATCGACGGAAATGTGACCCTTCAGGATGGTGGTGGAAGCAAGGGAAAAGGAAACGACAACTGTTCCCAGGAACCCGACTATGTCATAGGTTCCCTGAATGGGATGGCGGAAAAAAAAACGAAGGAATACATCGGCGCACGTCAGGACCATCATGCCGGCCACGGCCGCGGCGGCGATTGCGTTGGCCGCTCCGGCTATTCCATAGACGACGTGCTGTGGTTTCCCCATATCGACGTTCTCAGTTCTCAACAGAGGGAGGGCTTCGGAGGGCCGAACCCTCCGTGAAAGCCCCCTCTGAACGACAGGCCCTGCTACAGCCCCTAGGACGGCTTCGCGAAACGGGCCGAATAGGTGGAAATCAGTTTCTTCAGTTCGCCGACGATTGTCGCGCCGGGCAAGCCTTTTGAATTCGCCGCAACGATGTATTCTTCGATTATCGGCTGCACGGCGGCGATCCACCGTTCGTTTTCCTGGGCGGAGAGCTTGAGAATTTCATTGCCGAGAGAAAGGGTGAAATTCCGGCCCTCTACGTCAAGATCGTCCCAGACCTTGCCGTGACGGGGCATCCACTCGGCGCTCACCGATTCGAAGGTTTTCCGTATATCGTCGGGCAGCCCGTTCCATTTCTTCTTGTTCATGACGACGAACATGGCGGTCGTATAGCCGATGTCCGAGCAATCCGTCGTGAACTTGACCACCTCGGCCTGTTTCCAGCCCTTGAGCGTTTCGATGGGCGTGATCGTGCCTTCCACCACGCCTTTCTGGAGAGCCTCGTAGGCCTGGGGCTGCCCCATCGCCACTGGAACGGCGCCGAGAGCGGCCGCAACCTTGGCGCTCAGGCCCGTGGACCTGATCTTCATGCCCTTCAGATCTTCAATGGTGCGGACCGGTTTCCTGGTGTGCAGGAGTCCCGGGCCGTGAGCGTGAATATAGAGGACCTTCACGTCCTGAAGTTCCGCCGGCTGGAATCGTTTGAAAAAATCGTTGGCCACATACGTGGCTGTCATGCCGTTTGGATATCCCATGGGTAGATCGAGGGCTTCCATGAGGGGAAAGCGGCCTCTGCTGTAAGCGAAGCAGGACATGCCGATGTCCGAAATGCCTGAGACGGTTCCGTCATAGCACTGATCGGCTTTTGTGAGACTTCCTCCCGGGAAGACGGTGATCTTTACCATGCCCTTTGTCCGGTTCTCTATTTCCTTTGCCCAATCGGCGCCTGCCTTGGCCTGTCCGTGGGTCGGCGGGAAAAATATGCTGTAATTCAACTGAATCGTTTTCGCCTCGACGGGGAATGTCATCAACACAACCGTCCACAGCGCTATCACGATACTGGCGGCAAGATGTCGTTTCATC
Source organism: Deltaproteobacteria bacterium (assembly GCA_016930775.1). Classification (GTDB taxonomy): domain Bacteria; phylum Desulfobacterota; class Syntrophia; order Syntrophales; family UBA2210; genus JAFGGB01. The sequence continues at coordinate 3,516 of JAFGGB010000126.1, forward strand.
GCAATCTCCTTTTTGTCAGCGTTATAGAACAATAATCGCACTCGCGGCGCTGCGCCGTAACGTCGATGCCCGCCTCTCCACCGCGCAAAGGGTGAAAAAGCAGGCATCGATACAAGTAATACCGTTTCCAATCGATAGGATTGCTTTCTGGGAATGTTGACATAATCATTGCAAATTTATCGTTTCCGCCATTGCCGCGGAATTTGTTTCTCACATTAAACTGTAGTTGATTAAGGTCTTTGTTCGGAAGCCTGCTTGCCCGCCGGAGATGACAGGGGCAGGCGTTAATACACGTAAGCGACGTGACGGAATGGGGCCTGTTGACCCGGGACATGCACTGTTTCATCTGCCATGCTTGATTTCCTGTCTCAACCAGTGTCGCTCTTTATAGTAAAGAGGGGCAGGCTTTGTCAATATGTTTTCGAACACCGTCGCTCGACGGAGCAACCAATTGCGTTTCCCCCGCCGCGTTCGTTTTTTCTTCGTCCTTCACGCTCCGCACTATCGGTCAGGCGAGCCAAAAACAACCATTTTCCTGGACCCTTTGCGTTCCGTTGATTACGGCTCTCCGTTTCAGGAGGGGGCGCATGTCCTGCTCCCCCTCAAGGACGGTGCGTTCAAAGAGCGCTGCGATCCCGGGAATCAACTGTACATCAACTGAAAGCGTTGATTTAAACCGAAGATGTTACTGCCCCTCTTTTTTCTTCGGGGCCTTTTTTGTCTCGGTTTTCGCTTTTTCCAGCTCTTCTTTGTATTTCGCGGCTTCGGCCTTCGCTTTTTCCAACTCTTCTTTAGTTTTGGCTAGATCGTCCGGTTTGCCGACAGCCTCCTTTTCCTTCTCTTTTTTCTCGTTCAGCTGATCCCTCAGTTCATCGTATCCGACGTAAATAGCGAGGGCGCCGCCAAGCAGGAGAATAATCGGTATCCCGCCCATGAGGATGATGAGAAATTCCTGCCACCAAAAGATGAGACCTATGAGGCCTAATACTGCCGCCACGATGCCGCCGATGAGTACCTGCATGTTTCATCTTCCTCCTTGTCGTTGACTGTTGGACAATAAACCTTTTGATATAGTGTAATATATTGTTTTACGTGATATTTTGGTAACATAAAATCACGATTGAGGCAAGATCATTTTTTTGTGCAAAAAAAAGAGCTTGCCAAAGACCTCCCGATCCATTAATAATACCGTTTTTTTAAAATCAGATGTTATACTGCATGCATTGTTGTTTTTCACGCGCGAGCGGGGATGGAGAAGGTCGATGGAAAGTCTCAGCTTTGACAAGGGCGATGGTCTTATTCCCGCAATCATACAGGATTATGCAACAAGCGAAGTGCTCATGCTGGCTTATATGAACAGGGAGTCCTGGCGGAAGACGCTTGAACTCGGGAAGGCGACTTTTTGGAGCCGTTCCCGGCAGACTCTGTGGACGAAGGGCGAAACGTCAGGAAATGTGCAGATCGTAAAGGAGATATTGATCGATTGCGATTCCGACACGATTCTCCTGAAGGTCGATCAGGTGGGAGGTGCCGCCTGCCACACCGGCTACAGGAGTTGCTTTTTCAGGCGGATTGTCGATGGCGCCGAAGAAGTGGTCGGACGGAAGGTCTTTGCCCCGGAGGATGTATACGGGCGATGAATAAACTGAAAATAGGCATACCGAAGGGAAGTCTGGAAAACCAGACGGTGGAGCTGTTCAAGAGGGCGGGGTGGACGATAACCTACGGCGCGAGGAATTACTTTCCCGACATTGACGATTCCGAGGTTTCTTGCGCTCTGGTAAGGGCTCAGGAGATGTCGCGCTATGTGGAGAACGGAACTCTCGATATGGGATTGACGGGCGCCGATTGGATTCTGGAAAACGGCTCCGATGTCGTTGTCATTGACGATCTTGTCTATTCGAAGACATCTACGAGAAAGGCCCGTTGGGTCCTTGCCGTGCGGGACGATTCGCCCGTAGAGAGAATCGAAGATCTCGATGGAAAGAAGATTTCAACGGAACTTGTCAATTTCACCGCGCGGTACTTCCGGGAGCGCGGCATCAATGTGGAGGTTGAATTTTCCTGGGGCGCAACGGAGGCGAAATGCGTCGAAGGGTTGGTGGACGCTGTCGTCGAGGTTACCGAGACGGGCAGCACTATTCGGGCGAATAACCTGAAAATAATCCATGAGCTCATGACGACCAACACCCAGCTTATCGCCAACAGGGACGCCTGGGGGAATCCCTGGAAACGCCGGAAAATAGAGCGCATCTCCACGCTCCTGCGGGGATCGCTTCTAGCCATGGGCAAGGTGGGAATGAAGATGAACGTAAAAAAAGCCGATCTCGGTCCCGTAACCCTGCTTCTTCCGTCCCTGACGGCGCCTACGGTTTCTCCGCTTTCCCGGGATGAATGGTACGCCGTTGAAACAATTGTAGATAAGAGTATCGTGAGAGAGCTCATTCCCCTCTTGCAGGAGGCGGGCGCCGTGGGCATTATTGAATATCCGCTTAATAAGGTCGTCTGAATTTCTTGGGAGGATCGATCCCTATGGTCAGAAAGAGCGCCATTCACAGGAACACGACAGAAACGGATATAATCGTCGAAATCAACTGTGACGGAACCGGCGAAAGCCGGATAGCGACGACGGTCCCCTTTCTCGATCACATGCTCTGCCTCGTGGCCCGGCACGGGCTGATTGATCTATCGGTTCGCGCTGCCGGCGACACCGACGTGGACTATCATCACCTCGTGGAGGATGTGGGCATCTGCCTGGGGCAGGCTCTCAGGGAAGCCCTTGGAGATAAACGGGGGATAGGACGCTACGGGTTCGCTTCGGTTCCCATGGACGAGAGCCTTTCCGCGGTGAGTCTCGATCTCTCCGGTCGTCCCTGCCTCGTCTTCAACGCCGAGCTTTCCGGCATGAGGATCAGGGATTTCGATCTTTCACTTGTCAAGGAGTTTTTCAAGGCCCTCGTTGACAACGGGGGAATAACCTTGCACATCAACGCGATTTATGGTAGAAATTCCCACCACATAGTTGAATCGATGTTTAAAGCCTTTGCCCGCGCCCTGAGAGAGGCGATGGCTGTCAACGAACGTATCTGCGGAATCATGTCGACTAAGGGACGACTCTAGCAGCTTTCATTTCCGAGCGGCGTAACGCGAACGTTTTCATTTACAGGGGATGCGGCGCGTTCCTTTCGGGAGTCGATGGGACGGTGAGATCAATGAAGGGAATTTTGTCACGGCCACAGAGATATTGGGTGCTTGCGATTGCCGCGATCCTTGTGTGCGGGTGCGCCGATTACGATCAGCGGCTTTCGGGCGCGGCCCGTTACGAGGCCGCGGGCGCCGAGAAAATCGCAGTTGTTTCCTTCGAGCGCGTCCGGCCTCCCGATCCGTCCCTTTCGTATGTTCACTCTCCGCTCTCGGGAACTTTTATCAGGGTCTGCGACGGAGAGAATGGGACGGAGGCTATTGTCGAGGAACAATTCGTCGATCGTCTGAAGACTTCCGACTCATACCTCGTCATTCCGTCCGATAAGGCAGGCGGAGTTTACAAGCGAATGTCGGCCCTTTCGTTTCGTGCGTCTCCGCGGGAGATACTGCGGGCTGCAGGCAAGGAACTGGGCGCCGATCTCGTGGTTATGGGATATCTTTACTGCTATCGCGAACGTAAAGGATATTCTTATTCCGTGGAACAGCCGGCATCGGTGGCCTTCAGCATCCACCTGATCAGGGTGAGCGACGGGGCGATCGTTTGGAACGGTCTTTTCGATGAAACGCAGTCATCTCTCATGGAGAACGTCTTTCATGCCTCTTCGTTCTTCAAGGGCGGAGGGAAATGGTTGACGGCTGAGGAACTCTCCAGGCAGGGCGTCGACGAACTTCTTAAGACCTTTCCTCGAATGGAATAAGGGCGATTTGTGCTGCGGAAAGATGACCGGCATGATCGCGTCCGCTCGTAAAAGGGACAATCTTTGTGTTTCCCTCGGATATGATTCATGATTATTATCCCGGCAATCGATATTAAGGACGGGCGATGCGTCCGTCTCCGCCAAGGTGATTTTGACAAGAGCACCGTTTTTTCCGATGATCCTCTTGCGATGGCGCTTCGATGGCAGGATCTTGGCGCGGAGAGGCTGCACCTTGTGGATCTTGATGGTTCTCGCTCGGGAGTGCCGATGAATGCAGCGGTCATCCGGCGAATTGTTGAGGCTCTCGATATTCCCGTCCAGGCGGGGGGCGGGATCAGGGACATTGCGACAATCGAGAAGTATCTTGCACAGGGGGTTCGGTGGGTGATTCTGGGAACGGCGGCCGTCAAGAGCGTTGATCTCATTCCCCGGGCGGTTCAGCAATTTCCCGGCAGGGTGATGCTCGGTCTCGATGCCCGGGATGGCGCAGCAGCCGTCGAGGGCTGGACGGAACGCAGCGCATTGACGCCTCTGGAGATAGCCCGTTCCTACAAGAATATCGATCTTGCCGCCATCGTCTATACGGATATCGCCCGCGACGGGATGGAATCGGGGGTGAATGTGGAGGCGACGCGGCGATTTGCCGAGTCGGCGGCCCACTCCGTCATCGCCTCGGGCGGCGTGGCCGGTCTGGAGGACATTCGGCGGCTCCGCGAGATTGAGAGTTCCGGAATCATAGGCGTTATCGCCGGAAGGGCGCTTTATACGGGGGCTCTGGATCTCCGCGAGGCACTTCTTCTTTCCGGGGAGAAAACCGTCTGAGCCGGCGCAGTGACGCGTAACGGGAAACTTGGTTTGAGCGCACGGGAGGGCGTGGAGAGATGAAGGATTGCATTTTTTGCAGGATTGCCAGGGGCGATATCCCCTCGTCCAAGGTCTACGAAACCGAACGGGTGGTCGCCTTCGATGACATCAATCCCATGGCGCCGGTCCACGTGATCGTCATACCGAAGGAACATATCGCCACGCTCATGGAGATTACCGAGACGGAAGGGGGTCTGATGACGGAGATCGTCGCAGCCGTTCAGGAAGCGGCCAGACTCAAGGGAGTGGACAGGACAGGATTCAGAGTCGTCGTGAATTGCAACGAGGATGGCGGACAGGTGATCTTTCACCTTCATGTTCATGTTCTGGGCGGGCGAAAGCTTCAGGATGAACTCGGGTGATGTTGACAAGAGAGCTATCGTATTTAAATTATAAATTGTGGAATTTCATTCCCGTTCCTTCCGGCAGCTGCTGAAAGGGGAAATAATGGCAATTACAGAGAGAATCGAAAGCGATATGGTTAAGGCGGCGAAGGCCAAGGACAAAGGCGCTCTGTCGGCCATTCGCATGATCAAAACGGCTCTGCATAATCGCGAGATCGACCTCAAACGATCCCTTGACGATGGAGAAACACTTCAGGTTCTGTCTTCGCTGGTGAAGCAGAGGAGGGATTCAATAGAGCAATTCGGCAAAGGCGGACGGCAGGATCTCGTCGAGAAAGAGGAGCGGGAACTTGCCATAATTCAGGGATTCATGCCCGATCAGATGTCCGAAACGGAAATCAGCGCTATCGTCGAGAAGGCTGTGGCTGAAGTCGGGGCCGTCGGTATGAAGGACATGGGAAAGGTCATGAAGGCGCTGATGCCGGCTGTAACCGGACGGGCCGACGGAAAGCTGGTAAGCGAGATGGTAAAGAAACTGCTGTCTTCCTGAGAGCCTTCTTGATTGCGCCGTCGCCGCGAATATGGAAATGACGGAATGGAAGGTAGAACCTATTGAAGGGACACATTCCCTCTGACGTAATCGATGATGTAAGGGGGCGGATAAATATCGTCGATCTCGTCTCTGGGTATGTGGCGCTCCGGAAGGCCGGAAGAAACTATATCGGTCTCTGTCCCTTTCATAAGGAAAAAACACCGTCCTTCACGGTGAATCCCGACAAACAGATATATTACTGTTTTGGGTGCGGCGAGGGGGGGAACGCCATAAGCTTTTACATGGGCATCGAGAAAGCCTCTTTCCCGGAAGCCCTGAGGCGTCTCGCAGAGAAGGTCGGCGTCGCCCTGCCGGAGAGCCGCTCTTCAGCCGGGGATGAGAGGAAGCAGGGACAGAGAGAGGCTCTTCGCCG
>JAFGGB010000127.1 GCA_016930775.1 Deltaproteobacteria bacterium
CGGGCCGCCTTCAAGGCCGTCATGGACGGCAAGCAGGTGGCTGTCCTCGTGCCCACGACCATACTGGCGGAACAGCACTTTCAGACCTTTACAAAGAGATTCGACCAATACCCCGTGCGGATCGAGGTGCTGAACCGTTACAAGACCGCCCGCGAGCAGCGGGCCATTGTGGACGATCTGAACAGAGGACTTGTCGATATTGTCATAGGCGCACACAGGCTTCTCCAGAAGGATGTGGAATTCAAAGACCTTGGGCTCGTGGTGATCGACGAGGAGCAGCGCTTCGGCGTAGCGCACAAGGAGCGCTTGAAAAAGCTCAGGACGCTGGTTGACATTCTCACCCTCACGGCCACGCCCATTCCCCGGACGCTCCAACTTTCTCTTGTGGGAATCAGGGACCTTTCGGTTATCGAGACGCCGCCGGAAGAGCGGCAGGCAGCCACTGTTTTCATAGCGGAGTTTGACGATGATGTCATAGCCCCGGCGATCCGCCGGGAGTTCCAGCGGTGCGGCCAGGTCTTCTTTGTCCACGACCGCGTGCAGTCGATCCACCGGGTGGCGCGGTATCTCGCCGGGCTTGTTCCTGAGGCGCGGATCGGCATTGCTCACGGTCAGATGAAGCCCCGGGAACTGGAAGATGTCATGATCCGCTTCCTCAGGAAGGAGTTGAACCTTCTCGTCTGTACGACCATCATCAGCTCGGGAGTTGACGTTCCCTCGGCAAACACAATCCTGATCAATAGGGCCGATCGCTTCGGTCTTGCCCAGCTCTATCAACTCAGGGGGCGGGTCGGAAGATCCAAGGAGGAGGCCTTCGTCTATTTTCTCGTTCCAAAAGGAGCGCGGATCACCGGCGACGCCCTGAAACGCCTCCAGGTCGCTCAGGAATTCTCAGAACCCGGATCGGGCTTCAAGGTGGCAACTCATGATCTGGAAATCCGGGGCGGCGGAAATCTCCTCGGCGTTTCCCAGTCGGGGCACATCTCCGCCGTAGGATTCGAATTGTATACGGAACTGATGGAGACGGCCGTCCGCGAACTTCGGGGCGACAGGAAGCCGGAACTGGAGATAAGGCCGGAGATACATCTGGGCTTCCCTGCCTTCATTCCCGATGAGTACATCGCCGATATGCACCTTCGGCTGTTGACCTATAAGAAGATTTCCATAGCGTCCGACGATGAGGAAATTGCCAAAATCCGGGAGGAGCTTCAGGACTGTTACGGCGTCTTTCCCCCGGAAGTGCGGAATCTCATTGCGGTCATCGCCCTGAGAAACAGAATGAAAGCATGCCTGGTCACAAAGGTTTCCTATGACGGGAGGACTCTCGCTGTATCATTTCACGAGCAGGCGAAGGTCGATCCGGCGAAAATCGTGGAGCTTACAAAACGATATCCCAGAAACCTGGTCGTTTCCCCCGAAGGCCGGCTTACCCTCAGGCCTCCGGCGCTTGAAACGGACCGGGTTGTCGGGTTCATAGAAGATTTCCTGCGGGATGCCGGACTTGTTGCCTGCGAGACGGCCTGCCGGGGAGGCGCCGTCGATTAGCGGTTGAAGAGGCTGTAAAATTCTGATAACCTCTGTTCCCTTCCATCAAGAATGCCGGCGGGGATTCTCACAGGACCGGCGGCCATGTGAAATGCGGCCGGCGCCGGCAGGCTCGTCGGACTGATCGAAGATGAGGTGATTCATGATGAAACCAATATTCTCCCTGTGCGTTGTTCTGGCAACGCTCCTTCCGATGTCTGTTTTCGGGGCTGCCGTAGAAGATCGAATCGTCGCCGTCGTCAACAATGATGTGATCACCTTCCTTGATTTGGAAAAGAGGATGGCGCCGATTATGAGGAAGATCGCGGAGAATCCGAAGATGTCAGACAAGGCGGCCGTCATCGGCGAGATGAGGCGCTCGGTTCTTGATAATATGGTGGACAATGTGCTTCTCCGGCAGGAAGCGAGGCGCCTGGCTATCGAAGTGACGGGCGAAGATATACAGCGAGCCGTCGACGACGTTCTTGCTCAGAACCATATTGTCCTTGACGATCTGAAAGAGGAACTGAAACGTCGCGGCGCTACGATGGAGGAATACCGGGATGAACTGAATCTTCAGCTTCTCAAGGGGAAAATCGTCGCCAAGGAAATCCGGCCGAAGATCACTGTCCGCAATGAGGAGATCGGCGAATATTACGGAAAGCACAAGAAAGATTACGAGGGCAAGGAGGAGAGGAGACTGAGACAGATTCTCTTCGCTGTGCCCAGGGGCGCCGATGACGCCGGGAAATCGTCCATCAAAGAACGGGCCGAGAGGGTGCTCAACCGTCTTCGTGCCGGCGAGTCCTTTGAAAAACTCGCCGTCCAATACTCCCAGGACCCCGCCGCACAAAGCGGCGGCGATCTTGGATTCGTGGAGCGAGGCGTCATGTTCAATGTCGTCGATGAAGCTGCCTTTTCCCTGGCCCCGGGAGAGGTGAGCGAGGTCATTGAATCGCCTGTGGGGTACCATATCATCAAAGTCGTGGAAATGAAGGGTAAGGGAACGAAGCCTCTTGAAGAGGTGAGGGACGAAATTGAGCAGATTGTCGGTATGGAAAAGATGCAGAAGCGGCTGGAAAAGTGGTTCCAGGACCTGCGGCAGCAATCCCATATAGAGGTGAGACTCTAACGGCGCCTTGCCGGTTCCATCCGCCCCGTACAACTGGCCGTACTCAACATGAAGTATATCAAGGTTCGCGGCGCCAGCCAGCACAACCTCCAGAACATCAATATCGACATACCCCGGGACAAACTCGTCGTCATCACCGGTGTAAGCGGTTCCGGCAAATCTTCCCTGGCCTTCGATACTATTTACGCCGAGGGGCAGCGGCGTTATGTGGAATCTCTGTCCACTTACGCCCGGCAGTTCATAGGCCAACTCGACAAACCAGATGTGGAATCCATCGAGGGTCTCTCGCCGGCCATTGCCATCGAACAGAGAGCGGCGAGCCACAACCCCCGTTCAACCGTGGGGACGGTGACGGAAATTTATGACTACCTGAGGCTCCTCTTCGCCAGAATTGGCGTGCCGCACTGTTTCCAATGCGGCCGGGAGATCCGGTCGCAGACCGTGGACGTCATGGTGGATCAGGTTCTGGCTTTTCCTGAGGGGACCAGAATTCATATCATGGCGCCGGTCGTGCGGGGGAAACGGGGCGAGTATCAGAAAGAACTGAAGAAGTTTCAGAAGGACGGTTTCGTCCGGGTCCGCATCGACGGAGAGACAAAGGACCTGGCCGAGGATATCGTCCTCGATAAGAACAAACGGCACGACATAGACGTGATCGTCGACCGCCTCGTTGTCCGGGAGGGTATAAGGAGTCGTCTGCGCGATTCCGTGGAAACGGCCCTTTCCCTCTCGGGAGGGCTTCTCCGGGTCCTTATGCCCGGCGGAGAACGTCTTTTCAGCGAGACCCATGCCTGCCCGGAATGCGGCATCGGAATCCCCGACCTGGCGCCCCGCATGTTTTCCTTTAACAGTCCGTACGGGGCCTGCCCGGACTGTGACGGTCTCGGAACGAAGATCAATTTCGACGAGGATCTCGTCGTTCCCGATCCCACCCTTTCGATCAGAGAGGGCGCCCTGGCGCCCTGGGAACGGCGAAACTCCGTCTATTTCTACCAGACTCTCGACTCTCTTGAGCGCCATTACGAATTCGATGCGAACACACCCTTCAACAGGCTTCCCGGGAAAGCCCGCAAGGCCCTGCTCCATGGATCGGGCGACGAGGAGGTATCGTTCTATTACGACCGCGGCGGACGCCGGCACTTCTACCCACGGCCCTTTGAGGGGGTTATTCCCAATCTGGAGCGCCGATACCGCGAGGCGGCATCCAGCGATGTCCGTGCAGACCTCGCGCGCTATATGAGCGTCCGGAACTGCCCGGCCTGCAACGGCGCCCGTCTCCGTCGAGAGAGCCTTGCCGTCACCGTGGGAGGACTGAACATCCACGAGATTGCTGTTTTGTCGATCCGCCGGTCCATGGATTTCTTCCGGCAGCTTTCTCTCTCCCGGCAAGAAGTCTTCATCGCCGAGAGAATCCTCAGGGAAATCAAGGAACGTCTGCGCTTTCTCCTGGATATCGGCATGGACTATCTGAATCTCGCCCGATCGTCGGGGACGCTTTCCGGCGGCGAATGGCAGCGCATTAACCTTGCCACCCAGATCGGCGCCGGTCTCATGGGCGTTCTCTATGTTCTCGATGAGCCTACTATCGGGCTCCATCAGCGAGACAACATGAGGCTCATCGCGACTCTCAAGAAATTGAGGGACATGGGGAACACGATTCTCGTGGTGGAACACGATGCAGAGGTAATGCGGCAGTGCGATCATATCATCGACATGGGGCCCGGAGCGGGAGTCCACGGAGGACGGATTGTCGTCGAGGGGACGCCCGAGGAGGTCATGTCGTCGGAGACGTCCCTTACCGGAGGGTACCTCTCCGGAAAGCTCAGCATCCCCGTTCCCGAAAAGCGACGGCGCTTCAGCGGAAGATCCATCGTCATCGAAGGCGCCCGGGAGAATAACCTGAAGGACATCAATATCAAAATACCCACGGGCCTCTTTACCTGCGTAACGGGCGTCTCCGGATCAGGCAAGAGCACGATGGTTATCGAGACCCTCTATAAGGCCCTTCGGAGGCGTTTGAACGACTACAGGGGCCTCTCCGGCGCAATCAGGGGGGTCAGGGATCTCGGCGGCATAGAGCGGGCCATTGTCATGGACCAGCAGCCCATAGGCCGGACGCCGCGGTCGAACCCGGCAACCTATACCGGCGTCTTCACTCATATACGCGACCTTTTTACACGCCTTCCCGAAGCGAAAGTGCGGGGCTACAAGCCTGGACGCTTCAGTTTCAATGTCAAGGGCGGCCGGTGCGAGGCCTGCGAAGGGGACGGCCTGAAAAAAATCGAGATGCATTTCCTGCCCGACGTCTATGTGACCTGCAACGTCTGTCAGGGCAAGCGCTTCAACGGGGATACGCTGGAGATTCGCTACAAGGGAATGAACATTGCCGACGTCCTTGATATGACTGTCGACCAGGCGCTCTCGTTTTTTGGCGCCATATCGGTCGTACAGTCGAAACTAAGGCTTCTTCACGATGTCGGCCTGGGATATATAAAGCTCGGACAGTCCGCCACGACTCTCTCGGGAGGCGAGGCCCAGAGGGTGAAACTCAGCCGTGAGCTGGGGAAAGTGCAGACGAAAAACACCCTCTATGTTCTCGACGAGCCCACAATCGGACTCCATTTTGCCGACATCATCCATCTCCTGGAGGTTCTCATGCGCCTCGTGGACATGGGAAACACGGTGGTGGTCATCGAACATAATCTTGACGTTGTCAAATGCGCCGACTATGTGATCGATATGGGTCCCGAGGGCGGCGACGGCGGGGGCGAGATC
>JAFGGB010000128.1 GCA_016930775.1 Deltaproteobacteria bacterium
CCCGTAAAAAAAGTTGTTAAAACGGGGGCCGGGGCCGCCCTGCTCCGGGATCCAGGGCGGGCCAGGACGATCATTCATGCAATGAGAGGCGCGACGGCTCTTCCCCTTACCGTCAAGATACGATCAGGCTGGGATGCCGGTTCTATTAATGTCGTTATGATTGCGCGCATTGCCGAGGGAGAAGGCGCTGATGCCGTCATTGTTCATCCTCGGACAGCCCTTCAATCGTTCAGTGGAGAAGCGGACTGGCGTCGTATCGCGGAGGTAAAACAAGAGATTCGAATACCGGTAATCGGAAACGGCGATATCCGCACGGCCGAAGATCCTCTTAGAATGATTAAGGAAACGGGCTGCGACGCCGTGATGATCGGCAGGGCGGTCCTTGGCAATCCCTGGCTTTTTCGGCATGCAGGGGATTTTTTTGACTGCGGGTGTTGCCGGGCTGCGCCCCAGGCAGGCGACCGGGGGAAAGTGATCTTTGATCATCTGAAGATGAATGAAGCTCTCTACGGCAGAGAACACGGTCTCCGTCGTTTTCGCAGTCATCTCCTCTGGTATACGAAAGGTTTGCCGGGAGGTGTGCGGTTCAGGAAAGAAGCTCAGGCAATCGAAGACCGCGACGGCCTCATGAGGGCGATAGACGGTTTTCTCGCCAGCTTTTCCTGAGCGGATGCAGCCGTTGAGCAAAGAATCGGGACCCGTAAGTTGGCTTGACTTTTACCGGTCTAATTGGCATACTCGATCACAAGAGTTATAAAAATATCAAGGGGAATTGATAAAATATATATGAATGAAATACAAAGGCTTAACGAACTTGAGGAAAAGATACGAGCCCTGGTCCGTGAACACGAACAACTGAAAAGCAATAATGAACAGCTAAGGAAAAGTTTTGACGAGAAGCATGCGGAGACCGAAGCGGCCCGCGAGAAGGTGAAGGAATTAAGCGAGGAACGGGAGGCTGTCCGTTCCAAGGTTGATCAACTTATCGATTTAATTAAGATTGTTTCTGACAAGGATATGTAAGGTCAATTTCTTTGAAGAGACGTTTTAATATTAATGTAATGGGACAGGAATTTTATATCCTGAGCGATAAAGGGGATGAATATGTCGAGAATGTTGTTCAGTATGTGAACAAGAAAGCGGAAGAGATTGGACGCTCTACAAAGGATGTATCGACATTAGGTATTGCGATCTTGGCTGCCTTGAATATCGCCGACGACCTCTTTGAACTTAGAAATGAACAAACGCTTCTGTGCAGCCAGGTTAGAAGTAAAACGGAACGATTGATAGAATTCGTTGAAAAAAGCAGGCTTGGTGTTGACGATACCCTGCGATGTTCGTGATTAGCTATTTTTTTTGATCCAACATTTCAACCCCGGAGGTCTTTCCTTGCCAGCGGTGCGCAAGTCCTTGGTTTCCTTGCGGAACCTATGGAAAGCCTGAAGCGGCAACAGGACGTCCACTTTTTAAAAGGGTTCAAAAAGGGAGTTAACACGGCATTCGCGGGGTACCCGTCGGTATGCCGATGTTGCAACCTATCCTTAAACGTTCCGGCGATCCTCCTTATCGAGCGCTCCTTTCTTGCAATTTCCGTTTAAGATTCTGAACAATTGGAGAGTAATGCCCTCGCTCTATGTAAAGAGCCTATGAAAGAGGTGAAAGCATGATAAGCAACATTATGGCTGTAATCATTGCAATCGGCGCCGCCGCAGGCGGCGCCGTCGGTGGATACCTGATAAGGAGAAGCCTTTCAGCAAAACAACTTGATTCTTCAGAGCGACTTTCGGAGCGCATAATCGGCGAGGCAAAGAAGGAAGCCGACAATATCAAGAAGGAGGCAATGCTTCAGGCGAAGGATTATCTCCTCAAAGTAAAGGCCGATTTTGAAAGTGAGACGCGGGAACGGCGGATCGAACTGGAAAACCTGGAGAAACGGCTGCGATCAAAAGAGGAAAATCTCGATAAACGGATGGATGTGCTGGTTCAAAAGGAAAGCGAGTTCGAACACCGCGAGAAAGCCCTTCTCAGGAAGGATGCGGATGTACAGTTAAAGCAGCAGGAGCTTGAGCGCCTGATCCGGGGACAGCAGGAACGTCTGGAAAAAATTGCCGGGATTACCGCCGATGAGGCCAAGAATTTCCTGATCCAATCCATGGCTGCCGAGGCGAAGCATGATGCTGCAGTGACGATCAGAAATATTGAGGATGAAACAAAACGTGAGGCCGTCAAGAAAGCGAGAGGGATCATAGCCTCAGCCATACAGCGGTATGCAGCCGATTACGTTGCCGAAAATACCGTCTCCGTCGTGCCGCTTCCATCGGATGAAATGAAAGGCAGGATCATCGGCAGGGAAGGGCGCAATATAAGGGCCATAGAGGCGGCTACGGGAACCGATCTTATAATCGACGACACGCCTGAAGCAGTGGTTCTTTCAAGTTTCGACCCCATACGCCGCGAGATCGCCCGCATAGCCCTTGAACGTCTCATAAGCGATGGCCGCATACACCCCGGTCGCATTGAGGATATTGTGACGAAGGTCAAGCTTGAAGTCGAACAGCTTATCTGTGAGACGGGCAAAGAAGTCTGTTTCGATGTCGGCATTCATGACGTCCATGCCGAATTGGTCGTTCTGCTCGGCAAGCTGAAATATCGTACAAGCTTTTCCCAGAACGTTCTCCAGCATTCCCTGGAAGTGGCTCACATGACGGGAATGATGGCTGCGGAGTTGGGCATGAACATCCGCGAGGCGAAACGGGCTGGAATGCTTCATGATATTGGGAAGGCTGTTGATTATGAGGTGGAGGGAACTCATGCAGCCATCGGCGCCGACTATGCCAAACGGTTCGGCGAAGCTGAGAACATCGTTAATGCCATAGCGATGCACCATGACGATGGAAGAAGCAATACCATACTGGGCGTCCTTGTTCAGGCGGCCGATTCTCTGTCGGCGGCCCGTCCGGGCGCACGGAAGGAAATGCTGGAAACCTATATCAGACGGTTAAACGACTTGGAAAGAATCGCCCGGTCCTTTGCCGGCGTTGAGAACTGTTATGCAATACAGGCCGGCCGTGAAATTCGAATTCTTGTGGAAAACGAAAGAATTTCCGACAACGACATAGTCATGCTGTCCCGAGATATCATAAAAAAAATCGAAAGCGAACTGACCTATCCGGGTCAGATAAAGGTAACCCTCATCAGGGAAACACGTCTTTCCGATTATGCCCGGTAATGTAAGAGGTATTTCATGAAGATTCTTTTCATAGGGGATATCGTCGGCAAACCCGGCAGAAGGGCCGTGAAGACAAAGCTCCCCTCTCTTGTTACGGGCTGTGATATCGATCTTGTCGTGGCCAATTGCGAGAATGCGGCCGGAGGATACGGCGTTACGAAGGAGATCGCAACGGAACTCTTGAACAGCGGAATTGATGTCCTTACCTCGGGCAATCATATTTGGGACAAAAAAGAGGTTCGCGATTTTATTGATGACTGCGACCGGCTTCTCAGGCCGCTCAATTACCCCCCCGGAACTCCCGGCAGGGGAAGTGTCGTTGCGAGGACCTGCGGCGACAGGCCTGCGGCGGTTCTCAACATCGAGGGAAGGGTCTTCATGCGGTCTCTCGACTGTCCCTTCAGAGCGGCTTCCCAGGAGATATCGGACCTCAAAAAAGCTTCAAAGATTATCATTGTGGATGTTCATGCCGAAGCCACCTCAGAAAAGGAAGCCCTGGGATGGTATCTCGATGGAACCGTGAGCGCCGTCGTGGGAACGCACACCCATGTGCAGACTGCCGACGAGCGGGTCCTTCCGGGAGGAACCGCTTATATTACCGATGTCGGCATGACAGGCGCCCGGGATTCCATCTTGGGGATGAGGAAGGAAGGCGTCCTCGAAAGGTTTCTTACCTGTGCGCCCAACAGGTTTGAAGTGGCCAACCATGATGTGTGGCTCCAGGGCGTCGTCGTCGATGTGGATGAAGAAAGCGGATTGAGCCGGTCGATCGAACGGATCAGCCTGCACATCGACGACTGAGAGCGGTGAAGAACCTGATAGAAACGGTTGACGGGGCATTTGAAAAAGGGGACAGGAGATTGTTGCCGAAAAATTGTAATTCAAAAGCCCTGCTAAGATGTCAGTCAGCAACACAGGGCGCAGAACATGCCGGAACTTATCGTATATGAAGAGGATTGCATCCGTGAAGAGTGTCTTTGATGTATTGAAAGAACGAGGTTTTGTAGAACAGGCAACGGAAGAGGACGCGATCAGGGAACTCCTGGCGAAGGAATCCGTGACCTGTTACATCGGTTTCGACCCGACGGCTCAGAGTCTTCATGTCGGCAGTCTGGTTCCCATTATGGCGCTGGTTCACATGCAGCGCCAAGGCCACAGGCCCATCGCCCTCGTTGGCGGCGGCACGGCTCTCATAGGCGATCCCAGCGGCAAGACGGAAATGCGCCAAATCCTTTCGCGGGAACAGATCGACCGAAACGCCGAAGGATTGAAGGGTCAGCTTTCACGATACCTCGATTTCGGTCCAAGCGGGGCCATCATGCTTAACAACGCCGACTGGCTCACCCGGCTGAATTACATCGATTTCCTCCGGGATGTCGGCCGGCACTTCAGCGTCAACAGGATGCTTGCCGCAGAAACCTACAAGGCGCGTCTCGAAAAAGGTCTTAATTTCATAGAATTCAATTATATGCTTTTGCAATCCTACGATTTTTCTTATCTTTGCAAGCATCACAACTGCCTCCTCCAGATGGGCGGCAACGACCAGTGGGGCAACATTGTGGCGGGAATCGACCTGACGCGACGGCTTGAGGATACAAAGGTCTTCGGCATCACCTTTCCTCTCCTAGTTACGTCCCAGGGACACAAAATGGGGAAGACCGAGAAGGGGGCGGTGTGGCTTGACCCGAGCTTAACGTCACCCTATGAATATTTCCAGTTCTGGATCAATACCGAGGACGCCGACGTTGAACGTTTTCTTTTGCTCTTTACGCTGCTTCCCTCGGAAGAGATACGGGAAACCGGCAGACTGCGAGACGCCGAACTGAATAAGGCAAAAACGGTTCTTGCCTTTGAGGCCACAAAAATTACTCACGGCGAAGAGGCGGCGCTCCATGCTTGGCAGGCCTCGGCTGCATCGTTCAATATCAAGCCCGTCGATGGCGCTCTCTTCCCTTCGAGTACGGTGCCAAGGACCGGCGATGGTGAGGACATCTCGGCTATCGGCGCCATTGAAAAAAAGCATGAGGAGCTGGAGCGGGGAATCCCCGCTTTTGAACTCTTTCACGAGGCCGATCTTTGCGGTTCCCGGGGCGAGGCGAGAAGACTTATTGCCCAGGGAGGAGCTTACGTCAACGGGAGGAAGATTTTTTCTTTCGACGAGATCATTGGTCTCGGCGATATCGATGAGCGTGGAGAAATTACCGTGCGTAAGGGGAAAAAACAATATCGACGGATAAAGGTGACATAGGTTACAATGAGACATGGAGGTTGAGAGCAAATAGCCGATTACAGATAATCAGGAGGGGCGCAATGGAACGGAATCAACTGATTGGAATGCTGAACAAGGATTTGGCGGAAGAACACGCCGCCATTATTCGGTACCTTGTCCACAGTTACCAGGAAGGCGAGGACACGGTCATGGGAGCAAGCCTGCTTTCGCGCTCCCGGGAGGAAATGTGGCACATGCACTGGCTCGGCATGATTATCGGCCGGCTGGGAGGAGAACCGGACTTTGCCCCGGCGGTCTATCCTTTCGATCCCACGAATCGGGCGACGATGCTCAAATCGTACATCGCTTACGAGGAAAAGTTAATACCCCATTACAACAGCGAGGCCGACAAGGTGTCGGATCCCCACATCAAGCGAGTTCTTCTCCGCGAGGCTTGGGAATCGGCAATTCACGCCCGCCGTTTCCAGCGGCTCTTGGACAAACTCGACAAGGACGAAGCCCACAGTCTTCCCGGAGGAAGCGCCGAACTTCCCAAGGACTTCCTGGAGAGGCTTCAGCGGGAACTGGCCGATAAATACCGTGAGATGCTGCAGCATATTCGAACTTCCTGGGTTTTTCAGAAGGAAGAATCGACCGGTTGGGAACTGATGAATCAAGCTATGGAAAAGATGAAACACCTAGCGCTATTCACCGAGGCGGTGGCGGAGGATGGAGCGGCGCCGCGGCTGATCCCGACGCCGATTCTCTCCAAGGCCGAGAACGTGAAAGACGCTCTCATTGAAGCCCGGACGGACCTGGAGGAGAAAATGAGAGGCCATAAGGAACTCCTGTCTGATGGGGAGTTTCGCAAGCACGGCGGCCTTGTAGTAAAGCTGGATCTCGCCCTGCAGCAGGAAGAGCACCAGTGTGAAGAAATCGGCGATTGGCTGAAATCTTGATACCTTTCTGTTCAGTTCGAATCGATGGCGGCGGCGGGCTATGACGATCCAGACGAAAAGGTTCTTTCCAACGGCCCTATTTCTCATTCTCGGCGTGTTTCTTCCTGTGGTCTTGAGTTGCAGCGGAGGCGGAGGGGGCGGCGGCGGCGATAACGGCGCCGTTAATACGTACAGCCTCTCCGGAGTCATACAGGTTCCCGGGAACACTGCCGTCGACAGCGACGTCAATGACCCAAAAGCGCCCTATGCCGCCAACGATTCCATCGAAATGGCCCAGAATATTCCAAATCCGGCAACCCTTGGCGGGTTTGCCAATGTAAAGGACGCCGGACCTGCAGGCCGATCGCGGCAATCGGGAGACCCTTCGGATTTTTTTAAAGTTACCCTTGCCGAAGGGCAACATGTGACCCTCTACATCGCAGACAGCGATGCCGCCGACCTGGATCTTGCGCTCTACAACACGGCGGGCGCCATGGTGAAAGGTTCCTTTGGAACGAGCAAGACGGAATCGATCGATATCGACGTCGTCGGCGACTACTGCCTCGAAGTATCGGCCTATGCCGGAGCGTCGAATTATATTCTCGTTATAGGACAGGTCGCGTCGCCTGGACTCGCCTCGGATAACCTGCGGCTTCAGGGCGATTTCATCCCCGGTCAAGCCATTATCCGGTTTCACGATCGCAAGGTTTCCGAAGGAGATGCGAAATCAGATCGAGACTTAGGAGCGGCCGGTTGCAGAGTCATTTCTGGACGGGCCGGAGGCGACATGCTGATAACTTTTGATGAAAATCCGCAAGCGGACGGCCTGAAGGCCGCCGCGAAGGGCCGTCATTTTGCCTCGACATTGATGGAGGCTAAATACCGGACCCTCATGATGATTAAAAAGTTGCGTCATAGAGGAGAATTCCTCTATGCGGAGCCTAACTTCAGGCGCAGGGCGGTCTTCACTCCAAACGATCCTCTCTATGGTCTGCAGTGGCACTATTCTCTGATAAATCTTCCCCGCGCCTGGGATGTAACGTCCGGATCGGGAAACGTTATCGTTGCCGTAGTCGATACGGGAGTCCTTCTCAACCACCCCGACCTCTATGGTCAGCTCACGGCGGGATATGACTTTGTAAGCGACGCAGATATGGAAGTCGATAACGAACCGGGCATCGACGACAATCCCGACGATCCCGGCGATCAGGACCCAGGGGGCAGTTCCTTTCACGGCACCCACGTTGCCGGTACGATTGCGGCTCTGACAAACAATCGCAGCGGCGTTGCAGGCGCAGCCTGGTCCGCCAGGGTAATGCCCGTTCGCTCCCTCGGCAAGGGAGGAGGGACCATCTACGATCTGGTCCAGGGAATCAGATTTGCCGCCGGTCTTTCAAACGATTCCGGAACGACGCCGGAGCGGAAGGCTGATGTTGTCAACCTGAGTCTCGGAGGCGAGGATTACTCCCAGGCGGAATTCAACGCCGTACAAGCGGCTCGGAATGCAGGACTCTTCATAGTCGCCGCAGCGGGCAACGAGTCGTCGAGCGTGCCCTTTTACCCGGCTTCGTACGCGGGCGTCCTTTCTGTCAGCGCCGTCGACATGAACAAGGAGCTTGCGCCCTATTCCAATTACGGCACGGCCGTCGACGTAGCGGCGCCCGGCGGCGATACTTTTCGGGATGTGAACGGAGACGGGTATACCGACGGTGTGCTCAGCACCTGCGGGAACGATGCAAGCGGCAGGATCGCCTACGTCTACCGGTTTTACGAGGGCACCTCCATGGCGACGCCCCATGTGTCCGCCGTGATCTCACTGATGAAGGCAATATACGCCGATTTGACTCCCGGCCAGTTTGAATCTCTTCTGGCCGCCGGGCAGTTGACCCAGGATCTGGGGTCTCCGGGCCGAGACAACAACTACGGCTACGGACTAATCGATGCCTTCATGGCCGTGAGAGCTGCGCAGGATCTGGCTGGAACGGGCGGTCAGGCGCTGGCCTATCTGACGGTGTCGCCGGCGGCCCTCAATTTCGGCGGCGCCGTAACGTCGCTCGATATTATGGTGGAAAACAGCGGCGATGACGCACTGGATGTTCAGGAAATTACCGATGACGCCCCCTGGCTGACAATCGAGTCGATGAGCGTCGACGATCGCGGCCTCGGGACCTATCGCCTGACCGTTGATCGAACCGGTCTTCCCGTGGGGATTTACACTGCCGCGGTTACCGTTGTATCGTCGGCCAATACTGTAACCCTTTCGGTAATCATGCAGGTGACGACGTCCACGGCAATGGGAAACGCGGGCCGCCATTATGTTTTGCTTATCGATTCTTCCACGGGCGCCGCAGTGAAAACCCTGGGGGTTAACATCAACGGGGCTGCGGGAACATATACCTACACGATCACGGGCGTTCGGGAAGGCGCTTATCGAATTTTCGCCGGTACGGACTCCAACAACGACGGCTTTATAAATGACGCCTGCGAAGCGCTCGGCGCCTATCTCATATTGGACCAGCCTTCGGTTTTCACTGTGGAAAGCGACATGTCGGATCTCAATTTTTCTACTGAATTCCGGGTGAACATACAGGACCTGGCGCCTCTCTCTCTCTCCCGGTGAGTTTTCTTTTTTACCGGCGGCCTTCGCCGATCTCCTGAAGGATCGACCTGTTTATGACAGCTTTGTTGTAGGCGGCAAATATGTCCCGGCGGGACAGGATTCCCGTTATTCTTCCCGGGTCATCCAGTGCGGTCACCGGAAGCTGTTCGATATTTCTGAACCCAATTTTTTCGAGTGCCGTATCGAGAGTATCCTCTTCCGTAACGGTGATTACTTTTTCGGTGGCGATGTCCTTCACTATAATCAAATCATCGAGACCGTCTTCGTAGATCATGTCTTTGAAATCCTGAAAGGTTATGATGCCGGTGAGCCGATTGCCGCCGTCGATTACGGGGAAACTGGAGTATTTGCTCGCCAGCGCCTGTTTCAAGAAGACATTCAAGTGCATATCTTGAAAGACCGTTTCCACCGACCGTTGCATCGCATCTCTTACCTTGAGCGATCGCATGATATTTGCTTCTCTTCCGGCTTTTATATCAATGCCGCGTCGCAGGAGCTTCAGGGTGAATATTGAGGTCTCCTTGATCTGCGAGGCAATGAAGTAACTGAGAAAACAGGAGAGCATCAGAGGGAGAATGATCTGATAATTGCCCGTTATTTCGAAGAGAATCAAAGCAGCGTGCATAGGACCATGGGTCGTGCCGGCGAGAACGGCGCCCATGCCGACCATGCTGTAGGCGCCCGACGAAGCCGTTAATCCGGGGAACAGGCTGTGGACGATATGTCCGAACAAACCTCCCGTCATGGCGCCTACATAGAGCGACGGCGCGAAAACTCCCCCGGAACCTCCGGAACCGATGGTGAGGGACGTTGCTACGATTTTGAGGAAGATCAAGCCGAAAAGCATGTACCAGGGAAGATTTTCCCAGACGGCTTGAGCTATGGAGTCGTAACCGACGCCGTAAATGTGGGGGAAGGCGAGACCCAAGATGCCGACGGAAAGCCCTCCGATGGCTGGTTTCAGATATTCCGGTGTCTTGAGAGAGCTGAAGAAATCATCGGTTTTGTAAAGAACGGTCGAAAAAAAAACGGCAACGATGCCTGAAATGACGCCCAGGAGCAGATAAAAGGGGAGTTCCGATGTGCTGACGAGACTGTATTTGGGAACAAGAAAGGCCGGATAGTCGCCCAGGTGCGCCCGCGATACGGCCGTTGCCACTACTGAAGACACGACGACGGAGCTGAAGGACGCAATGCCGTAATTGCCCAAGATGATCTCCATGGCGAACA
Source organism: Deltaproteobacteria bacterium (assembly GCA_016930775.1). Lineage (GTDB taxonomy): Bacteria > Desulfobacterota > Syntrophia > Syntrophales > UBA2210 > JAFGGB01. Next base: position 10,227 of record JAFGGB010000128.1, read on the forward strand.
TGACGCCGGCGATCGGGGCATTGAAAGTTGCGCCTATCCCTCCCGCGGCGCCGCAGGCGACGAGAGTGCGCATATTATCCGTAGAGACGCGGGCTATCTGGCCGCAGAGGGAACCGATGCCCGAACCTATCTGAACGATGGGTCCCTCCCGTCCCGCCGATCC
>JAFGGB010000129.1 GCA_016930775.1 Deltaproteobacteria bacterium
AATGAGGCGGGGGTACAGTCAATCCCCGCCTCATGGTGTTTTTTTTTATCGTTCGATATAATTGGGATCGACGGCGCTGATGCCGGCGAAACAGGTGTTGCCCGTCGCCTTGTCGAGATCGTAGTACATTGCAAATCCAGCGACAGGGTTTGTTGCCGATATTTTGACGCTGCCCCTGCTCTTTGTAACGCCTGCGGGAAGGAGATCGTCATCGAGATCGAACTCCCGGGTGCCGTTGGCCGGCAGGGCGAAGGTTTGCTGATAGAGGACGCTTCCGCTTTCATCGACGAACAGCAGCGTTACGCTCGTGCTTTCGCCATGAGGGTTGCAGACATAGACGGAGGTATCCCATTCGCCGTTCTGGGCCACATGGGGAACGATCAGTTCTCTCGCCAGATCGGGGATCAGCGTTATGTCTCCCATTACCCACGGTCTGAAGGTCGTTCCGTCGAGAAGTCCCACCCAGCACAGGCCTGTAAGCGGTTGTGTGGATGTTATTTTTACCCAGCCCTCTTGACCCTGGGAAAGCACCGCGGCCCACTGCCCCTTTGCCGGTATCGTTTCCGTCATGGTCGTCACCTGACTGCCCGATGTGTTGTAGAAAACGGCCGTTACCGCGGCGCTCTGCAGATCGCTGCTGTTTCGGAGAGCGAGGCTCGTATATGCGTTCATGATGACGCGACGGTAGAAGGGAATGAAATACTCGTATTTCGAGTGGAGAATGAAGGGAAAGCCGTTGTTGCCTAACGTGCCGGAATCGGTGTCGTTGCCCCATGTTGTTCCGCCATTTCCTGTCGAAAGGGCGTTGCCCGATGTCGTCACTCCGTCAAGTGTCACTTGAGGAATCCAGGGTCCGCTGAGCGCATCATCTCCGTCCATCTGCCATTCAAGCCAGTAGGTTCCCTGGGCGAGTTGCACTCCCGCCGAAGCCCGAACGATCATGACAGGCCTATCGGAATTCGTTCCACTCCCCGCTTCGGTCACACGGTATATTCCTGACCATGTGGTGTGTACGAGGCGGTTGGTCGTCATATCGCCGAAGACGACGGCGCTTGCAGCGTCATTAGGCGGTCCGTTCCAGATCCGGTAGTTGACGACTGTAATCGTCGAAGCCCTTGTAGAGCCCGTTTCATAGGCAAAAAATGTAATGGCGTTGAGATAAGCGCCTGCGGGATCTCTTATTACGAAATCGTCGGCCAATCGACTGCCGGTATCAGCCGAAGCGCTCTTTCCATAGTTTCCCATGCCGAGGCTTGTTTGGAGAATGCTCTCATCGGCGCCCCCGACGCCCGTTCCTCTGCCGTTGACAATAGGTCCGTTGTCATACAGGACCTCCGCACCGGCCGGTGTTAAGAATGCGCTTAAGAAACATATAGTCGTCAAGATCATCAAAACTGCGCCAAGCGGTTTTGAAAAAATACAAAGCCTGTTCATTATATAACCTCCTTCAGCAAATTTAAAAGATTGTCACTGGTGCTCCCCCCTTAATTTGTATCACATGTTAATTGAGTATTCATCCATTTTATGTCCTTTACAAACAGACAAACAGGGACACTCCCCATAAAGGGGGGACACTCCCCATATTTTTCACATTTTTCAAAATAAATATGGGGAGTGTCCACCCTTTATCCCCTTTATCGGTTTTTGCAATTACAGCCTCGTAATTCCAGTATGAATATTGCGAGAATTCAATATATAAATATCCCTATGTTTGACCGAGCATGTTTTGCTATTCAAATATAATATCAATGAAACAGAAAGGTTATTGTATTGCTGAAGCTTCTGTATCGATTTTAAACAGCGAAAATTTTATCTTGGAACGACATTTGCTCATATTGCTGTGCCATGAACAAAGGCTCCATTATTACAAAAGGGAGAATTGTATGAATCGCATTCATTTGGAAATTCCCTTTCTTCTCCTCTCTGTCAGGATGAACGCTGAAGGCGAATTGGAAAAGAGGTTTTTAACCCCCTTTGGTTTGATCGATGTTGTTTTCAGAAGAATCAAAGGCGTTGATAAGTCCATGCACTGCTATGACATTGAAGTGGATGGCGATACGGATTGCTGGGTTTCCGTCGAGTCAGTCGCGGAAGACTTCAAAAACGCTTTGCTTGAATTTATTATGAGAATCGTCGAACAGGATCTGGGCGGACATCAGGAATCGGTAAACTTTCATCGATTAGTCGTACGAATTCGCGGCGCCGAGACGAAGCTTTCCTTGCCCGTTAGATCTAATTCTCAATGTATGCTTGATCAAAAAGGCGCTTCATGACCGATAATTTCCATCACGTTGTTTTGTGCTTTCTCCAGCGGGCATGCGTGATGCCAAGAACTTTAATCTTATAATTCAACACCCTGGGAGAGATTCCGAGCATTTTCGCCGCATCTTTTTGAATCCATAGAGATTTTTCCAGGGCCTGAAGAATCAAATCCTTTTCATTGTCAACGATCGATGAGAGAGTAACGTGTCGTATATTGTTTTCCTCCGCAGGCGAAACTATGCCCAGTTCCGGAAGAATGATATCTTTTATTCCAATTACGCCCGTGTCTTCCAGGATGATGGCTCTTTCAATAGTATTGGACACCTGACGGATGTTTCCCGGCCATGAGTAGGATTGAAGAACAGACAGAGCTTCCCTGGAAAAGCCCTTCACTGTTTTTTTCAAATTTCGGCCGATTTTATTCATCAAGTAATTACAAAGCGGTTCGATGCATTCTTTCCTGTCGCGAAGGGGAGGCAGATGCACCCTCAGGACATTGATGCGATAGTATAAATCCTCGCGGAATTTGCCCTCTTTGACCTGCTCTTCCAAAATTCTGTTGGTTGCGGCGATGACCCTTACGTCTGAATGAATCGTCTTGTTTCCTCCCACTCGCTCGAAGGACTTCTCCTCAAGGAATCTCAACAGCTTGGATTGCAGCAGGAGAGGCATTTCACCGACTTCGTCAAGAAAAACCGTTCCGTTTTTCGCCTGTTCAAGCCTGCCGATTCTCGTTTTGTTCGCGCCGGTGAAAGAACCTTTTTCGTGACCGAAAAGCTCGCTTTCCAAAAGATTTTCCGGGATATTGGTGCAATTGATTTTTATGTAGGGATGACCTTTCCTGGAGCTGTTGAAATGAATGGCCCCCGCAAGAAAGCTCTTCCCTGTTCCCGTTTCGCCTGTCATCAAAATAGTCGAATCCGTATGAGCGAACTTTTTCAGCGAAGAAATGGTTTGCTTCATTGATGGACTTTCGGCGATGATCTTCTCAAAATCATAAATAATATCCTGTTCTCTTCGAAGATAGTCGATTTCGTCTTTGAGATTCCGATTTTCCAGCGCTTTTGAGAGAGCAAAACTGATCGTATCGGCGGTGAAAGGTTGTGTGAGATAGTCGAAAGCCCCTTCCTTGATGGCTTTGACGATAAGCGTTGATTCCGTTGCTTCTCCCAGGATGATTACCGGAGCATACGGATTGAAGCTTCCGATTGCCGATAATTCTGCGAGATCTTCCTGAGCTTGAACCTGTAGAATGACTGCATCGAATTCTTCGCCTGTCAACCGAGACTTCATGTCACGATACAGGCAGGCGTGCAACTCATGATTTTTTAATGATATGGAATCTTGCAATTGATCGAAAACACCTTTGTTTTTTAAAACAAAAAGCAACTTAGGCATGATCCACCTGCGTAAGAGTATTTCATTGTTTCGTTAGAAACCGAATAGCATTCATGAAGCAATCGATCGACCCGCTGGACGCGAGCGGCTAACTTCAGCATTAATGAACAATACTAAATTGGAAAGGGAAACCGCAACTCGTCTCTCTTGAGTCCTTAAGAGACATCCAATCGCGTTATTTATAATTTCTGTAAAGATCCACCAATATATGCCGATAGAAGGTTCGGAAATAATGTAGCAGAAACAGGCTGTGAAAACTACTGTTTTTGAGTGGAATAACTTTGGATCGTTTTTTATATCCATGGATTTGTTTACATAATTATGTTAGAAAATGAAAAAAATACCCAGGGGGGGTGTTTCTGATGAACCTTAAGAAAGGTTGCGCATGTCTTTTTATATTATTAATATTCTCAACATTCTTAATGGCTTGCGGAAGCTCAGAAACAAAAAAAATGAAATTTTATACCGCTGGTGAAGCATTGTACCAAAAGGGCGATTATGAAAAAGCCGCACGAAACTTTGCCAATGCTGCCACGATAGATCCAACATTTGCAAAAGCTTACGAAATGCTCGGTTTATCGCTCTATAAGATGACTCGAATCAGAGAAGCGTACGGCGCCTTTCAGAAAGCGACGGAACTGAACAAGGAACTGTACGACGCCCAAACCCATCTTGGAAAGATTCTCCTGATGAGCGGCAAAAACGATGAATCTTTGGCGAAGGCGGACCTTGTCTTAGCGAAAAAACCGGACGACGGAGAGGCCTTGCTTTTGAAATCAGCCAGTCTTGCGTCTCTTGGCAGGGCGAACGAAGCTCGAGTCATCCTGGAAGCATTGATTGCAAAAGAACCAAAAAAAACGGACGCCTATTTCCTTTTAAGCAAAGTTGAAATGCAGGGCAACAATGACGTCGCAGCTGAAAAAACTCTCAGAAAGCTCCTGGATTATGATCAAAAAAATATCGCTGCGAGGCTTTTTATCGCCCAAATCCTTGAGAAAAACAAAAAATTTAATGATACAGAGAAGGAATACAAAGAGATCATAAATATTGCTTCAAAAGATGATAGGTACAGACTCCTCCTCGCCGGTTTTTATGAGAGAACGGGCCGCACGAAAGAGGGGGAGAGGATGCTCAAGGAATTAATAGACCGAAACCCCGATAAAAAAGAATACCGTCTCTATCTTGCCAATTATTACAGGGAACGAAAACAAGAAGGCGAAATGGTCCAAGTTCTCAAAAAAACCATAACGGACCTGCCGCAACAGTACGAGCCGTACCAGATGCTGGCACTGTATGAAGTTGAAAAGAAACAAAAAGATCGAGCCTTTCAACTGATGGAAGAATACATGGGCGCGGCCCCGCAGGGGCCGGAGCATCTGAAGGCGAAACTTTTTCTTGCCGCGTTGCATTTCCAGGATCGCAGGGTCCCTGAAGCGAAGCAGCTCGTTGAGGAAGTATTGAAGGAAAACCCAAGGGATGTCATTGCTCATCGCATTAAAGGAGACATCCTGCTGGCTGAAAAAGATTTCATCGGCGCCATATCGGAGTTCAGATTGCTGCGCCAGGAAATACCGGATGATCTCCGCGCAACGCTTTCTCTCGCAAGGGCGCATCTATTGAACAATGAGCCGTCCTCGGGAGAAGACATGTATAAAAATGCATTGAAGATAGATCCTTCTTCACGGGAGGCGTACAATGCATTAAGTGATATTGCGGTTATGAAAAAGGACTATGACCTGGCGGAAAAGTATGCCGATGCACTTATCCAGAGCGATTCAAAGTCGCCGTACCCCTATTACAAAAAAGGCATAATTAAAGCATTGCAGGGAAAAGATGGCGAGGCCTCGGCGCTCTTTGAAAAATCGCTTGCCATGAATCCCGATTACATGCCGGCAATGGTCAGAATTGCGGCGCTGTCAACCCAGAAAAAGAAGGATATCCAGGGCGCCATCGCACGGGTGGAATCACAAATTGGCCGTTCCGCAAACAACGATGATTACACGCTGCTCTTGGCCGAACTCCATGTGATGAATAAAGAACCTTCAAAAGCCAGCAAGGTTCTTGACGAGGCTCTTAAGAAAAGGCCCGGAAACGTGAAGTTTCTCGTTGGGCTTGCCGACCTTGAAAGAATCACGGGGCGGAACGACAAAGCCATCGCATCCTATGAAAAAATCCTGGCATCTTATCCTGACAATGCATCGGTTTCTTTAAAGCTTGCGTCGCTGTATGAGCAAAAGGGAGATCTTAAGCGGGCCGGCAATCTCTATGAGGAAATGGCGGCCAAGAACAAGGATGACGCAATCGCCGCCAACAATCTTGCTTTTTTCTATGCGGAACATGCGCCTTCGCCGGAGAATCTTGCCGAGGCGGAGCAGATGTTCAAGCCTTTCTTCGAGAAAAATCTCGGCGTTCCAGCCTTCGCCGATACAATGGCATGGATTTATTTTAAGACGGGTGATTACGAAAAGGCCCGCGACATCCTTGAAAAGGCGTTCAGTGGGGACCAGAAAATTCCATCGGCCGTGTCATATCATATGGGGATGACCATGTTGCGCTTGGGGAATAAAGAGAAAGCCAAAGATTATCTGGCGAAGGCTCTGGCTGGTGGAGAAAAGTTCCCCGGACGAGGGGATGGGGAAAAAGCGTTGAAAGAGATCAAATAAAGTGTCAGCATCAGGACTGACTGTTTGGAGGAGCTTCATGAAGAAGGGAATGTTTGTTCTCAGTTTGCTGTGCATCATCCTGATTCAAGGAAACGCTCTCTCCGCAGAAGAAAGCGCATACAAAATAGGCCCGGGAGACGAGATCGAAATATCGGTCTGGAAGGACCAGAACCTGTCGCGGTCAATCATCGTTCCTCCCGACGGCGTTATTTCCTTCCCCCTGATCGGCGATGTGGATACAAAATCATTGACTGTTCCCGAGGTGAGAGAAATCATCGCGAAAAAATTGAGCGCCTACATAAAGAATCCAGCCATTTCTGTCATGCTGACCAAACCGAACAGTCTTGTCGCCTATGTGGTAGGAAAAGTGAACAAGCCCGGTCAGTACTCTATCAATGTGAACACAACCGTTATACAGATACTGGCCATGGCGGAGGATCTGAATCCCTTCGCCTCGCCCGGGAATATCATCATCATCAGAAAAGATAACGGTGAAGCGAAAACGATTCCCTTTGATTACAACGAGGTTAAAAAGGGAAAGAATCTACAACAGAATATTGTCCTGAAGCGCGGGGATGTGGTTATCGTGCCATAAAGACGGAGACCGAAGGGGAGGGGAATTAGACATGCGTAGACTCTTGTGTGCTGCATTATTTTTTTTCGGATGCATCCTTTGCCCGTTGCTTCTCCTGGGGGCGGATGTAACAGTGACCCCTTCTATTGGTCTGAAGGGTGAATACAACGACAATATTGATTTCACTAATGTTGATGCAAAGGATGATTGGATCGGCACGATCATCCCCGGTCTGAAACTGGAGTACGCAACTCCCCGTTTCATGCTGAAAACCGAAGGCAAGGTAGAGATAGAACAATACCTGGAAGAAACGGACAATAATACGGAGAAATACAACGCATCGGTCGATATGGGTTATCAATATGCAGGGGGATCGGGCATTTTCGGCAAGGCGGCGTTTCGCCGGGATACGACCCTTGATCAGGAATTCCAGGAAACGGGTCTCGCGGGCGTACGATCGCACCGGAACGACTATATGGGCGGATTGGGTTTTGCGCACTTTTTCACGCAGAATGTTTCTGCCGGCCTGGCCTATCAGTATGAAAAAAAGGAATATTCACGCGATGTCTACGTGGACAGCGAAACTCACGGAGTCGCGGCCAATGTAAATTATATTTTCAATGACGGCATCGACACCGCCTCCCTGCAGCCTCTGTACGGTATACAGGAATCCAGCGAAATCAGAGTGTATCAATACGGCCTTGCCGTTAGCCTCGCGCATAAGATTGCAGAAAACTACGAAGCAACCATTAAGGCAGGGGCGATGTATTCGACAGTCTCCGATAAAATCGGCGATGAAAATGCCAGCGGCTGGGGGTGGATTGCGGAAGCGGGCTTAGCGAAGCGTTGGGAAACTGTATCGCTCGCAATCAATCTTTCCCGTCAGGACTCCCTGACATCCACGTCTTCTTTTGTGACGGTCAACCGCCTGACGGCGTCGGCGGCCTATAAGTTTACAGAGCGACTTTCCTTCAATCTTTCCGGTTCTTTGTATTTTACAAAGTCATCCAGTGTTGTTAACGAAGAGACGACCGACGAACGATCGTACCAGATCACGCCGAAATTGAGATATCAATTTACAGAGCATGTCAATCTTGAAATCGCCTACAGTTATACAAACAAGCATGATTTCAATCTTTCAAGCGATGAAGATTATGACAGAAACCAGGCATGGTTCCTTGTGAACTTCGAATTTCCGAACAAGATATAATAGGATTGGCGGCATATTCTTTGCAGAGAATATCAGGCGTCACTGATGTGGCGCTTAAGGAATTTCGCTCTTAACAGTACTCATCAATAATTGTAACGAGATGAATTCATGGCGGATCTTTCCATACGAGACATAAAACGAATTGCGCGGAAACGTTGGCATATTTTCCTCTTGAGTTTTTTGTTTGTACTGCTTGCGTCCCTCTCGGTTGTATATCTCTTGCCGCCCATATATATTGCCGCATCCACCATTCTCGTAGAATCCCAGCAGATTCCCGAAGAATACGTCAAGGCGACCGTCAGGAGTTATGTGGAAGAACGACTTCAGTTGATAACGCAACAGATTATCAGCAGGCCGAATCTCATCAAAATAATCAATGACAACAACCTCTACGAGGATATGAGAAAAAAGTACGCCACAGAGGTCGTAATCGAGAGAATGCGCAAGGATATAAATCTCGAAACGATCAGTGCGGGGGATATCGGAGGACAGAGGAGGAACAGCTCGCGAACGGTGGCCTTCAAGCTTTCATACGAAGGAAAGAATCCCGATACAGTGCAGAAGGTAGCAAATATACTGGCATCGTTGTATCTCGAAGAAAATCTCAGATCCAGGGAAGAACAGGCAGCGCGGACGACGGATTTCTTGACGAAAGAACTCGATCATATTCGGGTTCAGATCAATGAGTACGAGAATAAGATCAGTAAATTCAAAAAAGAGCACATGGGGGAATTGCCGGAGAATCTGAACGACAATGTTCGCGCTTCCGACGAATTGAAGCGGACGCTGGGACAGATCAACTTGCAGTTTCTTTCACTGAAAGAACGAAAGGTCTACCTCGAAGGTCAATTGGCTTCGATAGAACCTTTTTTGCCTGTAACGATGATGAAAGCAGAAGAAGGAAAATCATCGCCCGCACAAAGACTTCTATATCTGCGCATGCAACTGATTAATTTAGAAACGGTTCTTTCGGAGAAACATCCCGACATCATTAGATTGAAAAGTGAGATACGGGAACTTGAACAGCAATTGGGAGAAAGCTCCCTTGCGGTGAAAAAACAGCGAGAGTTTGCGGCGCTTCAAAAAAGACTGAACCTTCTGAAGGATAAGCAAGGAAACAATCACCCCGATGTCGTCAAACTCAGTAAGGAAGCGGAATCCCTGAAACTGGAAATCGAGAATCTATCCCGGGAGGGGACAACAACCCTCGACTCGTCCCAGGAACGGCAGGCCAATCCGGCCTACATAAGCATCAAGGCGCAAATAGATGCCATCGACATCGAAGCAAAAGGTCTGCATAATCAAAAGGCTAAGATTGAAGCGGACCTGGAGCTTTATAAAAAGCGGATAGAAAGCACACCGATGATCGAGAAGGCCTTTAGAGATTTAACGATGGATTACAACCACATACGAGATCAATACAATCAAATCAAGGCAAAAGAACTGGAGAGCAATGTCGCCAAGGAGATGGAGGCCACCCAGCACGGGGAACGCTTCACCATCATAGAATCGGCGTCAAAGCCCGAGAAGCCAAGCAAACCCGACCGCATGAAGCTTGCCTTGATGTGTTTTATGTTGTCCCTGGGCGCCGGAACAGGCCTGGTGACTCTTCGGGAGAGTTTTGACCAATCTATTAAAAACGAAAATGAAATATCCGGCATACTTAGCTTGCCGGTGTTTACGACGATTCCCTATCTTGCGACAAGGAAAGAGATGCGGCGGCACAGATGGAAGCTTTTCATTGTTTTCTGTGTCTTTTTATTGAGTATCCTGTCGGCCTTGATAATCATTCATGTCTACTGGATGCCCCTGGAAATATTTTGGATCAAGGTGTATGGCAAAATTGTTATGTTCGTAAGAAATGTCATGGTAAAAATGTAAAGGTTAAAACACAGGACACCCTATGAGCAAACTGAAGGAAGCGCTCGATAAAGCGCGTCAGTACAGAGAGAGCAATCCCGAATCGTATGTACCGCAAGGATCGATAGTGCGGGATAACAAAATCTTGACCGAAAGCGTGTATGATGAAGTCAATCCGGTCTATACCCGCACGCAAATTCAAAACATAGATATTCATGCGCTGCAGGAAAAGAGAATAATCTCAATTCATCACTGCAATGCCATTTCCGACCGGTATAAACTCCTCAGAACCCAGGTAATGACTCTTTTGAAAGATCAAGAAAAGAACAGCATTCTCATCGCAAGCGCCAATCACAAGGAGGGCAGGACAACCTCGGCAATCAACTTGGCCGTAAGCCTTGCCCAGCAGTTGGACAATACGGTTCTGCTCGTCGATGCGGATCTTAAAGAGCCTTCGATTCATAAAATTCTCGGGCTTACGGTGGAGAAGGGGCTCTCAGATTGCCTGCGAGGCGCTGCTTCCATCCAGGATGTCCTCATAAATCCAGGGATAGAGAGACTGGTGATTTTGCCTGGGGGAAAGAGAGTCCCGAATTCGGCGGAAGTGCTGGGATCGCCGCGAAGCGAGTCAGTTATTCAGGAACTGAAAGATCGCTACCGAAATCGCTATATCATCTTCGACAGTCCGCCCGTCTTAGTCGGCGCCGACAGCCTCATCCTCTCCAGTTACGTCGATGCAATACTGATCGTAATCGAAGCGGAGCGAACTACGAAAAACGACCTGCTCAAAATGAAGGAATTGCTCGGCGGGAAGCCTGTCATCGGGTCGATATTCACCAAGGTCAGACAATAGGCGGGTGTAAAACCGATGTACAGAGCCTTTTACGGTTTTAAAGAAAATCCCTTCAATCTCACGCCCGATCCAGATTTTCTCTTCATGAGCCGCGCTCACGAGGAAGCGTACACTCATCTTGAATATGCCATTATAGAACATAAAGGTTTCGTGGTCATAACCGGGGAGATAGGCGCGGGCAAAACAACCCTTGTCAATTATCTTCTTCGCAAAGTTGATCGGGATGTTGAATTCGCCCTTGTCAATCAGACGTCTGTCAATTCCGACGAACTGATGAGAATGATCTGCCAGGAGTATCATTTAAAAGTTGACGGTCTCGACAAGATTGAGAGGATGAATCGCTTTCAAGAATTTCTCATCAAACGATTCGTCGAGGGCAAGCGTGTGGCGTTGATCATTGACGAGGCCCAAAACCTCGCCAAAGACACGCTCGAAGAAATCAGAATGCTCTCCAACCTCGAATTGGAAAAGCAACATCTTCTCCAGATTATTTTGCTCGGACAGCCTGAGTTACGAAGGAAACTCCACCAAAGGGGATTGGAGCAACTGACGCAGAGAATCACGGTTCACTGGCATTTGAACGCCTTGAGTGAAAAAGAAACCAGCGAATACATACTTCACAGACTCAAAGTAGCCGGATCGGCGAACCCCAACATCTTTGATGAAGAAGCAGTGAGAACCATCTACGAGCATTCGCGGGGCATACCCCGGTTGATCAATATTCTGTGCGATGCTTCGCTTGTCCATGGTTATGCCGATGAACTTCCTGTTATAAACCGTGATGTCGTGGAACTGGTCGTCAGCATGCGTGAATTGGGTTTCCATCGCGATGACGGCGAGACCGAACAAATTGCCGAAACGGTAAATGAAACAGTCGTCAACAGAGGGGCTTCCGGCGCCCTCGATCATACGTTGGAGAGACTGGAAAAACGAATAGATCTCGTTGAAGAGCACCTTCTCACCTGGGCGGCCAAAGCGAATGCCGGGCGCAGCCAGTTTCAAAAAACCGATGAGCGAATCGATTCGGTCATTAAAATCCTTTCCGATATGAACCGGAAATTCGGGGAATATTGTACGATCGTTGCCGATCGTGAAAAGCAGATGAGGCCGGGAGACGGGAACATTGAAAAAAAAGATCAGGAAGGAAAATTTTTATTAAGAGATCACAAGATCTTGGTTGCGTTGATTACAGTATCGTTATTGGCGGGGCTGATTTCCTTTGTGTACCTCCTTTTTCCCGATAATGGCATTTTTGATTTTTCAAGCAAATTTCTGTATAAGATATCCGGCAATTAAGGCGATGCAGCCATCCCTGAAAAGTTCGATGTGACGGTATAGTTGCCGCCAGATAGTTCATTAATATCGATGGCTTCAAATGCGACTTCGTTATGCGGCAATCGTCCGATTCGAACGAGGATTGCTTGTCCGACGGCGGCTTCAAGATTTCGAAATTATTGACTTACAGTATTCAGATTGTAATATGTAATTTGTAACTCCAGTTTCAGGGTATGCGGCAGAAGCATAGGAGATCTCGAACAGAACAGTAGTATGATAACGGAATTATTGGTTATTTTTGAAATCGTATTCAACAGCAATTGAATGAAACTTGCTGGCACGTCGCTTGCTCTATTATAAAGCATCAAGAAAAGCTTAGGCAAGGATACGACGATGAAAGCGACAAAAGACCAAGAAGATATGCTCTATTCGGAGGAATTTTTCCAGGAGATCCTTTCGCTTGAGAGAAAAAGGACCGATCGTTACAATCGACCCTTTATTCTTGTCTTGATTAATTTTTCCAATATAGATGCGGAAGATGAAAGAAAGAACCTCATTCAGGTTATCGCCGTTCTATTGAATCAGATTACCAGAGAGACCGACATCAAGGGGTGGTATCAACAGAATTCCGTGTTGGGAATTCTTTTTACAGAAATCGATGATGAAAAAACTGACGTCATTAATCAGCTTAAAAAACGTTTCTCTGAAAACATGCGGGAATCAAAAAGATCGGGGAAGTGGGATGCAATAGACATCAGTTATCAAGGGTATCCAACAGATGTTCAGTATATCGAGGAAAATGGCGAGAATCTGGTTTTTTACCCCAAGGTCGTGCAGGATCGTGAAGAAGGTAAAGTGGGTCCCTTCATAAAAAGATTCATGGATATTTCCATCAGTCTTGTGACGTTAGTTTTTTTCCTGCCCCTGTTTCTTGTCATTTCAATGGCCATCAAAATGACATCTCCCGGTTCGGTTTTTTTCCGTCAGGAACGATTGGGCTTGTATGGGAAAAAGTTCTCCATGCTCAAGTTCCGCACAATGACCGTGAATAACGATCATGAGATTCACCGCGATTTTGTTAATAATTTAATTAATGGACACCATGAAGAGGGGAAACCCCTGAAGATAACAAATGATTCAAGAGTGACGAAAGTGGGCTGGTTCCTCAGGAAGTCAAGCCTCGACGAACTCCCGCAGTTGATCAACGTTTTAAAGGGGGAGATGTCCCTCGTCGGGCCGAGACCGCC
>JAFGGB010000130.1 GCA_016930775.1 Deltaproteobacteria bacterium
ATTTTGACCATTTGCCAGCCAAAAAGATTGCTGCAGCCGATGTACCGGATTTTCCCCTGCCTGACCAGATCGTCCAATGCACGGAGAGTTTCCTCCGGGCGAGTCATGGGATCGTAAGCGTGGACGTAGTATATGTCTATATAGTCGGTTTTCATGCGTCTCAGACTCGCTTCGCAGGAAGCAATGACGTGTTTTCTTGAAAGGCCGAAGCTCGTGGCCGCGCTGCCTGCCGGAAAGAAACACTTTGAGGAGATTGCGATATCGTCGCGCTTTAGTGCGAACATGAGGTTTCCGATAATTTCCTCTGACCGGCCTCCCGCATATATATCCGCGCAATCGATTGAATTTCCCCCTCCGTCGATGTACTTCATAATGATTGCCTGCGATTCCTTCTCGTCGCATCCCCAGTCGGCGGCGCCGAAGGTCATTGTTCCAAGCGTTATGCGGGAGAGAAGCAAACCTGATTTGCCAAGGTATCGGTATTTCATAAATTACGACTCCTTTTGCCGGTAATTTCTTTCGGCCGGCCCCGACTTCAATCCCCCTTCTTTCCGAGGGAAGTCGGAGTTGCCGACATTAGAAACGTTCTGCCATAAACCAGGTCCCGCCTTTGGAATTTAAAGATAGTTGCGAAGATCCGGACTGTTTGTTTCACGGTCCCGAAGGCCATTGTCACGCCAATCTGTTGCCGACCTTTCGCACCGCATACATCTTTTTAACGTCGTAACGGTCCGTTTATTTAAAAGGGGATTAGCTGTGAATGCAAGACATTTGTTTTGCCCGCCTTCCGGTGTGGCTGGCGAATGAAAGATATTGATGGGGAGAAGCTTTGACAGACAGAAGAACAACACCCCGACGCTTTTGGACGCCGGGGTGTTCACTCGCGTTGCGATAACTATTCGGACAACGGCCGGACATCGGTTGCAGCCGGGCCTTTTTTGCCCTGTTCGATCTCAAAGGAAACACGCTGATTTTCCTTCAAGACCTTGAATCCGGTTCCCTGAATGGCGCTGTAGTGAACGAAAACATCGCCGCCTTCATCGTCGGCGATGAAGCCGAAGCCCTTGCTTTCGTTAAACCATTTTACGGTACCTTTATGCATCGCGGCAATCCTCCTTTCTTAGATTTTATAAAGTTGGATCGCCGATATGCATGAAAATACCGAAGAATGAAAATAGAATTTTTCAGCTTCGTACTGCACTATGTATCAATCCAAACTTTACCGTACCCAGCCAACATACTGTTGCGGAAATACGCTTTACCACCGTAAGTTTATAGTATTTCTAGTCTTAGTCAAGAAATATTTCTTCAGAAAGTTGTCAGAATTGAGGATTCCTCGGATTTTGCAACGACTTGAATAAAAAAGAGCTCTGCTTTGAAAAAGCTTATTGCCGTTGGTTGGATTTTCTGACGCAGCAATCAATGGAACGCCGGTCTACAGATGAGTTTCCGGGACCAAATCGGCCGGTTATTCTGCGACGGGACGGACAAGCAGAGGAGGCGCACTCGCCAAGACAGTTCCGATAATCCTGCGACATGCGCATGAACAAAAAACCTTCATGGGGCGTTACTTCGAGAATGCTTCCAATTCTGACCGCTTGCCGATAACCACGAGGATGTTGCTGTCCTTGATGACGAACGAAGCGGGTGGGTTGACAAGCAGAAGATCCGATAGGACGTCTTTAATGGCAATGACAGTGATATCTCGTCGCTTTCGCAGATCGAGCTCTACAAGGTTTTTCCCTATGAAGTCCGCTGCCGCCGCTATTTCCATAATGGCGTAATCTTCCGAGAGGGCGAATGAATCAAGAATGTTTGGCGAAATGAGCGTGCTCGCCACCTTCAACGCCATGTCGCGCTCTGGGAATATGGTGTCTGTTGCGCCGACGAGCTGCAAGGCCCTGCCGTGATCCTCGTTTGTCACCTTGACAATGATTTTAGGCACTTTTATTTCTTTGAGAAAGAGAGTGATCAGAATGCTGGCGCTTACGTCTTTTCCCACCGATACAATGACGGCCTCCATGGCCTCAAGCCCAAGTTTTCCTATAACGGTTTTATCAGTGGCGTCGGCGATGATCCCGTGAGAAATAAAAGACTGAATGGCCTGTATCCGTGCTTTGTCTCTATCGACGGCAACGATTTCCCGACCTCCTTGAAAGAGAGTCTTCGCCACGGTTGCACCGAAGTTGCCGGCCCCTATCACTGCGAAAGCGCCCATGATGTCGTTGCCTCCTTATCCGACGAGGACATTTTCCTCGCCATAGAGTATTTTGCTCTCCACTTCACGGCGAGCCAGGGCGTAGGTGAGCGTCAACAGGCCGATCCGCCCTGTAAACATGGTGACAATTACGATGGTTTTTCCCAGTGCGTCCAGATTTGACGTTATGCCTGTGGAGAGACCGACGGTGCCGAAGGCCGATGTGAGCTCGAAAACAGTCTCCAAAAAGAGCCCTTTCGATACGTTGTGAGATATACCGCTTTCCTCGAATATCAGGAAAACCGACAGGACCAGAATCAAAAACAGCAGAGACCCTATGAGGAGAGAGATGGATCGAATCACTGTATCGTAGGGCACCATTCGCCTGAACATGACCGCATTCATGCTTCCCTTGAAGCGATTATAGGCCAACGAAAGGAGAATCGCCATGTTTGTCGTCTTGATGCCGCCTCCGCAGGACCCCGGAGAGGCGCCGACGAACATGAGAACAATCATGATGAAAAGGGTGGCGTTGCTCAAAAGACCGATATCAACGGTATTGAAACCGGCCGTTCTTGCCGCTACCGATTGAAAGAGACCGATGAGGATTTTTTCCGGAAGGGGCCGGCCGGAAAGGGCATTGCTCCATTCGGTTAGCAGGACAATGAGGGCCCCTGCCGCGATCAGGGCGGCCGTTGAAAAGAGGACTATCTTTGTATGGAGAGAGAGGCGGGTGCGGTGACAGAGTTTTGCCGTGAGATCCGAAATGACCATGAAACCGATGCCGCCGGTTACAATCAGAACGATGGTTGTTCCGTTGATCCACCAGTCTTGTGCATAACCCATGAAGGAGTCCGAGAAAGTTGAAAACCCTGCATTGCAGAAGGCGGAGACGGCATGAAATATCGAGATGTAAAGGGCTCTGCCGGGGCTGAAGTCATTGACCCATCGCATAAAATAAGAAAGGGCGCCGACTGCCTCGATAATCATGGTATAGAAAAAAACCGATTTAACGATGACATAAATGTCGCGGACGGGTTCGTGGGAAAAGGTGCTTTCAAGGGCCAGTTTGCCTCTGAGCGGCATGGGAAAACCCAGAGCATGGTAAATAAGGAGAGAAAAAGTGACTATGCCAAGGCCGCCGGCCTGTATAAGGAGAAGTATAATCACTTGGCCGACGGTGGAAAAGGAGGCGCCTGTATCCATAACGGTCAATCCCGTGACGCAGACGGCGGATGTGGCTGTAAAGAGTGCGTCGATAAAGGCGATGCGGCCGTCGCTGGTTGACAAGGGCAGCATGAGAAGCGCTGTTCCCGCTACAATGATGGCGGCGAAGCTTCCTATCAGAAGCCGCTCGGGCGACAGGAAAAAGTGGAAAAAAAGCCTGATGTTCCTGGACATGATAGCTGGCCTTGTTGTCACGAGGCATGTCGTTGAAAATGTTTGTTTTCTTGTACTACTCTCTTCCGGACTTTGCAAGGGGCCTTCCGATCAGTTGATGCAGGCGGCACGCCCCTTGTGGCTCTGCGGATCTATGAATATTGAAGCCATTGAGAATGTCGGCGAACCCCAGGTGTTTTCGAAGGACGAGACCATTGCAAAAAGGCTTTCTGATCGTTCTGCATCAACCGGCGATGAAGCGCTGAATGCTACATGAATGTTGTATATTGATTGTACAGCTACATTTAAGTCACATAGAATTCCAGAAGCAATTCAACTAATAAATTATAATTAGATCGTAATTACAAATACTAAAGCTTAATTGATCCAATATGGCATGGTAATTGCCCCATACAGATATGTATGAACGGCTCGATTGAATGAAAATAAAACGTGCAAGCAGCTTCATGGCGGCCTGTCTTCTGGGGAGCGTAGCGGTTGCCTATGGAGCGGACGTTCCGCCGTCAACAGAGAAAATAGCTCTCAACACTGTCTGGGTTCTCGTTGCCGGCGCCTTGGTGATGTTTATGCAAAACGGTTTCGCCATGGTGGAAACAGGTTTTACGACGGCAAAGAATGCCTGCAACATAATCATGAAAAACCTCATGGATTTTGCTTTCGGCAGCGTCATATTCTGAGTGATGGGCTTTGCCTTAATGTTCGGAGCGGGCAATGCCTTGTTCGGCACATGGGGGTTTTCCTGATCGATTCCGGAAAAACCTTTGATTCGTTGTCCTGGACCGTTGTGCCCCTGGAGGCGAAGTTCTTCTTCCAGCTTGTTTTTTGCGCAACAGCTGCGACAATCGTTTCGGGGTCCATGAAACAATTCTTTACAGTGAAGGTGTTGGAATTTCTGCAAAGAAATGAAAAACGGCGGGAGATGCAAGAATAATTGCCGTTCAGTTTTTCCGGGCCAGGCCATATTTTCGCTGATCCGCCGCCTGCGCTGCGCCGGCTAGCATGAGATGGCTTGACGAGAACATGTTCCCGGAGTCTATAGCCAAGATAAAAAAAGCTATCGGGCGTTCCTGGGAGCTTCTTCGAAACTCAGGCATTCGGTCCCGGAGGCGCGCCGGGTGAGGGTCGACGGCAGTTGTTTTGACTTGAACCCCATGGCATGGCAGCCGTAGGGGAAGGCCGGTTCGTAGGTTATATAAAAGTGAAGGCACCTGAAGCAATTTGCCTCATCCTTTCCTCCGTGCCGTAGGTTATCTAAATATTTATTTTTCGAAGGGTTCTTCATATACGCGCTTGTATGCTTGTGTTTTAGCGTGCATCTCCGATTTCCGAGAGAATCGCTTCCATCTCATCTTTCTGGAAGCAATAGGCGGTGCGACAAAATTCGCAGGTGACTTCGACGGTTTCTTCTTCGTCGATGAGACGCTGTATCTCCACCCTTCCCAGCGATATGAGCACTCGTTCTATCATGGATCGTTTGCAGGGGCAGAAAAGAATCAGCGGCAGGTCCTCGAGTATG
Source organism: Deltaproteobacteria bacterium (assembly GCA_016930775.1). Lineage (GTDB taxonomy): Bacteria > Desulfobacterota > Syntrophia > Syntrophales > UBA2210 > JAFGGB01. The sequence continues at coordinate 5,115 of JAFGGB010000130.1, forward strand.
CGGAAGGGCGTTTCCTGGAGGATGCTGTTCAGAAGACCTTCGGGACCCAGTCCTCGCCGAAGGAGCGTTGTAATGGCGGGAAGAGCCTTGAGTCTCTCGACGAGTCTGTCAATAATTTCTTCATCGGGCGGGGGCAGCGTTTGGATGAGGAATCCTCCAGCCGCGGCAACTGTTCCATTGGGCTCCACGTAGACTCCGAGGCCAACTGCCGATGGCGTTTGTTCCGATTCCGTGAGGTAATAAGCCAGATCCTCGGCAATCTCTCCTGTCTTCAATTTAACTGTTCCCTGGTAGGGTTCGTTGAATCCTTCGTCCCTGATTACCGTAAGAAAACCTTCCCGTCCGAGGACGCCCGAAACATTGAGTTTGCCGTCGCGGAGGGGGGCGTCGGCTTCCGGTACAGCCGTAAAACCTCTAAGAGCGCCGGAGTTGTCCGCTTCGACGATTATTTTTTTGATAGGACCGTTCCCTTGGAATTTCAAGGCGACCCGCTGGCGGTCTTTCAGCAGTGCGCCCAGAAGCGCCCCGCCCGTAAGAGCCCTGCCCAGAGCTGCAGAGGCTGTAGGGGATGTTCCATGCAGGCGGCAGGCCTCATCTGCGATTCCCGTGGTTACACAGGCGAACAGGCGGAAACGACCGTCAACGTCAATAGCTTTGAGGAGGCGGTCCGCAGCCGACGTCGCCTTTTCGTTCATTGATGGGGTTCTCCCAGGTAAAGACAGGGCAAGAGTTTCCTCCAGAAAAGATGACTATCGGTCATTCCTGCAAGGGTTTTTGACCGATGTAGAGATAGGTTATGCCGAGCGTCAGTGATATTGCCTCGATGTGTGTGAATCCCGTTTCTTCCATGAGCGCCGTAAATCTTCGGGGGGACGGGAAATGGATTATAGAGTCCGCAAGGTAGCCGTATGCAGCGGGGTTTTGGGAAAATTGCCGGGCGATGAGAGGCAGGCACCGCTTCAGATAAAATAGGTAGCTCTTACGGAAAAAACGGTTTTTGGGAAAATTCATTTCAAGGACCATGACTGTGCCGCCCGGGACGGTGACTCGCAGCATTTCCTTGAGGGCCTCGGAACGGGAAGGGATGTTCCGTATGCCGAAGGCGATTGCCGTAACGTCAAAATGGTTGTCATCGAAGGGCAGATTGAGAGCGTTGCCGGGGATGATCTTTATTCTGTCTGCGAGACCCCGTCGGTTAACTTTTCGTCGTGCGGCCTCAAGCATAGCCTCCGCGAAGTCCACGGCGGCGACCGAAATTTCAGGATGCCTCAGAGCTGTCTCAATGGCCAGATCGGCTGTGCCGGCAGCCACGTCCAGCAGTCGGAAGGTTTTGAAAAAACGCATTTTCTGAGCTGTAAAGCGACGCCAGGCGACGTCGCGACGAAGACTCAGGAGACGGTTGAGGAAATCGTATCTACCTGAAATAGTAGAAAATATATCCCTTACGACTCTTGCATGAGACTGTCCATCCAACTGAGAAACAGAAGGATAATTGCCCGTTTCATTCCTTTTCATGGCTAGATCCGGCTCTGATGAACGCATTTTTCTACACTATACCACTGGGATCTGACAAGGCAATAATTCCTTCGCACGCCGCCGTGATGATTCTTAAGGAAACAATGCGTCTCGAAAACAATGCAACGGCGCCGATAGTTCTGAGGTTCAGAACCCCACTGCCTGGCCGTCCTTTCGATGATCCGAAGCGGCGCAGAATCCGTTATCAAGTTTATAAATCATTTGAGCGCCGCCGAAATTTGATTCCGATGCCCCTGTCACGACGGCATGGCCTCGCCTGCTCAGCTCTTCGGCAACGGCATGATCGAAGCCCGGTTCGAGGAGAACGCGGAAGCGCTCGTCGACGAACCACCGTGGCGCGTCGGAGGCGGCCTGTGGATTCTGGCCGTAATCGACGATTCTGACAATCATCTGGACATGACCCTGAGGCTGCATATGGGCGCCCATGACTCCGAAACTCATGAGGGATGAGCCATTTTGCGTCATGAATCCAGGTATGATCGTGTGATAGGGCCGTTTGGCGCCTGCAACGACATTGGGATGGCCGGGTTCGAGGGAGAAGGCGCTGCCCCGGTTTTGCAAACTTATGCCTGTGCCGGGGATTATTATCCCTGATCCGAACCCCCGGAAGTTCGACTGAATCATTGAAATCATCCGGCCTTCGCTGTCGGCGGCAGTTATGTATACAGTTCCGTGATCGACGGGAATCGAGAGGGTGGGAGACAATGTTTTGCCAAGGCTTATGGTTCGTGCAAGCGGCGCAGCAAATCCGTCTGTCAGGAACTCTTCCGGCCGCACCCTCATGAAAGCAGGGTCTGCAATGTGGCGTCGGGTTTCGGAGAAAGCGATTTTTATTGCCTCGATCTGCAGATGAATGGAGTCGGCGGAATCGACCGGATGATTGCGGACGTCGAGATGATCAAGGATTCCAAGAGCAAGGAGCACGACGAGGCCCTGCCCATTGGGGGGCAGTTCATGAATTTCAACGTGTCTGAACTTTCTGGAGAGCGGAACGACCCACTCGGATTCATGGGAAGACAGGTCGTCGATCGTAAGAGCCCCGCCGCCGGCGGCGGCATGAGCGGCGATACGCTCGGCGATACGACCCCGGTAGAAGGATTTTCCTCTCGTTTCGGCAATCTCTTGAAGCGCTTTCGCCTGAAAAGGATATCTGAACAATTCACCCGGTTCGGGAGGTCTGCCCTGGGGAAGATACATTTCCGCAAAGTCGGAAAAGCCATCAAAGAGGGGGGCGAGGTCTTTCCATCGGCGAGCGGTAACGGGGGAGACCATGAATCCGGCGGAGGCGTAAGTGCAGGCCGGTTCAAAAAGCGCTTCAAAGGGAAGCTTGCCGAATCGTTCGGAGAGGCTTGCCCAGGCGGCAACGGCGCCCGGCGCCGTTACTGAATCCCAGCCCCTTTCCGGCATTGCTTTCAGGTTTCTAAATCGTTCCGGGCGCCAGGCTCGCGGGGACTTGCCCGATCCGTTCAATCCATGCAGCTTTTCGCCATCCCACACAATTGCGAAGGCGTCGCTGCCGATGCCTGTCCCTGTAGGTTCTACTACTGTGAGAGCTATGGCAGCGGCAAGTGCGGCATCTATTGCATTGCCTCCACGGTACAGCATGGACAGACCGGCCTGTGCGGCCAAAGGCTGTGATGTGGCGATGACGTTTCCGGCAAAGACAGGCATCCTCTTAGACGGGTAGGGAAAGGTCCATTCGAATTTCATAGTGCTTCCTCCCGGACTGAATAGTATCCGCATTGCCCCTCTTTGACAACAGGCAAGGAAAAAAATAATGAAAATTATCTGCATAAGAGAATAGGGATTGACTCAAAGAAAAGCCCATGGTACTCCATTATACGAAAAAAACTTTCCATCTGGCGGAAACAATGGGATCAAAGGTCAACGCTATTCTGCGAGGCGCCCGAATTCTCACATCCATCGCTTCGGGAAACACGACCCTTACCGCCGTTTCCAATCACACCGGTTTCAGCGTGAGCACGACTCACCGGCTTCTCAAGTCGCTAGAAACGACAGGATTCATATCTCAGGACCCCTGGAGCCGTCAGTACGGACTCGGCCCTTTGGTTTCGACGCTGGCGTTGATTCCCGGAGTCGCACACCAGGGACTTATTTCTTCCGCCCGAGACGATATGGAGAGGGTCAGGGCGCTGACAAAAGAGACGGTGGCGCTCGTAATCCGCATGGGCCTTCAGAGGGTTCAGCTCGTCGAACTGCCGAGTCCTCATGCGCTAAAGTATACGGCAGGCGCCGGCTTTGCCGCCCCTCTCTATTATGGCGCCACCGGCAAGGTTCTCCTTTCGCAGCACTCCGAAGACGAGGTTGCCCTGCTGCTGAAAAGAGCGCCCTTGGTGAAATTGACGGCCCAGACAGTCGCGAATCCCGATGAATTGGCTTCACAGATAGCCAAGGTTCGGGTGGAGGGGTATGCCCTCAGCAGAAGCGAAATGTTTGATGGAACCGTTTCTCTTTCCGTGCCGATCAAAAATTATTATATGCCTGTTGCCATGAGCGTCCTTGCGCCGGAGAATAGATTCGTGACGGATCTTACGCTATGGCTTCGCCCTCTCAAGGAAAGCGCTTACAGCATATCGAAAAAGCTGAAAAAAATGGGAACTCATCTCTGGCCGAAGCAATGAAGGCCGGTGCTGCGGCGCCGGGCCTGGGGAAACACGCATGATCAAGTCTCAATCATTCTTTGTTCCCTACGGGAAAACGACATTGTCCTTCACTGCGCCTGCCGGCGTCCGGGGAACTCTTGTCCATTCAAATAAACTCGATCCGCTTGAAGATGTTCAGCATGCGATATCCGCTTCTCTTGCGGCGCCCATCGGCGCCCCGCCTCTTCGTGCGCAGGCCGGGCCGGGCGACCGCGCGTGCATTGTTTTTACCGATATAACAAGGGCTTGCCCCGAATACCTTCTCGTTCCCGCCCTGCTGAGGGAACTGGAAGAGGCTGGTCTTCGCGACGAGGACATAACGCTCCTGTGCGGCATCGGCATGCATCGGCCCTCGACCATCGAAGAGAAGATTTTTAAACTGGGCGCCTCCGTTGTCGAGCGATACAGGGTCATCGATAATGAGCCAGGGAATGCTCGCGCACTTGTCGATCTCGGAGTGACGCCGGG
>JAFGGB010000131.1 GCA_016930775.1 Deltaproteobacteria bacterium
GACCCAGGCCGCCCTCACGACGTACCAGATGGCTTTGAACCAGGATCTCGGAGATGAAAGCAAGGGCGCCATGGTGAAAGTCTGGGAACGTCTTCTTCGTATGGAAGTGGTTAAAATTTGAAATGATCTTAATCAGCTTTTGGATATGTCAGGTTCAGTTATGGACGAATTAACATTGCCAAGCAGTTTAAAGGCGAATCTCGGGGATATCTTCTCTTTACGCGGTAAAGTTGTATTTGTACCAGGTGGGTATGGCGGTATTGGCGAGGCTATTTGCTGGGGTTTGGCCCTCCGCGGCGCCACTGTGGCGGTTGCTGGACGTAACAGAGAAAAGGCGGATAAGCTTGTTAGAGAGTTGTCCAATGAAGGATACCCTGCTATGTCTGCTGAACTCGATGTTAAATTACCAGACAGCATTCGGCAATCAGTAGACGGTGTTGTTAAACAATTGGGCCGGATTGATATCCTTGTCAATTGCATCGGCATTCAAATCGAGCAGAAATTATTGGACGTAACGGAAGATGCCTTCGATGAGGTATACGCAGCCAATCTCAAAGGGGCCATGTTTTTGGCTCAAGCCGTCAGCCGTTATCAAATAAGAAACGCTGTCGGTGGACGACATGTTCACTTATTGTCTGTACGGTCTCGGCTTGGGCTTCGAAATCGCGGATATTCAGCCTATTGCAGTACGAAGGGTGGACTGGTCATGCTCGTTAAACAGCATGCGATGGAACTGGCGCCATATGGAATTACTGTTAACGCAGTGGCGCCGACTTTTGTCTATACAGATTTGATTCGTCATGTATTAGATGACGATGATTTCCGGAAGGAACTGATAAAACGAATCCCCCTTGGGAGAATTGCTGATCCTCAAGATGTGGTGGGCCCAGTAGTTTTTTTTGCATCTCCTGCCGCAGGGTTTGTTACCGGACAGACCCTGTATGTTGATGGGGGAATTACCGCAAGCCAGTAAGAATAGTGATTCAAAAGAGCACCTATTCAAAAACAACGGTGGAAATCGACGATGCGCGCATACGGCTGACGCCGGCGGCGGACGGGCGGTGAAGGTCTGTAGAGCGACCAGTGCGGAAATTTTCTACAGCGTTACAATCGTGCCTGATGAGTAATCGATACGGGCAGTAATCGATGCGCCTCAAAGAGAGAACGGGAATTACTCCAGCCTGGGGATATCCGTGCGGATGCCGCATAAACCCAGGACGCCGGCATAGATGAAGTCAAAATAAACATCGACGATATCCTGGACGTTCAGAGATCCCTGTTCCTTGTACCAGTATGAAACTCCTGTGCACATCTGCAGTATGGCAAAGGTCGTAATCTTTGTTTCCTTGATATGGAACACGCCTTCCCTGAGACCTTCTTCAATGATTTCAGAGAAGATTTTTTCGTATTTTTTCCTCTTTTGAATAATGAAACGGTGATTTTCCTCAGTGAGACTCCGGATTTCCGAATCGGCAACGACTGTCATATCGAGATTGTTTATATGGTATTCTATATGGGTCTTGATGGCTTCCCTGAGTTTCTCGATGGAGTTCTTTTTGTTCTTGACGGCTTCTTTCACCGTGAAGATCAACTCCGACATGGAAAAATCCATCATGTTCAGGAGAATCTCCTGTTTTGACGAAAAGTGATAGTAGATGCTTCCCCCTTTAATTCCGGAGTGTTCCGCAAGTTCCCGCAGAGTCGTTGCCTCAAAGGACTTAATCCTGAAAAGGCTGGCCGCTTCCTTGAGAATGATTCGTTTTCTGGGATGCATTGTCATGACCATAGTATGTTTGCCGAAGGCCTTTCATTCCAATATTTGACTAACGCTTGTTATAATATATTTTCGTAATCGTCAAGATGTCTGGCGATGGTTTTGCTTTGAGATCAATTGATTAAATACTCTTTAGTTTGCTAGGTTCGATTAGGTTCGATGAGCCAAGCTTCGATCCTTTTCATCGTGATTGCAGTTCCGTACCGCCGATTCCAGGAGATATCTTGCCGGTTTTGGACATAAAGTCAATGAAATTCTTGCATGTGAAGATCGCAGAAGAGCTGCCCCTATTAATAAGAACAGGGTAAGCAGATGCATATAGCGGCGCCTTGCCTATGATCGGGCGCTCTTGGCGGCCCATCAGGTCACTATGCTGATATCTACTTAATAGTGTTATAGTTATTATCAAATAAAACAATTTTCTTGACAAAGAATTGCCGCTGTTTTATTTCTTATTATACCTAACAATCGTTAGGTATAATAAGAAATTCCCAAAGGAGGGCAGTCTATGAAGCTATGGAAAAAGGTTTTCGTAGTAACGGTGTCCGTGGTTCTGCTTTCGTGCCTGGTTGTGTTGAATTTTGGAAGCCAGGCCGCTGCAGCCGATCAGAAAGTGTATAAATTCCGGATGCAAGTTCTCTTTGGTCCCAGCCAGCTTGTGCAGTATCAACCTTTCGTCGATTACGTGGATAAGGCGAGCGGCGGCAGGATCAAGATAGACCTTTACGCCGGAGGACAGCTCGTCCCGACAGATCAGATGCTGAGCGCTTGCGCCGAGGGGACGATCGATCTTGCAGGCGGCGCTGGTGGATACTGGTCAAACCTGATTCCCCTGGCCAACGTCGAAGCCGGCATGCCGTTCGCTCTTAGAACCCTTACCGACGTTAACACCTTCTTCTATCAGAAGGGTTTCCTCGAACTCTGCCGGAAAGCTTACGCGGAGCACGGAATATATTACCTTGGACCGCAGATGGTCGATTTTGCCTTCATCCAGGCCAAGAAGCCCGTTAAGACTCTTGATGATTTGAAGAAGCTGAAATTCCGTGCCGTACCGAATACAAGCAAGCTTCTTGGCAAATCGGGGATCTCGGCGGTATACATTCCTGCCGAGGAAGTCTACATGGCGATTTCCACCGGCACGCTCGATGGCGTGATTTATGGCGGCGCGATGTCGAACTCGACCATGTCCTATCAGGAAGTTGCTCCCTATTACATGGTGCCCCCCATCAACATAGCGAATCAAAATCTTATCATGGGAATGAAGCAGTGGAATTCCCTTCCGAAGGATCTGCAGGCTGTTCTCGATCTGGCAACTCAGTATGAAAACCTTTATATTCAGACATTGAACTGGGATCTGGAGTTCCTTTCGCGAGTCAAGATGATAAAGGAAAACAATCTCAAGATCGTTCAGATGGATGACTCGTTGATCAATACGTTGACTGACAGTGCAAAAGAGTTCTGGGCCGAGGTTGGAAAGAAGGATGCCTATTCAAAACAGGGCATCGACATGCTTATGAACTACATCAAGGAAGTTGGATACATCAAATAACATAGGCGCTTGCAAGATTGTGCGGGAAAGAGTGCGCCCAGTGCGGGCGCACTCTTTCTGAAAGAAGACATTAACGCGCTTTGTTCGTATCTGACGCGTCGGTTAGCATGATATATAATGAGGCGCTTCGGTCCGATGTTCATTCCCGAGATGGCATGTTTATGGGCCTTCCGGACCATTGGTGTGTTGAGGGAATGAAAAAAATAATACGCCAGCGAGGTTCCCATGAGACCGCTTGCCTGTTTCGTCAATATTGTCGATAAGATATCCCTTATCATAGGAAAAATTGTCAGCTACTTCATGGTTCTTGTAATGATCTCTACGGTCATAGAGATTGTGTCCCGATATTTCTTCGACAGACCGACTATCTGGGCGTACGAATTCGGTCAGTTTCTCTTCGGCGGCTATTTTCTTCTCGCAGGGGCCATAACGCTTTATTATCGAGAGCATGTCGGCATGGACATCATCGTCAGTCGATTGTCGGCCAGAGGCCAGGCTGTGCTGAGCGCATGCACGTATATTTTTGCTGTCTTGTTCCTGGGAGTCCTGGTGTACAAGGGCGGCCAGTTTGCCTATAAGTCAGTCATCTATCTTGAAAGATCGACGAGCGTCTGGGGGCCGCCGATCTGGCCTCTCAAGGCAGCGCTCCCCGTTGCCGGCCTGCTTATGCTTCTGCAGGCAACCAGCAATTTCGTTAAAGACATCTACTTCGCCGTTACCGGCAAGTCCTGGGAAGAAAAGGAGGTTGCCGCGCAATGAGTATGACCGTCATTACCGTTCTGATGTTTTGTGTGATGATACTGCTGTTGCTGACGGGGATGCCGGTAACATTCGTTATCGGAAGCGTGGGAGTCATATTCGCTTTTTTCCTTTGGGGACCCGGCGGCCTTTCCATGCTGATATATCCTACCTATGGGTTGTCGTTGACCTTTCTTCTGGCTGCCGTTCCGCTGTTTATCTTCATGGGACTGATAATGCAGCGATCGGGAATAGCCGATGACCTTTTCGAAGCCATGTACCGATGGGCCGGGGGCCTTCGTGGCGGCATGGCCGTGGGAACCATCATTGTGTGCGCCATTTTTGCCGCCATGGTGGGCGTCAGCGGCGCCGCTACCGTAGCCATGGGTCTCATTGCATTGCCGGCCATGTTGAAGCGCAACTACTCAAAGTATCTCTCCACTGGAACAATCCAGGCAGGCGGCGCCTTGGGACTTCTCATTCCTCCCAGCATTCCATTTCTCGTCTATGCCTTTGTGGCGCAACAGTCGGCGGGCATGCTCTTTGCCAGCGGCGTTCTCCCCGGACTTCTTCTTGCCGGACTCTATATTATCTATATTATCGTGAGGTCGGCGATACAGCCAAATCTGGCGCCTGCGTTGCCGATCGACGAACGGTATTCCTTTAAGGAAAAGCTCCGTTCGCTGAAGTCGCTGATACTTCCCTTTGCCGTTATCGGCAGCGTCATGGGCTGTGTCGTTTTCGGCATTACGACAATTACCGAGGCATCGGTCATCGGGGCCATCGGCGCCCTTATCGCCGCTTCCGCAGGAGGGAAGTTGACATGGAAAATTGTCAGGGAGAGTCTTGAAAAAACCACCGTTGTGACGGCAATGGTCATGTGGATCGCCCTGGCGGCCGTTTGTTTCGGCAGCATCTATACGGGGCTCGGCGCCGTTAAGCTGGTGAAGGATCTCTTTTTCGGACTGGGTCTCGGGCCGTGGGGCATTCTAATCTGCATGCAGCTTAGTTTCTTCGTTCTGGGCATGTTTCTAGACGATACGGCGATTATGTTTCTCACGGTTCCTTTATATCTTCCCATTATCAAGCAGCTTGGCTTTGATCCCATATGGTTCGGCACGCTCTTTGTGATCAATATGCAGATGGCCTTTCTCACGCCGCCTTACGGACTCAATCTTTTCTATATGAAGGGTGTGGTGCCAAAAGAAATTACGATGACCGATCTGTACAAATCTGTGTGGCCCTTTGTGGTTATTCAGGGGGTCGGTCTTGCCATCGTGATGATGTTTCCCCAGATTGCGCTTTGGCTGCCCTACGCCCTGTTCAAATAGCCTGTTGAGGAATACGATTGCAAGGAGATTTTGGAGCGATGAAGAAAACAGGCCATCCCCTCGGATTGCATCGGGTTATAGAACCGAAAGGATCTCTCCCTCAAGCGGCCTTCAAAGTCGATAATACGCCGGAAATTTATGACAACGAGATACTCCTTGATGTGGAAGTCTTGAATATAACGTCCGCCAGTTTTTTACGATTGAAAAAAGAGGCTGGCGCAAGCGAGGAAAGCCTTGCCCGCGCCGTCAGTTGCATTATTGCAGAACGGGGCAAGTATCAGGACCCGGTCCTTGGTTCCGGCGGCATGCTTGTCGGGACAGTAGCCGAAATCGGTGAAAAATTGACCGGCCGGAATGACCTTGCAATCGGCGATCGAGTCGCCACACTTGTATCTCTTACGGCTACTCCCCTGAGAGTCGAGAAGATCCTTCGCATTAATCGGGCGACAGACCAGGTTTGGGTGAAGGGACAGGCCGTCATCTTTGAAAGGGGCCTTTACGCTCGGATTCCCGACGATCTTCCCCTGGAAGTGTCGCTGGCTGTCATGGATGTGGCCGGGGCGCCGGCAATGGTTGCCCAATCCGTCAAGCCTGGCAATACGGCTCTTGTTATCGGCGGGGGCAAGGCTGGCCTTCTCTGTCTCCATGAAGCGCGGAAGCGCGCCGGGAGCGATGGGAAAACCATCGCCGCCGAGTTCTCCGAAAAGAGGTGCAGGGAAATACAGGCGCTTGATCTCGCCGACGTGGTTCTGAACCTCGATGTGACAAAGCCCGTCGACGTTATGGAAGCAATAAGTGAAGCCACCAGCGGAACCATGGCGGATTTCACGATAAATGTTGTTAATGTGGAAAATTCCGAAATGGCTTCGATTCTGGCAACAAAAACCTCGGGAACGGTTTTTTTCTATAATACGGCAACAAGTTTCACTAAGGCCGCTCTTGGGGCCGAGAGTGTGGGCGCTCCTGTAAAGATGCTCATTGGAAACGGTTATGTACCGGGTCATGCGGAACTGACATTCAGAATTCTGCGTGAGAATAGGGCTCTCCGGCGTTTTTTTGAATCTATCTACAGAAAATAGCACGTAGGCTGAGGATATCGATCGGCTTCGATTTCGGGTGGTGAAAGAGGAGAATGAAATGAAAAAACTTCAGTCCACAATTCGATTAAGGATGTCCCACGGGGATGCTCACTATGGCGGAACTCTTGTTGACGGTGCGAAGATTCTGTCCTTATTCGGAGATATTGCGACGGAACTTCTCATCAGGACGGATGGTGATGAAGGTCTGTTTCTTCGATACGACGAGGTGGAATTTATGGCCCCGGTCTTTGCAGGCGACTATATCGAGGCCACCGGATGGATCACGGAAACCGGGAAAACATCCCGCAAAATGGAATTTATTGCAACAAAAGTCATCCAATGCCGGAGGGACCCGGTGCAGCCGACAGCCGCCGATTTTCTTGAAAATCCCATTGTAACGACGAAAGCTAAGGGAGTCTGCGTTACTCCGGTGGAACTGCAGCGGAAAAAAGCTGTCTAAAAGAAAGGCGATGAATTCATGGACAAGCTGATCATTACGGCGGCAATTCAGGGTGCAGAACTGACAAAAAAGGACATGCCGCACCTCCCCGTCAGCCCCTTCGAAGTGGCGGAAGAAGCGAGGCGAGCCTGCAATGAAGGTGCAGCAGTCATACACCTCCATGCGCGGGATAAGAACGGCAATCCGTCGCAGTCTGCCCAGGATTACGAAGAAAGCATAGAGGCAATCAGGGCGTCCGGGTGCAGGGCGATCATACAGGTATCCACCGGCGGCGCAGTGGGCATGACGGCGGAAGAGCGAATAGGTCCGCTGACCCTTCGACCGGAGTATGCGACGCTGAATACCGGTTCCGTAAATTTCGGCCGGGATGTATTCGTCAATTCTCCCGATGTGATCGAGGGACTGGCTAAAGCCATGAATCAATATGGCGTCAAACCGGAGTTTGAGATTTTCGAGGAGGGCCATGTTCATAACGCAATGGCGCTCGTTAAACTAGGATTGGTTGCAGCGCCTTTGAACTTTGATTTCGTGCTGGGCGTTCCCGGCGCCATGGCGCCGACGGCGCGAAATCTTGTGCACCTGGTAGAAACGATACCCGCACAGACAAATTGGACCGTTGCCGGCATCGGAAGGCACGAGCTGCCGCTCGGCGGCATGGCCGTTTTCATGGGCGGCAACGTGCGCGTAGGCTTTGAAGACAACATTTATTTTTCTAAAGGAGTTGTCGCAACGAGCAACGGCGAGCTTGTAGCAAGAATCGCCCGTATTGCGAAAGAGGCTGGCCGGGACATTGCTTCGCCCGAGGAGGCTCGGAGGATTCTGGGCCTTGGAGCGTAAAAGGCAGCGAAAAACCGAAGCATCAGGATTCGGCCTTGATGCGGGCCGCCCGTGTTTTCGGCCAGTGCAGCTCGGTTCGTCATCGCCGGCGATCTTCGGCAGCGGAATCGGCAACTATTTCCGAAGAAAGTCGAGGACCCGTTTCCCGCCGAATTCCTCAACTGTGTTTTCATACTTTTCGTGGATCATCTTTCTGTCGAATTCATTGAATTCCATGAGCATGTCCTGTTGTTCATTCTCGGAAAAATAGTCCATCACGGGAAAGAAAAAGTGCTTGTCTTCTTTTTCTATATGCTTGGGGTATAATTCCACAAGATCGGCGAGGCAATGCCTGACTGTTGAAGGATCGCCTTTCTTCGCTGCCGTGTATTCTCTCGCGGCTTCAACGAGAGCCTTCACTGTATTCCGGGCGATGCGATGCTCCGTTTCCAATTCCTGCATTATTCTTTCGTGTTCTGTTGAGAGCTTCTTGCGTCTCAGGTCCCGAAAGAGGATGTCTTCCTCCTTGCCGTGGTGCGTGCGATCGGCATAGACTCTGAAAAAATCTACGGCCCTCTCCAGGAAGACGACGTCCACGCCGTCGCCGCTTTCTATCTGAGCGATCGCCTTTTGGAGCAGGGAGGCCATTTGCTCGATGAGACGATGTTCCCACATAAGGGGACCTATCGGTTTCATAGGATGTCTCCTTCTTATTCGATCATTTGATAACAAATTAATCGTATAACTACTTTTTACATTTAAAGAAAGATAATTTGGAAATCGGGCTGATAGGTTCTATTGAGGAACAGGAAGCATTGGATATTCCGTAAACACTCAATTCCAACGACGCTCAACATTGACCGTTCTCATCGAACAAGCTTTGCCTGCGCTGGTTGGTTGGTTCATTCCAAAGACTGCGGGTGTTTGGCGCTGACGGTGGTGTAGATGCCGCCCCGGACGTTGAACTTGCCGACAATTTCTACCCGTTTCGGTTGGATGAGCTCAACAAAATCGTTCATGATCCTGTTTACCGCTTCCTCGTGAAAAATTCCCTGATTGCGGTAGCCGTGAAGATAGATTTTCAGAGACTTCAATTCCACGATATAAGGGCCAGGCACATAGGTTATGGTGATTTCGGCGAAATCGGGCTGGGAGGTCATGGGACACAGGCAGGTGAACTCCGGCGCCCTTATCGTAACCTCGTAATCACGATTCTTGTGCCTGTTGTCTATTCTTTCCATAGAAGCTCACGAAGGCATAGCAGAATGGCGTATCAAGTATGGCGATGATCACCTTTATGACGTATTGTCCCAAGATCATCGCGATGATCGTTTTTGTCGGGAAAACCCCTCCGAAGGCTAGGCCGATAAAGAGAATCGAGTCGATGAGTTGCGAGACGATCGTGGAGAAATTGTTTCTGATCCAAAGGTGGCGGCCATTTGTCACTTTCCTCCACCAGTGGAAGGCCCACACATCATGATTCTGCGACACCAGGTAAGCGATCATGGAGGCGGCCACGACCCGTGGCGTGGCGCCCAGTATCAGGTCGTAGGATTTCTGGTGAACCCAGAATGGCGCCGACGGCAGAATCTTTCCGATAAAAAGAACGACAACCATGACGAGAGAAAGGTAAAAGCCCGTCATCACGAGCCGATGAGCGCTTTTTTTCCCTTCCACCTCGGCAACTACATCGGTGAAAAGGAACGTCAAGGGATATACGATGATGGCCGCCGGCACTATGAGGCCGCCCAGAACAACGATTTTCGAGGCGATGATATTTGCCAGGAGAAGGCATGCTACGAAGATGTATTTGATGAACTGAATGTCCCTTATCATGTGCGCACTGTCGCCTCAATGTGTCTTGTGCGGGAACACATAGCATTTCACGAGAACGTTTGTCAATGAGGGGTTGTCGTTGTTTTGAAGTCCAGGTTGCCGAAGAGATAGACGAGTCCGCCCGTGCCGGCTATGAAGACCAGGTAGAGAATATGGTACAGAAGCGCAACCTCGGCGCCCTGAGTCAATCCGAAGAGGAGAAAAAGTTCTCCGAAGCCCGCCTCGCCAACTCCGAGGCCGGCCGGCGCCAGAGGCAGGGCGTTCACAACGAGGCATAGCGGCAGAAGAAAGAAATAGTTCACCGCCTCGGTTTGTCCGCTGCCCAGCGCAGCCGCCAGGAGATACAGGCCCGAATAGAGGAAGGATTGAGATATGATGGAAAGGCCGAGCGCCTTGAAAACGATGGCCGGTCTTCTTGCGTACGCACTCACAGACTGCACTGCCGTTTTGATGATTCCACCCCACGTTAGTTTATTCACGAGTTTTTCGACAGGTTTGAGCGTTCTGCCGATAGCAGGGCTCATGAAGAGAAGAGGCGCCGCCGTTATGGCTGCGAATATGAGAATGACGGTGACGCCGAGCAGTAAGAGAGTCCCCGTCAAAAGAGGTTGTACGGGAATGAAGAGTCGATCCCGCACCAGGAGAGTCAGAATCGCCAGACTGGCCGTGAGAAGCATCGCATAGAGTCCCACGAAACGGTCGAAGAAGATTGTTACCACGATATTGGTCTTTTGCTGTTGTCCCTTAACGGTGTAGTAAGCCTTAACAACATCCCCGCCTACGGAACCGGGGACGACGGTGCTGAAGAATAAGCCCAAGAAGGTGAGTTTCAAGGCCGAGACATACGAGAAGGAAAGATCGGTAATTTGCAGGAGGAGCTGCCAGCGCGCCGAGGTTATAAAAACGGGTATGGCGATGAAAAGTGCGGCAACGCCGATGATATGGAGATCGTCAAGAATGCCTCCGAGCTTTCCTATATCAAGCCGGTCCGACCTGTAGAGGAGGTAAAAAATGATAGAGACGATCAGAAATCTTATAAGGGTTCTCGTTATGTTCCCGATCTTCATGGGCGGCCTCTGCGACGGCAGCCGTTCAGGCGAGGCCTCAGCAATATCTGAAAGAATCTGTTATGCTTGTTTTGATCGTGGTTCGCGATCATGGCCTACGAGACGAAGAGATTCTTTGTTGAGAAATTGGAATCGCTTGTGAGATTCACGCCGAGGCGGCGGAGCCCCGCTTCGTCCCCCGGCGTCGGTATGTATGTCATGTGAGCCTCGCAATCCCTAAGTTCCTCCAACTTTTCCATGGCAAGCTGGGCGGCCGTGTTTGTTGTTGCGCTGATGCTCAGTGCAATGAGGGCCTCGTTCAAGTCCAGGCTTATGGTTTTTTCGTTCAGGACCGATGTTTTCAGGGTACGGATCGAGTCGGTAATGCTTGCCGGGAGGAGCTTAATCTTTTCGGGAATCCCGGCAAGATGTTTGATTGCGTGGATTACGAGGCTCGAAGCTGCATGCATCAAAGGCGAGTTGCTTCCGGTGATGATCGCGCCGTCCCTGAGTTCCATCGAAGCGCCGCAAAAAATGCCCTCGTTTCCCTTGTGCAGCGTTTGCGCTTTTTCTGCCGCCTCGCGGGCGGGACCGACAACCTTTCTGTACTCCGGCGTAAGACCGAAATCCTTGATGAAGAGTTCGACCCTCTCGACCGTGCCCCGGTCGGCGAATCCCATGACGTACTCGCACCGGTAGCGGAAATAACGGCGAATCAGTTCCTGTTTCGCCGCTTCCACCGTCACTTCGTCGTCGATGATGGCGAAACCCGCCTGATTGACTCCCATATCGGTGGGTGAACGATAGAAGGATTCTCCGCCGGTGATCTTTTCGAGGATGCGTCTCAAAAGAGGAAAGGCTTCTACATCTCTGTTGTAGTTCACTGCCGCGGCGCCGTAGCATTCTATGTGAAAGGGATCGATGAGATTCCTGTCCCGGATATCGGCGGTGGCGGCTTCGTAGGCCACATTGACGGGATGTTTGAGGGGGAGGTTCCAGATGGGGAAAGTTTCGAACTTTGCATACCCCGACTTTATCCCTCGCTTGTAATCGTGGTATGTCTGGGACAGGCATGTCGCGAGTTTACCGCTTCCCGGTCCGGGACCCGTTACGATAATAAGCGGTTTGTTCGTTTCGATATAGTCGTTTGCTCCATAGCCCTCTTCGCTGACAACGAGATCTATATCCGTCGGGTATCCCTTGGTGTATTTATGTGTATAAACCCGAACGCCCCTGCGTTCGAGTTTGTTTTTGAACTGGATTGCCGCAGGCTGACCCTCGAAGCGTGTAATCACGACGCCCAGGACATCCAGGCCCCATTCCCTGATTTCGTCTATGAGTTTAAGGGCATCGGCATCGTAGGTGATTCCGAAGTCCGCCCGGATTTTTTTTCTCTCGATATCTCCGGCATAGATGCAAAGAATGATGCTGGCTTTGTCGCTGAGTTCCTTCAGCAGCCTCATCTTTGCGTTGGGATCGTATCCCGGGAGTACGCGGGCTGCATGAAAGTCGTAGAGAAGTTTGCCGCCGAATTCAAGGTAGAGCTTGTTATCGAAGCGCTCCATACGCTTCAGAATTTCGGTCTTCTGCTCGGCAATGTATTTGTCATTATTAAAGCCTGTGCGCCTCGCCATGGACAATCCTTTTCCTCGCGTTTTCAATGCGTCGTTGTATCGACAGGTCAGATGGAACGCTCCGATCACTCTCTACCAAAAAAGACGGTGAAGGAAAAGCTTTTCCGCGCTATAAAGGACGTGCAACAGATCGCTTTGCAATATTGAAGCAGAAAAATTCTCTTGGGGTCGGGGAATGGAAATGTTTCAAGGGGCGGGCCGGTCATGAGCGAAACTCGATACAAATGTGCGCGAGGAATTCGGCGTTTGCAGAAAACGCAGCAATGACGGTTGATTTGCCATGGTCCCGGCATATAAGAATCAAGAGGTTTTTGTGAAACCATCGGCGTTATATAACGGCAAAATATGAATGATGGAGGGTTTATCGATGAAAGTTCTGGCTATTAACGCAAGCGCTCGGAAAGACGGGAATACGGCTATCCTTCTGAGGACCGTGCTGGAAGTCCTTCAAAACGACGGCATTGAAACGGAGTTGATTCAGCTTGCCGGCAACCATCTGCAGGGCTGCATCGCCTGCATGAAATGCTTTGAAAGGAAAAACCGTCGCTGTGCCGTAGATGCCGACATCTTAAACAGCGTGCTTGAGAAGATGGAGATCGCCGACGGAATCATCCTTGGTTCTCCTACCTATTTCTCCGACGTTACTGCCAATATGCGGGCTCTTATAGAGCGTTGCGGATACACGGCCCGGGCCAACGACTACATGCTGAAATACAAGGTTGGCGCAGGAGTTGTAGCCGTTCGCCGCGCCGGGGCTATACCGGCATTTTCGTCGATCAATCTCTTTCTTCATTACATGCAAATGTTTATTCCGGGCGCGAGTTACTGGAACGTAGGCATAGGACGGAATCCCGGCGAGGTTCTCAATGATGCCGAAGGTCTCGGCACCATGAAGACGCTTGGCCGGAACATGGCATGGCTTCTGAAAAGAATCGCTGCAAAATAGCGAGCAAAGGCGTGCGGCGTTGTTTGAAGCCTTGTTCCTGAAAACGCGGACAGGCGGTTCATCCTGCAATGAGCGATGAAAAACGTTCTTTCGTCCGGTAAAGATCATCGTCCGCCTGTCTGATGAGATCGTCCTTGGAGATGGCGCTGCCGGGCATAGAGGAGGCGAGGCCGAAGCTGACGGTTACGGTAATCGAGTTTCCGCGATGAACGACATGCATCCCCGCTATGATCTCCTGCAGTCTCTCCAAAACCTTGCGGGCTTCTCTTTCGCCGGTTTCCGTAAGGATAATGGCGAATTCATCGCCGCCGTAACGGGCAACATGGTCGGACGTACGAGTTCCCTTGCGAAGCGAACGAGCTACGACCTGAATGACCGTATCGCCGGCAGGATGGCCGTAACGGTCGTTTACGTTCTTGAAACCATCAATGTCCGCCATGATCAGTGAAAGGGGCGTCTTGTAACGCTGGGATCTGTAAGCCTCCTGATCGAGCAACTCATGGAACCGCCCGTGATTAATCAGTTGTGTCATGCCGTCCCGGCGGGCAGTCTCTCGAAGGCGTTCGATCTCATGGCCCTGTTCGATGATCGTTGTGACGAGGTCCGACGATGTGGCGATCAACTCCTCCCTGGCCTGCTCGATCATATTGACATAATCCTCTTCGGTTTCCATCTTGATATCGAAGAGAGGGACAATTTCTTTCGTCTTTTCATGGATGGATATGGCGACGGAATCAACGTCGATCCTCTCTTCGTAGGCATTTTGTTTCACAAAACGGTCGATCTTTCCGAGAGTCATCGTCGTGTTTTCTTTCGCAGCCAGATCAGCGAACAAATCTGCAAGATGCAGGATCATGGCTGCCTGTCCTATCGAGGGATCGGCAGTGACCAGTTCTTCCGGGTTGTGATGGCAGCCGATGGGAAGAGACAGAATGTCCGGCAAATTCCAATGTTTTGCTAGCCATTCGCCTGCAAGGGCGTGGTCAAATCCGAGCGCTTCCCGCTCGGCTTCATGCAGAGGAATCTTCTCAACCGCAGTCCGGTGCAGTACCATGCCATACTGAGAGGGCATGCACTTGAGAAGCGCAAGCGTGCCGATGTCATGAAGCAGACCCAGAAAGAACGCATCCTCGGCAAAATCCGGCTTCAAACGCTCGGCGATCATTTTCGAAGCCACGGCAGCTGTCAGGGATTTTTTCCAGAAGAGGGGATAATCAAAAGCTTGCTGGAAGTTTGTTTTGAAAATCTTGATCACGGAAAAACTGAGGGCCACATTCTTAATCGTTCTGATTCCCAAGAGATTGACGGCGTGAGGAACGGATGTCACACGCACGGGAAGGGCGTAAAAGGCTGAGTTTATAAGCCTCAACACCTCGGCGCTAAGAGGCGGATCATTCGAGAGAATCAGGCTTATTTCCCTGAGATCCGGCTCATCTTTCCGGACAGCTTCTATGATTCGTATCGCCACGCCCGGCAACGTGGGAAGCCGGCCTGTTTGCTGCAGGATGAGGTCCAAGGAGGATAGATCTTTCACAACGGCAGAACCCTATATATAAATTAATATTGTTTGTTGGCGCCGAGTTTTGTCTGACGGGCGGGTGAGGAGCAGAACTCGAAATAGGCGAGGAAGGAAAATCTTCGAAACCAGAGGAAACCCATGTGAAACAGCAACCGATGAAAACAAAGCAATGGGCCCTTATAACCAAAAGGCGTTGCTTGATCAAGCTAAATTCACCATTTCAAAAATATTTGCATGCAAAAAAATACATGGCGGAGTTGGGACGATGCGTTTCCGGCGGAGTTTCCGTATCAACGGTCATGAGGAACTCGAGGAAACATTTTTCGATGAGTTTTTGAATTCAAAAAGGCCAGTCTATCTGAGACCGGCCTTTTCAGTGTGCGACACAGAAAAACCTATTCGATAGAGATGTCGATGATGCCGAACTCCCTGATGCCTCTCGGGGTGGTGACGGCGACCTCGTCTCCGATCTCCTTTCTCAAAAGAGCCTTGCCGATGGGCGAGCTGATAGAGATCTTATTCTGACTGATGTCCGATTCAAAGGGTCCTACCAGCTGATAGGTGATTCTTTCCGACGTGTTTAGATCCTCGATAGTGACTGTTGTTCCGAAAACAACACGATCGCCCGTGAGATCCTGGGGATTGACGATGGTGCAGGAAGCGAGATTGTTCTCGATCTCCTGTATCTTTCCCTGGATAAAGGACTGCCGCTCTTTCGCTGCGGCGTACTCTGCATTTTCGGAAATATCGCCATGAGAGCGGGCTTCCTCGATATCACGAATATTTTGAGGAACTTCTGTCCTCTTGAGATGGTCGAGATCCCTCTTGAGCCGTTCGAATCCGCTCCTGGTGATGGGTATCCTGCTCATTAATCTTAATCCTCCTCACAATTCCGATATGCCGCCCCTGACAGGAGGCTTAACGTTTCATGAAACCATGTATCTTATAGACATTCAATTGACTGTCAAGAGAAAAAGGGCGCCTGCTAGGTTCCCCCGTTGATGCCGAGGCTGTATTGAAGTGTCACATAGAGGAGATATACGGCCAGAAGCCACAGACCTTGCCATCTGTAAAAGCATCCTCTTCGGTTCATGAAAATGAATCCCCTGAACGAGAAAAGGATTATCAACATTGCCGGATAGTGAAACAGCATGAAATTCGAGGGAATTGCGAGAGGCCGCGCCGCTGCCGCCGCTCCTATTACAAAGAGACAGTTCAGCACATCGGCGCCGACGACATTGCCCAGCGCTATTTCAGGATGTTTCTTTCGTATGGATGTCATTGCGGTCATGAGTTCCGGAAGAGAAGTCCCCAAAGCAACGATAGTGGCGGCGACAATATCTTCGGGAACACCGACCCGGTATGCAAATTCAACGGCGCAGGGGACGAGAAAACGTGCACCGCCTACAACAAGAACGAGGCCGCCAATTACCATTGTTGCGGAAGCTGTCAGATTGTGGGTATGGGTCAAGGATGCATCATCGTCGGTATAACCGAGACTCTCTTTGCGGCAGGCCCAGCGATAGGTCATGAACAGGTAGAGCAGGAGGAGCGACAGGAACAGAAAGCCTACCGATCTCGATATGACGGGCGCCTCGGGCGATTTTATCCAGGCAAGAAACGACAGCAGCACGAGAAGCGTCGCCGCTCCCACCTGGACCCAGCCTGTTCGATTGAGAATATAACGGTTGATCGGAACGACACTGAAGATACAGACGAGACCGAAAATGAGACCAGTGTCGGCAACGATGGACCCGACTCCGTTGCCCAGGGCAAGCCCGGCATTGCCCATCCATGCCGCCGTGACCGAAACGATCGCCTCAGGCATCGTTGTACCGAGAGAGAGGATTGTTGCACCGATTACCACTTTCGGAAGGCCGGTTCGGCGCGCCAGGGAGACGACCCCGTCGATCATCACATCGGCGCCCTTTGTCAGTATAATGAAATTAGCAACCATCATCAGTATTATGACGGTCGGCGACAAGGTTTTCAGGAAGCTTGCCAGAATAGATTCATCGGTAAGATATTGTAAGATATTCATTCTGTTATGTTCGCTGCCGCTTCGATTCGGTATGCACTATTCTTCAGACAGCCTGCCTTTCAAGAGACATTCGAATTCCCCTGATGGCATTTATGGAAAAATCATGTTCACGGTCCTGCACATCCCCGGGAAGCCTCCGATACTGAGCCATTGCCGGGTCGATCTTGAGAATGTCTCTAAAGATGTCTTCCTGATCTGCGTCGCCCCGCCGTTCAATGTGAACAGTAATGATGTTCATCCACCGGTCAAGTTGCCGTCGGCTTTCGGCGATGATTCCTGCAGGATCGAGGCTCATGCCGTAATGACCGAAGAGGTAGGAAGATAAACGGAGGCCGGATATTCTTTTCAGACTGGCGGAATGAGTCGTGTAATCGTACAGAGGCGGCGTAGCCGGCCGAAGATAGAGACCCTGATCGAGCGGGTAGGTGACGCCGGCGATTTCCCCGGCGAAAAAAAGGTCGCCAATTGTAAAGGAGAGATGATGAGTCGCGTGCCCGGGTGTTTCAAAAACCTCGATATCGCCCCCCTTCCACGAAAGATTTTCGCGATAGTCGATGCGGTCTTCGGGAATTGCCTCTATCGATCCATAGATGTCGGGGAGAGGGCCAAGAACTTTTTTGGAGCTTTCCCAAAGATGCCTGGGATCGATCATGTGGCGGATGCCCGCCTGATGACATATGAAGACGGCCTCGGGATAATCCTGAAGAAGCAATCCGGCGCCGCCTGCATGATCCATGTGAATATGAGTCAGGAGAATATAATCGACGGTCTTGATGGGAAGTTCTCTCAAGGCGGCCCGGAGGTGGTGAATCGATGAGCGGGGACCGGGGTCCACGATGATCGCCCTGTCTCCGTTCATGAAGACCCAGCTTGATATAAAGTGATGAAATCCCCGAAGCGGTTGATCGAGATCGATCAAATAGAGATTGTCAGCGTAACGATGAATTGCCATTGAACCATCATCCTCTGAATTCTTAGAGATACAGGGCCCAGAGGACGGCGTAGACAAGGGCGGGAATCATATTGCCGAGCCGGATTTTCGTCAGCTCGAGAATATTGATGCCGATGCCCAGGATCAGCACGCCGCCCGTTGCAACGACGGCGGAAAGCACAGTGGGTTCCTGGAGAAACAAAAGACTCGATGACAGCAGTGTAAGGCTTCCCTGAACGATAAGGACGGAAAGGGCTGAAAAGGCTACGCCGACGCCGAGAGTGGAGGCGAAAATGAGGGATGCCGTGCCGTCAAGGAGAGACTTTATATATAGAGTTGAGGCATCGCCGGTCGTGCCGTCCTGGATCGCTCCGACAATCACCATGGCGCCGGTGAGGTAGAGGACCGATGTCATGACGAAGCCCTCTACAAAAGTCGATGAATTGGACCGGAATCGATTTTTCAACCAGCGGCCGATGACCTCGATGCCCTGCTCGATCCTGAGCAATTCGCCGGTAACGGCGCCGCCGAGCACGCAGGCGACGGTTGCGATCATATTCGTTGCCTTCAATGCCATGGAAAGGCCGATAACGATCACCGAGAGTCCAAGCGCCTGCATCATGATGGTTTTGATCCGTTGGGGAATGCGGCTTCCCAGAGAAAGCCCTATGATGCTTCCGGCCAGGATAGCGCTGCTGTTAACGATCGTTCCCTTCATCGATGCTCGCACCGGTCTTTTGGTGCACACCTATACCATTTGAGGACAGGTAAATACAAGATTCAAAAAATGCGATCGTATGTTTCTTTGAAGCGGTTCGATCGGCGCCGTCCCGTTGCTTTTTTTGTCAACAGGCCGCAATTTCCCCCGCAATAAACCGGCCGGTTCGATGGCTGTGCGTTTCCCGGTTGCTTTCCATGACGACGAGGCGCGCCCGGGGCATGAGTTCTACCATTCGTTCCATTTCCCGGAGATCATGAATCTTATCGGACCGCGCCCCGATTACTACGACGGGGGCCTTCACCTGCGGGAGTTTGTCCCAGAGCCGGTAGTTCATGAGAGAAAGGGCGCTTGCCTTAAGGCGGACCGGTTCCGCTTCATCGAGAGTACCTTCATATTTGCGCACTTGGGCGGGTTCCAGTTTCCTGTCGAGCCGGAAGTAGCGAAGATACAGTTTGACAAGGGGTTTAACGCAATTATACGTCGCCGGCAGGAACATTCTGACGAGGAGGCGCCCCCATGGAGGAAAGGGGAATGAGCCATTTGGCGCTATGTTTATCGAAAGAAGAGGCTGATGGAGACCCTTGCTCAGATAATCCAGAATAACCGTCGAACCCAGAGAACTTCCGACGAAACAGAAAGGCTTGCCTGCAGAGATCTCTGTTTCAATGATTTCGTGAATATCCATGCAGAGGCGATCGATAGAAAAATAAACGGGGCCGGAAGGCAGGCGGGCGCTTTTCTTCTCTCGTGTTTCAATGTAGAGGATTCTGAACCGAGGCGTCAATTCGGCCAGCACCTCGCGCCAGCCGTCGATGAGTGAGATCCACCCTGCCACGAAGACGATGACGGGATGTTCCGGCGCGGCAATCGGCGGTTTGAAGTCGATGATTTTCAGAACGACTCCATCGGACAGCGAGGCGTATCGTTCGTCAACACCTTGTTCTTTCTCCGAAAGAAGCATGCGCCGCTGTGAAAGAATGTCCATAGCCATAAGCGCCTATCGGTTCTCCAGGTGTTCAATGACATTCAACTCGTCGAAGAGCGGCGTGCTGATGTAACGTTCGGCGTAGCTTGCGAGAATCACTATGATGTTTTTTCCTTCGTTTTCCGGTTGTGCCGCAACCTTAAGGGCTGACGCTATGGCTGCGCCGGAGGATATGCCGCAGGCTATCCCCTCGATTCGGGCCATTTCGCGAGCCCGGTTGAAAGCCTCCTCGTTGGAAACGGTTGTTATTTCGTCGATGACATCCCTGTTGAGAACCGACGGGATGAACCCGGCGCCGATGCCCTGGATCATGTGGCGTCCCGGTTTTCCGCCGGAGAGAACAGGCGAGTCGACCGGTTCCACAGCAACCGCCCGGAAGGCCGGATTGAGCTTTTTGATAACCTCGGCGACGCCGGTTATCGTTCCTCCCGTGCCGACGCCGGCCACGAGAATATCGACGGCGCCTTTCATGTCGTTCCAGATTTCCAGGGCCGTCGTTTTTCGATGAATTTCCGGATTTGCCGGGTTGCTGAACTGGTCGGGCATGAAAGCTCTCGGTTCGGCGGCTACTATCTCCCGGGCTCGTGTGACGGCGCCCGCCATGCCTTCCGCCGCCGGTGTAAGAATCAATTCGGCGCCAAGGTGTTTCAGCAGCTTCTTTCGCTCGATGCTCATAGTTTCAGGCATCGTTAAAACGAGACGGTAGCCCTTCAGTGCACAGATGAAAGCCAGGGCGATGCCCGTGTTGCCGCTCGTAGGTTCGACGATTAGGGAATCACTGTTGATTTTACCTTCCTTCTCGGCGGCTTTGATCATGGCTGCGCCGATTCGATCCTTGACGCTGCCCAGGGGATTCCTGAATTCCAGCTTTGCCCAAATCCGCGCATGAGCCGATTTGGAAATCTTTTTCAGGGCGACCAGGGGGGTTCTGCCTATTGTTTCGCTTATATTGTTGTAGGTCGGTGACATGGCAGCTGCCTCCCGTCAGAAATTCTTTGATTTTACTACAAGGTCTGGTTTTTGCAGGAAAATCTCCGTGTCCGGCGGCGCCGACTCGGTTATCCAGACATTTCCTCCAATGACGGAGCGAGCGCCTATTACCGTTTCTCCTCCCAGAATTGTGGCGCCTGAATAGATTATGACGCCGTCCTCGATCGTAGGATGCCGCTTGGCGTTTCTGAGTTTTTCGACGGCTTCTTTGGGGAGCGACAAAGCCCCCAAAGTAACACCCTGATATATGCGGACTCCGTTGCCTATTTCCGTAGTTTCGCCAATGACCACACCAGTTCCGTGGTCGATGAAAAAATGGTCGCCGATAGTTGCGCCGGGATGGATGTCAATCCCCGTGATGCTGTGAGCATGTTCCGTCATGATTCTCGGAAGCAGTGGAATGCCCTGACGGTAGAGCTGGTTGGCCATTCGATAAATGGTTACGGCATAGAGACCGGGATAGCTGAAAATTATCTCATCAAAGCTCTTTGCCGCGGGGTCCGATTCATAGGCTGCAGTAACGTCTGTTGCGAGAATCGATCTTATCCCGGGAAGGCTCGAAAGGAACATTATAGCCATTTCCCGGCCGCGTATGACGCATTGGCTGCACAGGCGGTCGTTGCGGAGGCAGTCGTGACGGGTGGCGAGGGTGATCTGTTTGGAGAGAATGTCGAAGAGGCGCGTCACATCCTGACCTATTGCAAAGGCCAGGCTCGGCGAAGGGATGCGGCTGGCGGTGAAGTAACCGGGAAAGAGGAGGGATCGTGTCTGTTCGATTATCGCGATGACCGATTCCCGGGAGGATATCGGTTCAAATCCTATGTGGTCGAAGCAGTCCTCGTTGCGGCAGGATGCAACCAGTCCTTCCACTATTTCCGGTATCTTGTCATAATAGGCGGCAGCGCCTTCTTCGGTAGCTTTGCAGACCTCGCGTTCCCGCCCGCGAACTTTTTTCATAAGAATGTGCTCCGTTCGTTATCATCGAAACGGCGCCGTTCTGCTTCACACATGATCAGGGCGCCGGTTCGTCAGTGGAGGACGCAGGACTGTTTTACATCATCCCAATAGGGCGACAAACGGCGCAGCCTGTCTATTATCGGGACGAGTTTCTCGATGACGAAATCGATTTCCGCTTC
This sequence comes from Deltaproteobacteria bacterium, assembly GCA_016930775.1. Classification (GTDB taxonomy): domain Bacteria; phylum Desulfobacterota; class Syntrophia; order Syntrophales; family UBA2210; genus JAFGGB01. The sequence goes on from JAFGGB010000131.1 coordinate 21,533, forward strand.
GGTGTTGTATATGCTGAGGCTGAAGCGGATGGAGCCGTGAGCCATGGTGAAAGGCACGCCCATCGCGCGAAGCACATGAGAAGGCTGAAGAGAACCGGACGTGCAAGCGGAGCCCGAGGATGCGCATATTCCGTATTCGTTCATCATAAGCAGAATGCCTTCGCCTTCGACGAATTCAAAACTGATATTCGTGGTGTTCGGAAGACGTTCCTTTGTATTTCCATTGATCTTGGTGTCGGATATGCGCTGAAGGATAGTCTGCTCCAGCCTGTCGCGAAGAGCTTTCACCGCGGAATTCTCAAGATTCACGTTAGCGGCGGCGAGACTGCAGGCTTTTCCGAGTGCGATAATGCCGGCCACGCTTTCCGTTCCGCCTCTCCGGCCTCGTTCCTGATGCCCGCCGATGAGGAACGGTGAAAACTTGGTTCCCCTGCGAACATATAGGACGCCGATCCCTTTGGGAGCGTGAAGTTTGTGGCCCGAAAAGGAAAGCATGTCTATGGCAGTGCGCTTCATGTCGATAGGGATTTTTCCTGCGGCCTGCACGGCGTCGGTATGAAAGAGAATTCCTCGTTCCCGGGCCATCTGCGCCGCCGTTTTCACCGGGAAGATCACTCCCGTTTCATTGTTGGCCCACATGAGAGAAACAACGGCCGTATCCTTCGAGAGGCTCTTCTCGTACTGCTCCATATCCAACCTGCCCTGCCCGTCGACGGCTATTTCGGTGATGCGGCAGCCCTCTTTTGAAAGATGTTCGCACAATACCTTCACGGCGGGGTGTTCCACACGGCTCGTGACAATATGGCGGCGGTCGGGCATGGAGGCGAGAGCGGACCGGATGGCTGTATTGTCGCTTTCGGTGCCGCAACTTGTGAAGATGATTTCCTCGGGATCGGCGCCTATAAGGTTCGCAGTTTCTTCCCGCGCTGCGGCTATTTTCCTTGCCACATGGCCGCCGAAAGAGTGCATGCTCGACGGATTTCCATAATGATCTTTCAGGTATGGAAGCATGGCCTCCAGCACTTCCGGCGCCACCATTGTTGTGGCATTGTTGTCGAGGTACAGAGTAGTCATTGCACCACCTCCTCAACGACGAGGTCCGGCGAGACCATCTCGTGAAGCTTCTTTTCCACCACTTCCTTAAGGGTTTGGGGAAATGCCTGGCAGGCGGCGCAGGTTCCCCGTTTCGCCACGAGAACGCGATTGTCGATGATATCCACGAGTTCGATGTCGCCGCCGTCGTGCTTCAGAAGAGGCCTGATCTCGCGATCCAACGTTTCTTCGATCAGCTTGATTTTTTGGAGGTTCGTCATGGCCTGCTTCTTCTTCATCGGCTGAATTCTCACGCGATCGATGATTTCCTGAATTGCCGTGTGGCACTTGCCGCAACCGCCTCCTGCCTTCGTATAATGAGTCACGTCATCCACGGTAGAGAGATCGTTTTCCCTCACCGCCCTTTCGATTTCCTTGTCGGTGACGCCGAAACACTCGCAGATAAGCGTTCCCTCCAGCATGACCGGCGAAAGCCCCCGATAATTGGCTACCGCCTTTTCCAGGGCTTCGCGGCCCAGAACTGAACAGTGCATCTTGGCGTCGGGAAGACCTCCGAGATATTCGGCTATGTCCTGATTCGTTATCTTTTCGGCCTCTTCAACAGTGAGGCCCTTGAGCATTTCCGTCAGGGCCGAAGCGGAGGCAATGGCGCTGGCGCAGCCAAAAGTCTTGAATTTCGCATCCCTGATTCGCTTGTTTTCGTCGAGCTTGAAGGCGATCTTGAGCATATCGCCACAGGCGATAGACCCAACTTCGGCGACTCCATCAGGGTTTTCTATTTCACCAACGTTTCTGGGGTTCAGAAAATGGTCGCGCACTTTATCGCTGTAGTCCCACATAGTGTGTTGCCTCCCAAAACAGATTCTTCAACGCCCTGCAGGCTATCTAATGCCGTATGCCTCGATCCGCATGGTAATGTGACCGTACCAGGCAACGGGGAGAAATCGAATATAACGGGCCGATATTTCCGCAGGCAAATCATGGCGAACTTCCGTATTGCCGTCTGTGTTTCCCGGAAATGTTACGATGTCGCCGTTCCGCCGGTACGGGAGCCATTGCGACCCGTCGGCGCTGTAACTCAACCTGTACGACGTAACCCACTGGGCGGCGTTGGCGTGTCTTCCCTTGGTGGCGATGGCCCTGATCCTTCGCAATCCTCCGAGATCGACCTGGAGCCATTGATTTCCATTGTTCGCCGCTGCAGACCAGTTCGAAAGGTTTGTCGTTATTCCGAAACGAGAGTTGGAAGGACCATGCCCCCTGTTGTCATTTCCCCAGGTAGACGAGGAAGAGAAGGCGCTTTCGGGAAGGTCGTTCACCAGAGCTGCCGACGGCAGGTACGTGTCCTTTTCCTGGATCATGGTCAATATTTCGATTGGATAGGCGATTCCCTCAAATAGAACGCAATAGATTTCCGTATCGGGTATGAAACCAGATTCCCGGTAGTTCACTTCGTGCACCAGGGGAACGAGGTGTTTCTTTGGAATGCCTTCGAGACGCCGATCGTACTGGAGGAGCGCCTCGACGATGGCCGTTTCCTTTGTGTATATCATTACATCGCGGGTCGTCAGGTTTTTATCGGAGCCGCAAAATTTCTTCGTCATCTTCACAGGCTTGAATTTTTCCCGATCCTCATCGGTCACGTAGGCCTCGATTTCCACGCAGACCTCGCCGAAATTCTCTCCGTTATAATACTGCGGATTGCCCTTGACGCGGACGAGTCCCGCCGAAGAACTGGTCAGTTTATCTTCCGTGAGCGTGAAGTTCTCGACTTTTGTAAAGGAGGAAATCAGTTCGCCGAAGAGCTCCCCGACGGCAAGTCTCTGAGCGTGGAGAAGGAGCTCTTTTTTCAGGTTGTCCGGAGTGGAGGCGTAGCCGATGGCCGTCATGCAGGCTTTCTTGCGAACGGCATCCTGTGCTGTTGCAGTCGCAGCGGAGATCAGGATTATTGTTAGGAGCGGTGCAATAAAGAATATAAATTTTCTCACGAGTTCCCCCCGACTTGATGTAGTTATTGCGACATATGTACCATTTTAAAACCGTTGCATCAACAAAGAGGCTGGAACCGGAAAGGCGAACCTTGACAGCGGTGCATCCTTTTTTTATATTGTAAAATAATTATAAAAACATATGAGAAGAAGCCGCTGTGATATTTAGTATGCAGCAGCTGCGGAAAGCGGAAGGGAGGAAGAATTGCGATCATGAAAAAAATTCTTGTCATGGCATGTGCGCTGTCTTTGTCAACTGGTTGCGTAGCGGTGGATCAGCAGATGAAGGTTTTGGAAGAGGAAAAGCAGCAGTTGTCCGTCAATCTCACGACAGCACAGGACCGCATCAATGATCTTACGAAAGAGCAGGAACGTTTGCGCGAAAGGCTCAAGGAACTGGAATCTCTTTCGACGGCTCTTGAAAAGGAAAAAACTGTCCGTACCGATGAGGCTGGCGCATTGCGCCAGGATGTGAGGGGTTTTTTGAAAGGCCAAATGCGGGAACTGAAAAATTTTTCCGCAAAGAGCGACTTCCTCGATTATATCGGCGGGGAACTGATAGAAAGAACAGAGAAGAGCGGCGCCGGGATGCTCCTGATCGACATGGCCCGTCTGTTTCCGTCGCAAGGGTCGCTCCTTGCTGTCAAGGGGTTTTTTACGGGCGCCTGCAATATCAACGTCGTTCTGCTGAGGCCCTTTGAAGACCAGTGGCTTGTCGTGTGGAAATCCGATCTGATTGCGGTAGAACAACAGGGACTGCAGAAAGTCGATTTTCCCGTTCCGGTCTCCTGCAACAAGGGCGATGTCGTCGGGTATCTCTTTCCTGCGGAGACGGCAGTTCCCTATGATAAGGGAACCGGCGGAATGGTGTGGTTTGAATCGAACATTGAAGTAGGGACGAAGATCAGGGTGACGGATCTCAAGGGGCTCCAGGAACGCAGAGCCTATTCGATGGGGGTTCTGGGGTTATTCGAATAGTCGCCGGCTCTCACGATCGCTCCGTGCGGTTTCCCGCAAGTTGTTTCCATGCCGGTCAAATGCTTTGCGGAGTCAACATGAATCCGAAAAACCCCGCTTGAGGAGCGAAACAGCGTTGCGCTGCAGCGACAATCATATTCCCCGTGAACCTTCATGGTCCATGGGGTGTCTGTCGATCTTGAGACTGCGGGCGCTTTTCCCGTGGAAACCTAAATCGTTCTTGACAAACGATCGCCTTATCGACTAGGTTTTGCCGCATTATGAATCTTGTTTTTTTCATGGGGAGCGGCTTGCGCCGCGACGTCGAGAGACTTAATATTAAGGAGCGCATAGATGGGTAAAGGCGATCAGAAATCAAAACGCGGTAAAATTATCAAAGGAACATTCGGCAAGACTCGTCCCAAGAAAGTGAAGAAAGACAAAAAGGCTGAATAAAACGGAAAAAGGAACGCTATCGTCGGGGGAAGCCGTTGATCACGGCGCCTCCGGCATATCGAAATGATCCCCACGGCGGTTCCCGCCATAATCTCTCGGGGGGGATAATCACTTCATACTGTCGATCGTTTCACGCCGCCGCTCTTTTCGCCGAAGCTGACCGTGGCGCCCCGGTGAGACAATCATCCAACCTGCCCGGCGATCGGCCCGTATTCGTCGCTGAGCTTCTGAAGCGCCGCGTCTCTGATCTGACTCCAGACGGATACAGGGTCAACCTGCGGCGAGGCGACGAGGTGAGGGTTTTTCTGCATCGTCTGCGCCGCAACGAAACCCGCCAGCCTCAAGAGACGCGATCGGTCGTTGGTGCGGGCCTTCCGTATCACGTATTCGGGGTATTCTATTGTTACCGAGAGCGGTCCTATCGCCACCGCTTCGGGCGTTCCGGTTGTCCGAGGGGGCTTGTCGTTCCGAATCTCCTGTACAGCGGCATCTGATGCATAAACCCTTCCTTCATCCGATCCAGCATTGTTTTCTTCGAAATCGTCGATATAAGAATCCAAAGGAGCTTGGCACGAAACCTGCTGCCCATCGGTAGATTCTTGTGAAAGTTCAAGCTTCTCCGGAATCCTGAACGGGGAATCTTCCGCCAATGGTCCATGGCTGTCCTGAGGACCGCTCGCTGCTGCGACGACTGAACTGGAAGGCGAGACCCGAGTTTCCAGATTGCATATGCTCGATGGTTGAAATCGCTCGGCAACGGCCTCTATGACGGCAGCGTCAATGGTCGACAGGCCGTTTGTCTCTCCCGCTTTCAGGGCAAGTTTAGCGATTTTGTTAACCAGCCGGGGCGTCCCGCCGTCGGAATGCCGCCAGAGGGCTGCCAAGGCTTCGCTGTTGAAAATCCGGCGGGTTCCACCCGCTCTTGCAAGCCTTGATTCCACATATCGTCCCACCATCGCGTCAGAGTTCATCTTCTCAAGCCGGCAGTATGTGCCGATTCGCTGGAAGAGATTGGCGTGCCGAGGTTTTTCGAGCCGGTGCGCCATTTCCATCTGTCCCGACAGGAGAAGGGTGAAAAGGTTGTCTTGATTCGTCTGCATGTTCGTCAGAAGCCTGAGGCCTTCCAGGCTCTCCGACGGGAGAGCGTTTCCTTCATCGATGACAATGAGAGTCCGTTTGCCCTTCTCGAAGACATCGAACAAAAGGTTGTTGAATGCTTCAATAAGCTCTGATTTCCGCAGGAGGATGCATTCTTCGCCGGTAAGCTGGCCGATGATTTCCCGCAGCAGTTGGACGAAGGTGACGCTGGGGTTTGTTATCAGGGCGATCCGGTACAGTTCGTGATCCAGGGCGTCGAGGATGATTCGTATGGAGAAGGTCTTCCCGAGCCCCACGTCGCCGACAATTACTGCCAGGCACTCTCGTCCCTCGTCGATGGCGAAAATCGTTTCCGCGATGGCATTTTCCATCGAGACGTGACAAGCGGTGTACATAAAGGGATCCGGCACATTGTCAAAAGGAGGTTTCTTCAATCCCCAGTATTCATAGTACATGGTCATAGCCCTCCTTTCGAGGCGGGCATGTATGCAGCATCGCCCTGCCCAGCGAGATACGTAAGAATATCCTGCAGAGCGAAACGCCGCATCCTGCCTACTTTGTAACTCCTGATCGTTTTCTCGCGGATCATCTTCGAAAGAGTGCTTCTGCTTATCAGCAGCATCCGGCAGACGTCCATCGGTCTCAGCATGTTCATCGAAGAGACGGCATCGAGGTGAAAGTGAAGAATGAGACGATGGGCGTCTTCTTGTAAACGAACAAACAGGGGTTGCGGCGTGGTAAAATTTAATATTGATATCATAGTGTTGTTCCGGATAGAGTGCATCTCTTGCGATGTCAGAGGAACGGAAAGGGAAAGGCAGTCGTTGCCGGACTTCAGAACCGAAGGACGGTGCTTTTCCAGACTTATCAGGGGGAGGCCGTCCCGAGGGACGCCTGAGGCATCTGCAGTTGCACAATAACCTGGAGCACCGTCCTCACAGTTCTCAAATCTTCGAGGACGCCCTGAAAAAGCGTCCATTTTCCGTCGTTCCACGATGCAGAATTTTTTGGCCATTGTCCCATCAACCCTTATTCGCTTTGAAGGGTATTGTTCGCATGCTATATGTATCATAGAGATTCCCAACGCCGCGATGAAAGGGGTCACGGAAGTTCTATGAATTTTGTCACAATTGACAATCTTTATTCGGCAAGCGACGGGCGGGCCGGTTGCCTCTTGTTTCCGAACGGAAGGCAGCCTGCAGTCAATCTGCAGTAGTGCTTGAAGGTAGGCGTCAATGCGGCGCTGCACGACCGATGACAATTAAAGAGTTTCCGGGGTCGCCGATTCTTGTCAGGTTGGGCTTCAGCGGATATAATGCCGTTGTTTTGCCGATCCGCCGTCTCGGCCGGAACGGCCCCCAGCCGTAAGGAGGTCAGGGTATCCGTTAAAAATTTTTTTTCAAGGCGTGTCCAATGACTGTAATAAAAAAACCGTTCTTTGCTTTTTTCTTTCTTGTGTGTGCGATTCCCGGTTCGGCATTCTCCATGGACGCTCAGACATTGATCCAGGGGTCCGTCGACTATTACAGGGGGAACGCTTCGGAGGCAGTCGTTGCCATGACGATTCACCGTCCGGCCTGGGAAAGGACCATGACGATACAAGGCTGGACGCGGGGGCAGAAAGACAGCGTCTTTACCATAACGGCGCCGCCCAAGGATAAGGGAAACGGGACGCTCAAAAAGGGGACCGAAATGTGGAGCTATAACCCGAAGATCAACAGAGTCATAAAATTGCCTCCATCAATGATGTCCCAGGCATGGATGGGTTCCGATTTTTCCAACAACGACCTGGCAAAATCCGACACTATCATAGATGATTACACCCACGAGATCGCAGGAGTCGAAGAACAGGGAGGAAAGAAAATTTACACAGTGAAATCGATCCCCAAGCCGGAAGCTCCGGTAGTGTGGGGGATGCAGAAACTAAAGATCCGGGAGGATTTTATTATCCTCAGCCAGGAGTTCTTCGATGAGGACCGTAAGCTCGTTAAAGTCATGACGGGCGACGACATCGTCATGATGGGGGGGAGGCTCTTCCCCCGCCTGTGGAAAATGAGGAAGGCCGAGACGACTGAAGAATATACCCTTCTGGAATACAAAGAACTGACATTCAAGGAAGATCTGCCCGACAGCCTTTTTACGCTGACGGCACTCAGGAACGTGGGAAGGTAGCGACCATGTCCATCGAGATCAAGATGGCCTGGCGCAACATCTGGCGGAATACCCGCCGGTCGATTCTAACGATTTCCGCCATTGTCTTTGCTACGGTTCTTCTTATCTTCATGCTTTCCTGGCAGTTCGGTTCGTACGAGACAATGATCAACACGGCGGTGAAGGTCCACACGGGCCATGTACAGGTACAGGCCAGAGGCTATCGGGAGCAGATGGAGATCCCTCTCGTCGTATCCGATCCTGCCGTCGTGAAGGCGGCTCTCGGCAGGACAGAAGGAGTGGCCGCTTATTCCTTCCGGGCGAATGCCTTTTCTCTCATATCGTCGAAGGACAGAACCTACGGCGCCTTGGTAATCGGCATCGATCCGGAAGGAGAAATGAAAGTTTCCACGCTGAAACAGTTGGTTCGTACGGGAGAATATCTTTCCCCCGGCGATAACGGTCAGGTTCTTGTAGGGAGGCTCCTGGCAAAGAATCTGCGCGTCGATGTAGGCGACGAACTGGTTCTTCTCGGCCAGGGCCGCGATGGTTCGATTGCTGCGACGGTAGTCCTCGTTAAAGGAATTTTCAGTTCAGGCGAAGACGAATTCGACCGGGGGTCTCTTCATATGCCTCTTGCATATTTTCAAGAGGTCTACGGAATGCGCGGCGCCGTCCATGAGGTAGTGATTCTCGGCAAAGCTCTCGACGACACGGCGGGAATCAAATTGTCCCTGGAGAAGTCGCTGCACGGCCAAGGCGATAACGGCGATCTTGCAGTTCTGGACTGGAAGGAAATGATGCCCGGCCTTGTCGAGGCGATCAAAATGGATCTCCTGAGCGGTCTTATCATGTATGTCGTCCTGATCGTCGTGGTGGCCTTCAGCATTCTCAACACCTTTCTCATGGCCATATTCGAGCGCACCAAGGAGTTTGGCGTTCTTATGGCCATTGGAACGAGGCCGGGGCGGTTGACAAGGCTTCTTCTTCTGGAATCGACGGGATTGACGACTATCGGGATCATTGTGGGGGTTGTCGCAGGCGCCCTGCTGACCTGGCACTTCCAGGTGCGCGGCATCATAATCCCCGATGCGGGCGAGTGGCTCAGGCAATTCGGACTTCCTGAGCGGATGTATCCCCAGTTGTCCTTTTTGTCCATTTCTATCGGTTCGGGAATCGTTTTCATTATCACCGTCCTTACGGCCCTCTACCCGGCATTCAGGGTACGCCTGTTGAAGCCGGTGGAAGCGATGAAAGCGGTGTAAGAGACACGACAAAAGAATGATTGAAAGGGAAACGGAGAATCCTTCGAGTCGATGGATTTCAGTCCGTGGGGTTTTTCATTTTAACGGGTTTATCGGCTATCGGGATTGCTGCGGACCTATGTCATGATGATCCACATTGCCTGGCGCAACATCTGGCGGAATAAAAGAAGAACCGTTGTCGTGCTCACTGCCGTCGTTATCGGCGTCTGGGCCATGATAATTATGGGGGCGCTCATGCGGGGGGTGGCCGATCAGTTTGTGCGGAACGGCATCGCCACCCTCACGGGTCATATCCAGATCCATGCCCGGGGGTACCGGGAGGACCCCGTGATCGAAAACAGCATGACAGATCCCCTGGAAGTTGAAGAGGCCCTCGCAGCGGTCTTGCCTGGCGACGCCCGCTGGTGCCGGCGGATACGCGTGAACGCCATAGCATCGAACGCACGTCATTCGAGCGGGCTTACGCTCGTGGGTATCGAGCCCGAAAGGGAGAAGGGGATATCCTTCGTCGGCGAGGCGGTTTCAGGAGGACGGCATCTCGCGCCGGGCGACCGCGACGCCATCGTCGTGGGCAAGTCCCTGATTGAGAAGTTTCATACAAAGCTCGATTACAAGCTCGTTCTCATGTCCCAGGATACGGACCGGGAGATAGCGTCCAGGGCGTTTAAAATTGCCGGGATATACGAGGCGGAAATGGAAGCGACGGAAAAACAGTTTGCCTTCGTTGCAATAGAAGCAGCCCGGGGAATGCTGAAGCTGAGAAATGCCGTTTCGGAATACTCCGTTCTGTTTCAAAATAATGAAGAGGCCGATTCAGCAGCAGGAAGACTGCGGGAAATTCTGCCGGCCGACCGATACGAGGTATCCACATGGAAAGACCTTCTCCCTCTCGTCACGGCGATTCTTCGGATGTATGACTGGTTCATCTTTCTTTGGTTTTTCATTGTTTTTATAGCCATGGGCTTCGGCATTGTGAACACTATGCTTATGGCGGTCTTTGAAAGAATCCGTGAGTTCGGCCTCTTGAAAGCACTGGGCATGAAACCCCGGCTGATCGTCCGGGAGGTTCTCACGGAGACATTGTTTCTTCTCATCATCGGATTGATAGTTGGTAATCTGTGCGGACTGGCTACGGTCTATTGGTTGTCCGACAGGGGCATCGACCTGACGGCCTTTTCCAAGGGCATGGAGTTCGCGGGCATGGCGCGGATTATTTTCCCGATCATCGAGATGAAGGATCTGCTGTCGGCAAACGTCGTCGTTGTCGTCCTCGGACTTCTGGTGAGTTGTTACCCGGCCGTCAAGGCGGCGCGTTTCACCCCCGTGGAGGCGATGGCCCGCACCTGACCTGAGAGACAGGACAATTCGAGGCAACCGGCCGTCGGAATATTATTGCGCGATCGGAGCAGAAGCATGAACATTGTTGAATGTGAGAATGTCGTCAAGACATACCGTCAGGGCAAGGTGGAGGTC
>JAFGGB010000132.1 GCA_016930775.1 Deltaproteobacteria bacterium
TGCAAAATGAAGGGTTGGCTTTCTCAAATGCAAATGACGGCGAGGTGATGACGATACCCACCAGAGGGGCCTCTTCAAAGATTTTTCTGAACCGTTCTTCGTTCTCCCGCAACGCCTCTTCCGCCTCCTTGCGTTGGATCCTTGATTCCGCCTCCTTCAATTCCCGTTCGATGGCGGGAACGAGACGGGAGAGGTTGCCTTTCATGATGTAGTCATGGGCGCCCGATCGCATGCACTCCACCGCCGTCTCCTCGCCGATGGCGCCCGACACAATGATGAGAGGAATGTCGATATCGGTTTCCTTCAACAGGGCAATGGCGGCAGGACCGCTGAACTTCGGCATCCGATAATCGCAGATGACAACATCCCAGCTCTTCTTTCGGAGGGCCTTCCGCATGGCCTCGACATCTTCCACACGTTCACATGTCGGCTCGTAGCCCTCCTTCTTGAGCGCATGGATCGTCAAGAGAACGTCGTCTTCCGAATCTTCGACCATCAATACCCGAAGAGGCTTTCCCATCTTGCTGCTCCTTATCTTCCCAATGGGGGAGGCTCATTCCAGATCAACCAGTACAGTCCGAGTTGTTTGATCGCTTGTACGAATTGATCAAATTGAACGGGCTTGCGGACATAACTGTTGGCGCCCAGCTTGTAACCGTTGATTTTGTCATTTTCCTCTGCCGATGATGTGAGAATGACTACCGGAATCAAACGGGTGATTTCATTCTGACGGATCCTTTTCAAGACCTCCAGGCCGTCAATCCTGGGCAGCTTCAGATCCAGCAGGATGACGATGGGCAGTTCCTTCACATTCCGCCCGGCATGCGCCCCCGTGCCGAACAGGTAATCCAGGGCCTCCACACCGTCTCTCGCAACAATCATCCTGTTCAGGATATTGTTCTTCGTTAAGGCCCGAATCGTCAATTCCACATCGTCGGGATTGTCCTCCACCAGCAGAATGATTTTCTCTTCCATGGTTTTCCCTCTCTCATCATCAATGTTTTAACGTTTTAAATTGGATCACTTTATGAATTTTTTGTACCGTAAAATCATGAGCCAATAACCTGTGATGGCAATGTGAAATAGAATGTTGTCCCTTTTCCGATTTCCCCTTCCGCCCATACCTGACACCCGTGGCGATGAATGATCCGCTGTACGGTCGCCAGACCGATCCCGGTTCCCGGAAACTCATCGGATGTATGGAGGCGCTGAAAAGCGCCGAACAGCTTGTCCACATAGGTCATGTCGAACCCGGCACCGTTGTCTCGAATAAAACAGGCTGTCTTTCCATCCTTGATAGCCGTGCCAAACTCGATTCGGGGATGCGCTTCCTTGCCGGTGAACTTAAAGGCGTTGTTCACCAGGTTCTCCATGGCAATCCTGATCAAGTAAGAATCGCCCTGAACCATGATCCCCTCCTGGACGGTCACGTCAACCGCTCTGCCGGTATTGTTTTTCTGATGCGCCGCCGCAATTTCCCGGATCATGCCGCTCAAATTAATGGTTCCATGGTTCATTTCGGTCCTGGTTATCTTCGAGAGTTTCAGCATGTCGTCGATCAGCAAGCCCATCCGCTGTGTCGCCTTGCGCACCCGCTCAAGATAGGTTTTCCCCGTATTATCCAATCTCTCCTGATATTCCTCAAGCAGGGCCTGGCTGAACCCGTCAATGCTTCTCAGGGGCGCACGCAGATCGTGAGAGACGGAATAGGAGAAGGCCTCCAGTTCTTTGTTGGAAAGTTCCAGCTTGCGGCGCTCTTCTTTTAACTCGGCGGTAATTCGATTCAGGTCTTCCACCATATAGAGCATGGCCTGCTGGCTTTTATCGAGTTTCTTAACTTTCTCTTGAAGCTCTGTTGTGCGCTCGGCAACCTGATCTTCAAGTTTGCCGGACATATTTCGCAGCTCTGCTTCATTTTCCCGCAGAGCTTTTTCAGTTTTCTTTCTTTCTGCAATTTCATTAATCAAATTTTTTGTTTGTCGCTTTACCTCTTTACGCAACACGATGATTGAAATACCCGATAGGATGATCAATATCGGAATAATGGCATAGAGGATTATTTTAAGAATGTCTTTAAAGGCAATTTTTTCTTTGATGACAGGACCGAACCATTTGAGCCTGATTTCCTCGTAGGTGTCATTGGCAATAACAATGGAAAGTCCTTCGTTTAAACGGGCAAGCAGATTTTTATTGCCTTTTTGAACGGCAAAGCAAAAATCCTGGCGAAATTTCGGAAGCTGTATGTCCAGAGGTTTTACGGAGTCGATCCCTGTTTTTTTCAGCAGCTCAAGCCCCATTAAACGTTGCGTGATCACGGCGTCGTATTTTCCTGCTGCGAGCTCTTTAAACGCTTCTTCAAATGTATGGGTGGTAAAAATATTTTTGGAAATCTTTTCGCGCTGCACAAATTCTTCCGCATTGTCCCCTTTCATTACAGCAATTTCTCTGTTTTGCAGATCTTCAAGCGTATTGATCCCTGAAGTGCCTTCCCGTACAAAAACCGCGCCGTGGAGCGATAAATACGGCAGCGTGAAATCGAACAGCTTCTCCCGCTCCGGGGTCCTTCCTACCAGGGGCAGCGCATCGATTCTTCCGTCGGCCAGGTCAAGTTTTATTTTATTCCAGACGCCGATTTTGATTTTTACCCGAAGCCCGACGGCCTTGGCCGCCGCCTTGAACAGATCCACGGAAAACCCGTCGGCATGGCCATTTTCGTCCACCATGCAATAGGGCGGGTAATCGGGTTCGGAAGCGATGGTGATGGCATCCGGTTCTACAGAATGCGAACCGGTATTGACATTTTGTTGGGCGGATACGGTTACCGGGGTAAAAAACAGCAATATGACCACCCCATATTTCAGCCATTTGGCACTCAAGAGGGTTCTCCCTTCAACCGCTCGATTTCATCGCGCAGTGCTTTTATCCGGAATTCCCGCTCGATGGTGGCTTCGTGGAAACGTTCCAGTTCCGTAATTCTTGCACGCAGCTCTTCAGTTTTTTCCGCTACCTCTATTTCAAGACGGTCTTTGAGTTCACGCAGTTTTTCTTCCGCCTGCCTGCGATCCGAGACGTCGATACAGGTGCCCACCCACTCCCGAACATTTCCGTCCTCGTCAAGCAAAGGAACGCCGCGGGCCAGGTAGTCCCGATACACGCCGTCGTATCGGCGCAGACGGTATTCGGTTTCATACAAGCTTTTTTCCGCAATGGCCTTTTTCCATCTCCGTTCGGTATGGTCGCGATCGTCCGGATGAATATCCTTTATCCACCCGAAGCCCTTGATCTCTTCATAGCCGCGGCCGGTATATTTGCTCCAGGAAGGATTGTCTTTCACAATCTCGCCGTTGTCGTTTGTCGTCCATCCAATCTGCATGGTTACGTCAATATATAATTTGTGGCGCTCATCGTTGATGCGTATATTTCTTTCTGCCTGCAACTGCTCTTGGATATGCTGAGTCGTCACTTGCTTTCTTGAAGAGGTGAGAAATAAAGCAATGGACAAAAACAGCAGAAAAGCAATCGCCGCCGCCTGGCTGAAGAATGACGCTTCGGAGAGGATGATGCTTTGTTCATCCCGTCCCACAAAGACGGTCCAGCCGATATTGCCTACCGGGGCATAGGAAATGTAACGCGTCCTCCCGCCGAGGTCGGGGTCATCCACGGCGAAGGTATCATTCTTCGCGGCCGCCTTCTTCATGTCGGAATAGAATGGATAAGGTTTTATCTCTGTTTCAACATGATGCCGGCTGCAATATACGGCCTGGCCTTTCCGGTCGGCGACCGAGATGCTTACGCCGGGATCGAGCGGCACCTGCTGGAAGAGGTCGTTAAACCCGACCGTCCGCTGGGTGTTCGTCAGGATGCCGATCACCCTTCTCTTTTCATCAAAAAACGGCACGCTGATTTGGATGGCGAGATCCTTTTCTCCAACGATCCTCAAAAAGACGTCCGAAATTCTGGGTTTCCATTCTTTACTGATCTCCTTGTACCAATCCCGATAGGCAAAGTTCCGCCCCAAAACCTCCGGACGCTCGGGATAA
>JAFGGB010000133.1 GCA_016930775.1 Deltaproteobacteria bacterium
ACGGGAAGCGCCGTGGGAGAGGCCTTCAAAGGCGTCGAAGGGATAGATGTGCAGATTCTCTATCCCCGGAACGAGGTGAGCGGCAGACAGAAAAAGCAACTTGACGCCATCGGCGGGAACGTGAAAACAGTAGCCGTCGACGGCAAGTTTGACGACTGCCAGAACCTGGTGAAAGACGCCTTTGCCGATCCTGATCTTCTGCGATTCAATCTTACCTCGGCAAATTCTATCAATTTCGGCCGGATACTCCCTCAAATAGTCTATTACTTCTACGCCTATGCCCAGCTCTGCGAAAGAGACGAAGAGATCGTTTTTTCTGTGCCGTCGGGGAATTTCGGCAATGCTCTGGGCTGCGAGTATGCCCGGCGCATGGGTCTTCCCGTGAAAGTTCTCGTCATGCCGACGAATGAAAACGACGAATTCCCGCGCTTTCTCGCAACGGGAGTGTACCGGAAGGTTTCGCCGTCCCGGGCCTGCCTCTCCAATGCCATGAACGTGGGGCACCCGAGCAACCTCGCACGATTCTTCGATCTTTACGGCGGCACAGTGGACAGGGCAGGGGCAGTTCATCGAAATCCCGATGTTGAAACAATGAAACGGCAGATTTATTCCGTCAGCGTTTCCGATGAAATGACGAAGGACTGCATCCGGAGCGCGTACGAACGCTACGGTCTTCTCCTGGAACCCCACGGCGCCGTGGGCTGGAGAGGGCTCGAAATATTTCTTGAGGACCGGGGCGATTACAACCCCTGCGTTTCTCTGGAAACGGCCCATCCGGCGAAGTTTCCCGCGGAGATACGAGAACTCCTTGGAATAGAACCTGAACTGCCGGAGAGCATGAAAGACATCGACTCGCGGCACGGGGCGCCCATCGAGCTTCAGGGCGACTACGGCACATTCAAGAGCTACCTCACGGCGACGCTGAAGGAAAAGGCGTAAATTTTTCGCCGGGGAGCATCGGCGCATCGGTTCAGGGAGATTCAGGGAAGTTTACGGCCAGGGTCTCAAGTTTTCCGCTTTGATCCAGGCTGAGACCCAGTTCGGCATTTCGGGTTTCCAGTTTTCCTCCCCTGCCGCTCGAAGCACATCCGATACCGGTACGAGACCGTCGGGCGATGTAATTCCGGCGCGAATCAGCGCCGCCGAATGCGTCCGCTCTCCCCGTTCCGTTTTCTGATGAAAATAGAACCACCGTTCGTCTAAACCCAGAATTCGCGTACGAAGCGTGAAATTTCGAAAGGCTTGAAGCCTGTGCCGGTAGCGAACGCTGGCGCCGCCGACGGACAATCCCCATTTTTTTTCTCGCAGGATTCTAAAGAGTCCCGATCGCACAACGAGATCGATCCGGCCGAGATCCATGATGGTCAGATGCCGGCCGTTGTTCAGTTCCGGATAAAAGTCTATGTCGCTCGGCCAGACCCGAAGCTTCAGCTCTGTTTCGTCTCTCATCGATATGAGAGGCCCTCCATGGGCCTTAATCAGCATTGCCAGCATGCGAAAATAAGGATACATGACAACTCCTTGAGGCAAGGTTTTATTCTGATTGCTTCCGTTCTGAAGCGTTGGCCGCCTGACGGCTCATGGCTGCATTACATAACGCTGTTCCGCTTTCGGGACATGCCATTTAATGAAATTATGGCTGATGCCGGCCGGAGCGGCTTCTATGCCCCGGAAGCGCGAACTCACTATGGGGAGCGCCTCGGGCACATAGAGAAAGCAGTATGGCTGGTCTTCGGCGAGGATTTCCTGGAAGCGCTGGTAGCAGCGCTTTCGCTCTTCCTGATCGAAGGTGCTGCGGCCCCGTTCCAGGAGGCGGTCGACCTCGTCGTTCCGGTACGAGACAAAGTTCAACTCGCCGGGTTTAGTCTTGCTTGAGTGCCAGACATCGAAGAGATCGGGATCGGGTGTTATGTTCCACCCGAGAATCGTGGCGTCGAATTTCTTCTTATTGATGAACTCGTTGACGAAGGCGGCCCATTCGATGATCCTGATCTTCACATCGACGCCTATATCGGAGCAACGCCGCTGAATGATTTCGGCGCACTTCGCCCTCAAGTCGTTTCCCTGGTTTGTAATGATCTCGAAGCGGAAAGGGGTCCCGTTTTTATCGAGGACGCCATCGCCATCGCCGTCCCGCCACCCCGCATCGGCAAGGAGCCGGCGGGCCTCGCCGGGATCATAGGGATACTTTTTCACCTTGTCGTTGTAAGGCCATGTGCCGGGCTTGTATGGTCCCGAGGCCGTGCGACCCATGCCCAGAAGGACTCCATCGATGATCTCTTCTTTGTTGATTGCATGAGCTATGGCCTGGCGAACCCTCTTGTCGCGAAAAAATGGATGATCGAGGTTGAATCCGAGGTACGTATAGGCGAAAGCGAGGTAGCGGTATTTTTCATAGTGCCTGCGAAAGAGGTTGTTTTCTGTCTGACGTGTGTATTGGAGGGGAGTGAGTCCCATCTGATCGATTCCCTGCGCCCGAAGTTCGAGAAACATCGTGGCCGTGTCGGGGATCACTCGCATGATGTATCCGTCGATGTACGGCCGTCCTTCGAAATAGTCATTATTTGCCGCGAGGACGATCTTTTGCCCCGCAACCCACTCCTTGAATTTATAGGGACCCGTGCCGACCGGACTTCGGGAGAGGGGAGTTTTTGTAATGTCCTGGCCTTCCAAAAGATGTTTCGGAAGAATGGACGCGCTCCAACTGATGAGCGCCGGTGCGAAAGGTTCATCGTAGGTTACGCGAAAGGTATAGGGATCGATGATTTCGGCTTTTGTAATCTTCTGAAAGTCGCCGGCATAGGCCGTGGGGGTTTTCGGATCGATGGTAACGCCGTAGGTGTAGAGAACGTCGTCGGCCGTGAAAGGCCGTCCGTCATGCCATCGCACGTTTTTCCTGAGATGAAAGGTGACGACGAGTCCGCTGTCTGAAATTTCCCAGGAGTCTGCAAGGTCTCCAACAATTTTGATATTCTTGTCGTACTTCACGAGACCGTTGAAGATCAGGTTTGAAATTCCGTGGGAAGAGCCGTCCGAGGCGAGAATAGGTATCAGGTTGGATGCGTCGCCGATGGACCCTTCAATAATAATGTCGCCATAGATCGGATTTGCCTCTTTCCCGTCGTTTCGAGGGGCAGCCTTCTCTTCTCCTCCGGACGCGCCGCATCCCGCCAGCAGAAGAAGCAGACACGCCAGGATGGCAGCCCCCGATTTGATTGTTTCTCTTCCCATGTGAATTGTCCTGTTTTCTTCTTCACCCTCTTTGCCGTTAAGGGTTTCACGATGGTAGTCGAGAATGGCCGTAAAGGCAACGGTATTTCAACGCGATTTTTCAACGAGGCATTCCGGAAATGTTGACAAGTATTGCGGGCAATGCGAAGAATAGCGGGAAAAGGAAACAATTTCAAAAGATACAAACCTTCGATGAGATTGAAAAAGGCATAGAAGTTTATGAAATGCAGATCTCTGCGATCTTCCCGCAGTGACCTGTCCTGCTGACGCAACGCTTCTGGCGATCGAGGCATGTCGCTCCGCTCGCAGGACAGGTTTTCCCGGCAGCGCAGAAAAGAGATGTTGACAATGCTATGTAATTAATTTACAAAACGTCACAACATCTTCTGAGAGGAGATCGATGGTGAACGAAGCGCTGGCAGTGACAGCGACCGACATAGGACGGCAGTTTCACGGAAACATCCTCGACTTGGTTTTGGATTCGGGTCCGATGGTCCAATTCGTCCTTCTCCTCCTATTCTTTTTTTCTGTCCTGTCCTGGGCAATCATTATTGTCAAATATCGGGTAGTGCGCCGCACCAAAAAGGAAAACGCGTTGTTCCTCCAGGTTTACATGAGAAGCACAAAGCTCTCGGCGGTTTTTCCGGAATCGAGAAAGTTCAGGAGTTCAACGCTGGCCGAGGTGTTCCGGGCAGGATACACGGAACTGGGAAAAGTGACCCGCGCCATGAAGGAGTCAAGCCAGAGCGCTGAATCCACTGAAGAGGGTATCCTTTCCATGGATCTCCGGGGCATCGACAATGTTGAACGGGCGCTGAACAGAGCCTGCGATGCCGAGATTTCGAAGATCGAGCAGGCCCTCGTATTTCTGGCCACCACGGGCAGCGCCAGTCCCTTTATCGGTCTTTTCGGCACCGTCTGGGGGATAATGAACGCCTTCCGCGGCATCGGCGTCAGGGGTTCTGCTACGCTGGCCGTTGTCGCTCCAGGGATTTCCGAGGCTCTCGTTGCAACGGCGGCAGGTCTGGCGGCAGCGATTCCGGCGGTTATTTTTTATAACTATTTTTTGAACAGGATCAAGGATATATCACTTGAAACGGAAAGCTTCGCTTCGGAATTCCTGAACATAATTGAACGATTTTATGTGAGAAGCTCGTCATAATGTTTCGGAGTCGACGAAAAAATGATCAGAAACCTCTGGCCGAAATCAATGTGACGCCCCTTGTGGATGTCATGCTGGTGCTCCTGATCATATTCATGGTTACGGCGCCGATGCTTCAGATGGGAATCGACGTGAATCTTCCCCGAGTGAAGGCGCGAAGCATCGATGTGAGCGAGGAAAAACTGGTGCTCACAATCAACAAAAGTCGTGATATTTTTATCAATCAGTACAAGGCGACAATAGATAATCTTAAGCCGAAGCTCGAAAATATCGTGGCGAGCAGGCTGGATCGTGAAATCTTTATGCGGGCCGATGAGAGCGTTCCTTACGGTTTCGTAGTCCGCGTCATGTCGGAGGTACGGAAAGCCGGTATCGATAAGATTGGAATGATAACAGAGCCCGAGAAGGAATAATGATGCCTTTGTTGGGGATGAGCGGGGACCGTTATGACGGTGTCAGCTTGGGGAATATGATAGTTCTTTCATTCCTCCTCCATGCCGTGGTCCTCTCAATTATCATATTTTCACCGCCCTTGCCTCGATCGCCCATATCGCTGGGTCCGGTGCAGGTGGTCGACCTGGTCAGTATTACCAAGACTTCTTCAAGCACTGCAAAGTCGGTGCAGCTGGCGCCGGAGATAGGAAAAGTCGTGCCGCGCGGTCCTGCTGAAGTGATCCGTAAAGAGGTGAACCGTATTCCGGTGGTTCCTATAGTGCCGTTGAAGCGCTCCGAAACACCGTCGCCACTAGGCGTAGATCGGGCCATCAGGGACTTGGAACGTCGACTGAGTTCGCCGGAAGCGACGAGAGCGCCCCGGGTCGAGGCGCCGCATCGGGAGGTTCGGACGCCAACGACGCCAACGACGCCAATGACGCCAATGACGCCATCGACCTCCTCGGGAACGGCTGGACCGGCTGTTGCGTCTAGCATGGCGGGATCTTCGGCTGATGCTCAATCCTCGGGGACAGGCGCGGCAGAAGGAGGGGAAGGCGGCCAGGCGAATACCCAGATGCAGATTTACTATGCCTTCATCTGGTCCCAGATCAAGGAGCAGTGGGTTCTCCCGAAGGGAATTCTTCCGAACGACGATTTCGAGGCGGTTATGGCCGTTAAGATACTGAGAAACGGATCTCTGGCCGATTTTTCTTTCGAGAAGCGCTCGGGGAACGGATACTTCGATGAGTCGGTCATGAAAGCCGTCAAGAAGGCAAGTCCCTTCCCGCCCTTGCCCGAGTGGCATACAGGAAGCTCTCTCGAAGTAGGCATACGATTTCGGGGATCGGAGCTTCAGTGACGCTCCGGGAGTTACTAACGATTCAACACCGAAATTCCGGATGTCCGGAATCTTGTGCATCGCATTGAAATGAAAAAAGCAATCCGCATTCTCTCTTTCTTGCTGCCTGTTCTTCTAGTCGGTGCAATCCCGGTTCAGTCAAAGGTCTATATCGATATCAACGCCCCGGCTTTTCAGCGTTTCCCCATAGCGATTACCGATTTCTATGATCTCGGCGAATCGGCGCCGGTAGGCGACATGCCCATATGGTTTTCCGACATTATCGGATCAAAACTGGATATGACGGGATTTTTCAGGGTGATCGATAAGAAGGCATTTCTGGAAAATCCCGAGAAGCAAGCATTCACGGCGGCAGACATTAATTTTCAAGACTGGTCAGTTCTCAAGGTCGATTTTCTCCTCAAGGGGGGATTCATCGTCAAGGATCAGGATTTAACTGTTGAATTTCGCCTCTACGATGTTGTGGAGGGACGGATGATTCTCGGCAGGCGTTACCAGGGAAAGCTGAACGATCGTCTGAAGATGGTCCTGAAATTCATCGATGAGATGCTTGTGGAACTGACGGGCGAATCGGGAGTCTTCGATACAAAGATTGCAGTCGTCGGCAAATCCGGCACGACGTCGGAAATATACCTTATTGATTTCGATGATACAAACACGGTGAAACTCACCAATTTCAAGTCTCTGACCATGATGCCGTCCTGGTCGCCCGATGGCGACTATATAACCTTTACCTCCTATCGCGACGGCAATCCCGATCATTACGTTCTTCGCCGGAAACCCTTCAGTTACAGGCGGATTTCCGCTTTCAACGGCCTTAATCTAGCCGGTCCGTGGTCCCCCGACGGCAAGAAGATGCTTACGGTCTTAACAAAGGATGGGAACGAGGAAATCTATATCCGTGATTTTACTAACAACAGTCTCAAACGCATCACAAATAATCCGGCCATAGATGTTTCACCCGTCTGGTCTCCCGATGGCGAAAACATAGCCTTCGTTTCTGATCGATCCGGTTCGCCCCAGATATTTGTCATGAATGCCGATGGAGGAGAAGTGCGCCGGCTTACCTATGAAGGAAACTACAACACGTCTCCCTCCTGGTCGCCCAAGGGGAACAGAATAGCCTTTGAAGGAAGAGCTGGCGGCGCCTTTCAGATTTTTACAATAAACGAGGACGGCAGCGGACTCGTGCAGGTGACCTTTGAACCGGGCGGATGCGAAGACCCAACCTGGTCTCCCAACGGTCTCTACATAGCTTTCGCAACCAGGCAGAGAGGTGAAGCAAAAGTTTGCATAATCACAGCAAATGGTCTAAACTTTAGGCCCCTGAAGGGCGCTAGAGGCATCAGTTCCTTTCAAGGTCCATCATGGTCGCCTCATATGGGTACGCCCTGACAGATTCTGGCCGGCGTCACTGAACGGCATTAGCTGCGGACTCTAGTAGACCGCATTACGGCATTACAATAAAATTAGTTTAATAACGAAGGAGGAATGCTAAATGATAAGACATCGTTTCCTGACGACTGCCGCCGTCATCTTTTTTGCTGCGGCTTTTGTAATGGTTGCCGGCTGTGCGAAACAGCAAGCGCTCGAGGAATCCGTTGCAGGGACCACGCCTGCTGTTGTTGTTGCCGATGACAAGTCCGGCGTCCTGGCACCCGGTGAAAAGAAGGAACTTGCAGTTGCCGAGTCTGTTGTAGAGGACAAGGACGCCGCTTTGAAAGCCGCAGCGCTGGAAGAGCAAGCTGCTCGGGAAAAAGCGGAAAAGGAACGTCAGCAGCAACTGCTGACCGAAGCGGCAGCCTTTGAAGATATTGGCTTTGATTTTGACAAGTACGACCTGAAACCCGAAGCCAGGGCGGCTATCCAGAAGCTCGGCGAGTGGCTGCTGGCTAATCAGGCGTTTGTGGTAACCGTTGAGGGACATTGTGACGAACGCGGCACAACGGAATACAACCTTGCTCTTGGCGACCGGCGTGCAAATGCAGCCGCCGAGTACCTCGTTGCTCTCGGCGTTCCGGCAAAGCGCATTACCACTATAAGCTACGGCGAAGAGCTGCCTCTGGACCCCGGTCACAACGAAGAGGCTTGGACTAAGAACCGCAGGGATCATTTCGTCATTACCATTAAGAACTAACAGGGTTTTTCTGGAGGTCGCTTTTTGAACCGATATTCTGCGATCTGTATGGCCATGCTGCTGGTCGCGACGTGGGGTTGCGCAACCCAGGATGATCTCGTAAAAACAGCGAACCGTCTCGACCAGCGCGTGGATCAGCGATTGAATCAGGTGGATCAGCGATTGAATCAGGTGGACCAGCGGCTTGTCCAACTGGACCAGGGGCTCGACCGGAAAACCACAGCGCTCAAGGAAAGTTTAACGAAAGATCTCGATTTTCAGCGCGAAAGTCAAACAACGGAACAAACCACCTTGCGGAAGCGACAGGCCGATGTCGGAGCAGATATCACATTGATCAGGGACGATCTGAGAAGTATCCGCGGCGCCGCTGAGCAGGTCGACATGCGCGTCCGACGTCTTGAAGGCGATACTTCGGTCAAGAAGGAAATGGCGGACATTCAGAAGGGGCTCGCATCTCTTCAAAAAGAACTGCACGACCTATCTGGCCGACTGTCCTATCTGGAGAGATCCCTTGACATTGTGGGAGAAGGGTCGGCCTCCCAGAGGGCGTCGGTGAAGAGCGAAAAGCCGACCGCCCCTGTGCAGGAGCCGACGGAGGCTTCTTCACCGAGGGCGAACAAGCCGGACAAGGAACAGGCCTATGCCGAAGCGTACGAGTCCTTTAAGGAGGGCAAGTATGGCAATGCACGGAGGAAGTTCGAGGAATTTCAGACGAACTTTCCCGAAAACGAATATTCGGACAACGCGCAGTTTTGGATCGGAGAATGTTATTATTTCGAAGGGCAATTCGAAAAAGCGATCCTGGAGTACGAGAAGGTTATAAAGAACTTTCCCAAGGGAAACAAAGTCCCCAGCGCTCTTCTGAAACAGGCCCTTGCCTTCAAGAAACTCGACGACTCGGACAGTGCAAAGCTTCTTCTTCAGCGGATCATCAAGGAATATCCCGGCACCACTTCGGCGAAGCTTGCCCGGGACCGGTTAAGCGACATCAAATAACACCGGTCCGGCCCCGCGCACCCCGAGACCGGACCGCAATCGATTCAGATGTATTGGTTTTTCCCTTCAGGACTGTCTGCAATCATTCTATGTATTCGGTTATAATTCCCGGCGGTGGATCGAGTTTGAAAGGGGAAGAGCCTGCCATCGCCGGAATTACAGTGTTGAGATCACTGAAGCGCAATACGATCGAAAGAGGCTGTTCACTGTCAAACAGAATTGATAGGTTCCGCGGAAACTCCTTGCCTTCGCTGTAATCATCTAAGGATGCCTTATAAAGCCGTTTCCCCTCAGGGTTAAAAATTTCTACCGTCTTCAGAAGGAAGCGCTTTCCATCGATTGTGAGCGACTGTTTCGTTGTTGTGCCGGAAAGCATGGTCAAGTGGAAATCCTGACCCTCGCGGAATCCCTCAATCGAATCTTCACGGGCCGGAAGTTCCGGCGGGAGACCTCGTATAAGCGACACTATTTCCCGGGGCAGGAGCGGAATTGAAAAGAAACGGGCCAGAGTTTCCCGTTGGGGCCTGCCTTCAAGGAATCGTCCTTCACGGGGGAGGAAAAGGGTTACTCGATCCTCCGAGGCCGTCAGATAGATGTCTGGCGGACCAAAAAGGGGCAGGCTTTCCACCCTCAAATCGGAAGGCGCTCGCACGATGAAGGCGGCCCTTGAAGAAACTTTGCCGTGGGGGTGATCTATAGCGATCTGGGCGATTCCTCCGACGGGCGAAGAATCGACGCCGAGACGGCGACGGAGAAATTCGTCTAAGACGGCGGCCGGTTTTTCGAGGGGTTCCATAGGCTGCGGGCGTATGACCGGGGCCGCACAGCCTCCGCCAAGGATCATGATTGCGGCGCTAAGCAGAATAAGCGACTTGGCTGTCATTGCTTTTGCAGTCGTTCCGTAAGCTTTTCTATCTTTTCATCGAGCTTCCGTTTGTCGGCAGCAAGCTCCCGTGACTTTCGGTACATATCGAGGGCCTTGTCGAGTGTGCCAGACTTTTCGTACGCATCGCCGAGGTGTTCGGCAATTATCGGGTCGTTGGGCAGAAGCGCCGCCGCCTCTTCCAGGAGTTCAACGGCTTGGCCGTATTGCCCCTTCTGAAAGTAGAGCCAGCCTAGGCTGTCGATAATATAGCCATTCTTTGGTTTCAGTTTCAGGGCTTGCGTGATGAGCTTCTCTGCTTCCTCTATGTTGATGCCCCGTTCGGCGTAGGTATATCCTATGAAGTTGAGAGCGTCGGCATGTTCGGGATCAAGAGCGATCACCGACTTCATTGCTTCGATGCTTTCGTCAAAGCGGGCGCTCTTGGAATACAAGATGCCTAGTTTGTAACGAAGTCCCGTATCTTTCGGAAGAACTGCGATACCTCGCTTCAGAACCTCCTCGGCGGCGTCAAAACGCTTGTCCTCTTCCTCAAGGGTTGCTACGAGATTGTAAAAATCAGCCCCTTGAGGATGTTGCTCCAGACCCTCCCGAGCAACGGCGATCGACTCGGAGCGCCGTCCTTGATCTTTCAGAATCAGGGCGATGTGGATTTTTGCCTGAAGCGAGAGGGGTGATTCATTAGGGATCTTTCTCAGTTCCGCCAGCGCCTCATCGAAGCGCTCGGTCTTGACGTAAGCCGAGCCGAGAAAATAACGGGCGCGGTCGAAGGAAGGATCTTCTTTCACGAGCTCGCCAAGAATCTCCATGGCCTTATTCAAGTCCTTGCCCTCGAAGAAAAAGGTTAGACCGAGCGAAAGCCGGGCTTCTTTGTTGCCGCTGTCGACTGCCAGAATTGACTCGAACTCCCGTGCGGCCTCTTCGTATTTTTGAAGCCTCAACAAGAGGTTCCCGAGCTTGAAGCGGGATCGGATATTTAAAGGGTTGAGTTCGATGTAACGATGGTAGACCTCTACGGCTTTTTCAGTCTTTTTAGTCGTTTCGTAGAGATTTGCCAAGTCGAAAAGAGCCGATTCGAACGAAGGCTTGATATTGAGCGTCTTCACCAGCCAGTTTTCTGCTTCGGAGGTGAGCCCCGTCGCAAGATAAATCCTGCCGAGATAATAATGAGCCATGAGATTCTGATTGTCCATGGTGAGCAGCTTTTTGAGCGTGTCGATAGCGAGTTCGGAGCGGTTTGTGTTTTGGTACAGGACGGCCAATTGGAGATAGGCTTCTAACGTCAGGGGATCGAGATCGATTACGCGCTTCAATTCCTCGACTGCGTTATCGTATTCCTCCATTTTCATGTAGAGCGATCCCAACAGGAGACGCGCAGGGACATCATCGGGTTTTCTGAGCAGAGCGCTCTGGAGAGTCCGAACGGCTGAGGGGATATCTCCGGCCTTAATATAAAGGTCGGCCAATTCTTTCATCAGATAGAGCGACTCTGCATCGATAGCCAGTGCTGTCCTGTACTCCTCGATGGCCCCATCGAGGCGACCGTCCAGGAGGGCCAAGACGCCCAGCGAATAGTGGTAGTATGAATCGGCTGTTGCCAAACGATTCTTTCCGGTCTCTTCAGATATTCTGTCAGGCGATAGATGGGCGCAGGACAACCCCAGGGTTGCCGAAAGCATCAACGCTAGGATTGCCCGTTTCATTGATGTTCCTCGCAAGAAATGAGGGCGGAGACCGGGACAACTGCTATGCCGGCCCTTTTGAAGAACGGCAGAGCCTCGCCCAAGGCTTTAATCGTTGTGTCGTGGGGGTGGCCTATCATGATGAGGCTGCGCCAGTTGCGTTTGTCTATGACGGACGTGAGAATCTGAAAGGTCTTGGCGAGGTTCTCGTCATTGTCGATGAAGATGTCCCGCGCAGCGAAGGGTATATCCAGTTCATCAGCCACGGACTTCCCCTGGGAATGCGATGTCGTGCAGCTGTCGATGAAAAAGAGACCTCTATCCTTCAGCACGCCGAAAGTCTCTTTGACCTTTATCCGATCTTCCATGAAACGCGACCCCATGTGGTTATTCACTCCTGCGGCATGAGGAACGGCTGCCAGGTCGGCAGCAACTTGCCAGCGGATATCGCCGTTGGTCATTCCGGTGAAAAGGGCGCCGTCGCCGGGATTTTTCTTCGGATAGTCAAGCGGTTCCATCGGCAGATGGAGCATTACTTCCAACCCTGCCCGGTGCGCCTTTTCCGCCAATTCCGCCGAATGCGGGCAGTAGGGCAGCACGGCGACAGTGAGAGGATGACCAAGGGCTATTATTGCTTCAAGAGGAAGAGGGTCGTAACCCAAATCGTCTATAATAAAAGCAATGCGGCGGGTGACGATCTCTGGCGGCGAAATTGCCCGCCAATAGTATGCCGTTATTGCAATTACCGCCAGGAGAACGACAACTGCAACGATTGCCGGTCTTCGAAACCTGCGGCTGATTGAGCGCTGTGCCATTCTCCTGCGCTCTGTTTCAGGACCGGTTCATCCGCGCGAAGAGATCCCAGCTTTTGAGCAGATCGATGGCATACTTCAACTGGTTGTCGTCGGGCACGGCGGCGGATCCGTCCGCTGCTGTCTTGCTTTCTTCCGGCTGGTCTTCCGTCCCTTCAAGATGTCCCTTGAGGTCCTTCTCCCGTATGCGGGTCTGCTTCTCTCCACTGGCGCTGTTTCTCTGATATTCCATGACGATATCCGGCGTAATTCCCTTGGCCTGTATGAGCCTTCCGTTCGGAGTATAATACTTCGAGGTGGTAAGTTTGAGGGCCGATCCGTCCTCCAGCGGTATAACCACCTGAGCCGATGCCTTGCCGAAGGTCTGTGTTCCCACGAGGAGAGCCCGCTTATGGTCCTGAAGCGCTCCCGACACGATTTCTGCGGCGCTTGCCGATCCGCTGTTGATGAGAACGATCATGGGAACGGTAAGTTCGTTGCCGTCATCGCGGGCGTCGTAGACCTTGTTGGCATCCTTTGACCGGCCTTTCATGGAGACAATGACGCCCGATTTGAGGAAGATATCGGCGACCTGGATCGATTGATTGAGCAATCCTCCGGGATTGTTGCGGAGATCGACGATGAGTCCCTTGAGCGCAGTATTTCCGCCGGTCATTTCCGTCAAGGCCTTTTTTAGTTCGTCGGATGTCGTCTCCTGGAAGGAGGAAATCCTGAAATAGCCGATATCGTCGGAATAGCGGCGGGTCTTGACGCTCTTTATTTTGATGATGTCTCGGGTAATCTTGAAGTCTTTCGGTTTATCGAGGCCCTCTCTCATAACGGTTATGGTTACGTCCGTTCCGGATGGTCCGCGGAGCTTATGGACAGCCTCCGTTATGGACCAGCCGCCGATCGATTCACTGTTAATTTTCAGGATTCGGTCTCCCGGAAGGATGCCCGCCTTGAAAGCGGGGGTGTCTTCGATAGGCGCCACAACCGTAAGGAATGAATCCTTCATTTCGATGGTGATGCCGAGACCGCCGAAAGAGCCCTTTGTTTCGATCTCCAGTTCCTTGTACATATCGGCGGTCATGTATATGCTGTGAGGATCGAGCGTCGAAGTCATCCCCTTGATGGCCCCTTCGATGATCTTGTCCGCCTCAACCGTCTCTACGTAGTTCTTCTCTATAAGGTCTAGAACTTCATTGAAGCGTTTGAGGCTCCTGTACGCTGTCTTATCGGCGGAAAGAGCCATCCGGTTGTCCGAGAGCAGGGCTGTCGTAATCAACGCCGTTGCAATAACGGTGATCATCACGATTCCCAGTCTCCCCATAGACCTTTTCATTAATCACGATCCTCCCTATTCCGGTGCATAATAACGATTTCCTATAGCATTGTTCCTTTATTCATTTCCATACCTTTTTTCCTTTTTCTATCAGTCGAAATGGATCGGACGAAATGAAGGGGCTGTTGTTAAAAAATACGCCCTCTGATAGATAGGGACATAACTGTCGCCGAGAGCGGTCCGGAGCATATGACGGAGCGAAAGAGAGACTTCCTGACAAAACCTATCGTAGGCTGGGCGCTCTACGACTGGGCGAACTCGGCCTTTACCACCACGGTCATGGCTGGTTTCTTCCCCATTTTTTTCAAGTCCCACTGGAGCGCCGGCGCCGATGCCGTGGCGAGTACGGCCCGACTTGGTTTCGCTAATGCTTTTGCCGGGATTATCGTGGCGATATCGGCGCCGCTTCTGGGGGCCATTGCCGACAGGGCAGGGGTTAGAAAAAAATTTCTTGCGGCCTTCGCCGCCCTCGGAATAACAGCCACGGCATCTCTCTTCATCGTACCGGCGGGGTCCTGGATCATAGCGGTTCTTCTCTACTCCCTTGCAGTAATCGGATTTTCGGGCGGAAATGTTTATTACGATTCCCTCATAACAGTCGTAGCGCCGAAGGACAGGCTTGATTTTGTGTCATCCCTAGGCTTTGCCGTGGGGTATCTCGGCGGGGGACTGCTGTTTGCGCTGAACGTATGGATGGTCCTGAAGCCGGAAACCTTCGGGCTCCGCGATTCCTCGGAGGCCGTACGATGGTCCTTCCTCACCGTAAGTATCTGGTGGACACTCTTTTCCGTGCCTCTTCTGCTCTTTGTGAGAGAACCGCTGGCGCCATTCCTTCGTCGGGGGGGAAAGGTTCTCCGGGAGAGCTTGGGGCGTCTCGGCGAGACTATCGCTCACATACGGCGGCTGCCCGGTCTTGGCGTCTTTCTTCTTGCCTACTGGCTGTACATCGACGGTGTGGACACCATAATCCGCATGGCCCTGGATTACGGGCTTTCCTTGGGATTCAAATCCCGGGATCTGATCGCCGCTCTTCTTATGGTTCAGTTCATCGGTTTCCCGGCGGCCCTGGTCTTCGGTGCAATAGGCGAGAGGATAGGAACGAAAAAGGCGCTCCTGGGAGGCATTTTCATGTATCTTCTTATCGTTTTGTGGGGAAGCTTGATCAAGAGCAAGGAAGAGTTTTATGTTCTTGCATTGATGATCGGTCTCGTCCAGGGAGGCGTGCAGGCGCTCAGCAGAGCCTTCTATGCGAGGCTCGTGCCCGCAGAGCAATCGGCCCAGTATTTCGGTTTTTACAATATGCTGAATAAATTTTCCGTTGTTCTCGGGCCGCTTCTGGTAGGCGCAGTAGCGCTTCTGTCTCGATCCTTCGGCTTGAGTCAGACAGCGGCCTCCCGCCTGGGAATATTATCCGTAGCCATTCTTTTCGTCGGCGGTGGGCTGCTCCTCCGGCGTGTCGACGACGTCCGATCTTGAAAAATCGGCGCACTCCCTTCTTCAACCCGCAATATCGGGCCGGTAGCCCCTCTGTTCCATATCTTTCAGAATTTTTTCATACCGTTGCGCAAGGTGAAAGGTTCCCTGAGACGTTTTGACTATGGCGCCTTCCTTGATCAGGTGCTTGAGGGCCGCGGGACGATAGTCGCGAAGGCCGAAATTGATTAGTCCCTTGTTGGCGTAACCGAGCAATACGGCGGTTTCATTGTCGAAAGCCGCCTTTTTTTTCAACTCCCCGATAACAGTATAGACGGCCCGCCGGTGCAATATGCCCATTATTGAGCGGCTCGCCAGAAACATGGCAATCATTCCGATGATTCCCAGAATGATCTGTACCGTTTCGCTGAGGTGCATGCTTATTTTCTCCTTGTGTTAATTCGCCCGGCTTCTCTTCTCCTAAATGCCGCCGTTACAGTGAAAAATTTACTTTGGAAAAGAAGAGTTGAGCGATGAGTCCCGCAACAGGCGGGAAAAAGAACGTACAAGCCAGCCTGATGAGGGTGAACTTCCAGCCGAGAATGCCGACCTCCATGGGGAGGCGTGAGACAGCCCAGAGAGACCAGGCGGTGAGAAAGGCGACCATGGTCCCTGCCGATGCCCCAGCCTGGATAAAAGCGGCCACGAGGGGCAGGCTCACGTAAGGACCGCCGGGAGCGATGCCTCCCAAAAACGTTCCAATGAAGATTCCCCGCATACCCGAAGTCTCGCCGATCCATCGAACGATGAATTCTCTGGGTACAAGAGATTGAATCATTCCCGCCACGATAAAGGCGAAGAAGAGCAAGGGCACAACCTGGAGAGAGAGATCGACGGCCGATCGCATTCCCTCAACATGCTGTCCGTTTCCTTTCATGTAACCGATGACGAGCAGCAAAGCCGCTATCGCTCCCATTATGATCGTTGGAACGAGCATGCGTGACTTCCTCCTGATCCCGGGCATGTTAACCTGCAAATCTTTCATGCTGTTTCAAGAAACGGTCTCCCCTGTCAGTCCGATTCCTTCGAAAAAACCATGAATCCCAGAAATATTGCGCCGGCGACGGCCATGAATCGAAGCAGTAAAGCCATCCGGCGACTGAAGACATGGTAGTCAGGAAGATACCAGAGAAGGAGAAACCAGGCAATAGCGCCCAGGAGAAAGACAATGCGATGATAAAATTTCATGATGCCTCGCAACACTAAAACGATGTTTCTTGCTCTACTAACGATGTAATATTTCCAGCGGCATGGAGAGATACCATATGAAAAAAATCCTGTCCATCATTATAACGGCCATGTTTGTCAGCCTTTCGGCCTGTTCCCAGGTTC
Organism: Deltaproteobacteria bacterium; assembly: GCA_016930775.1. Lineage (GTDB taxonomy): Bacteria > Desulfobacterota > Syntrophia > Syntrophales > UBA2210 > JAFGGB01. The sequence goes on from JAFGGB010000133.1 coordinate 16,327, forward strand.
AGCCCATTCTAGACGAATCGAGTCTCCAGACAACTGTCGGCGACAAGAAAAAACAGGAATCGAAGCAAGAATATACGGAAAAAACAGAGAAAGAAAAACGATTCCGAAACACAGCTTCCTTATAAGGTTTCAAACAACAGGCAGAGACAGGATTTTTGCGACCGGCGGTTCGAGCAGAAAACCAAGTGCGGCGAGGTTGTGGCCGTGAAAGGACATCAGGGCGTCGAGCAGATTTTTCTTGACTGTCCGCAACGGTTTTTGCATAGTCGGAAGCAATCCTCAAACACTGGCGACTGATTCGCCGACCCCGGCCAAAACGCCGCCGCGCCGGTATGTGCGTAGTTCTAGAACCGTTTCATTGTGTTAACAGCACTAATAAAAGCAAACGATAGAGGCAGCTTCATGACTGAATCAATTGTATTTGCAATGGCGCTCAAGTGTGCGGTTATCTTTTTTACCGTATACCTCTCGCCGATGAACCACGCCTGTTTCCTGCAAAACAATAATATTCTGGCAATTCCATTGATAATAGAATTAAGACAAATGTGCCTACAAATATTCCCAATATTAACTTACCGGGGCAAATGTACCTGATAATCAATGGTTCTGCAGCTGGCTGAACAAGTGTCGCAACCGGTCAATAGAAGAAACGAGGTATCTTATGATCAATGAATTTATTGAAAGACCTCCTGTAGAGATAGTGCAAAGTTTCAGAGACTTGCTCTCATATGACTCCATTACATGCGCCATCTCGGATTGCATGGGACGATTCAATGGAATGACGGCAGACATGAGACCCCTCTTCGAAGGTATTCGCCTCGTCGGCACAGCGGTAACTGTTAAGACGCTCTCCGCTGATCTGGCGGCGGCCTTCAAGGCGATTGACATCTGCCAGCCCGGTGACATTGTGGTCATCGATTCTCACGGATCGATCAACACTGCATTCTGGGGAGAGAACATGACAATGTCTGCGCTCAATCGTGGAGTGACTGCTGCGGTGATCGATGGCGCTTGTCGTGATGTTGAGGAAATCAGAAAAATCAGATTTCCCGTGATCTGCAAGGGGATTGTCCCCAATGTCGGCGCAGTTGCGGGCTATGGAGACGTCAATGTTTCGATTCAATGCGCCGGGGTTGCGGTTTCGCCCGGAGACATCGTGGTTGTCGACGGCAATGGTGTGGTTGTCGTGCCAATTGCCGAGAGTGCTGAGATTTTACAAAAGGCACAGCGACTTCTGAAGACGGAGCATCTCCTTCAGGAAAAGATCAAGGCGGGCGCAACAATCGGCGAATTGATTAACATCGATGAAGTGTTTAAAGCTGCGTTTTCTTACCAGAGTAAGGCACTGAAGCGTGAATGAAATGCCGGTCGCTCAACGATATAGCTGCAGAACAACCGCAAAGAGGTGCGCCCCCCAAATATGAGGAGCTATCTACAATATGGTTACATTAAAAAACAAGGCAAAGGGGTCAAATCTTTGTTGGTGATATAGGAGGATGTTATAGGAACTCGGGAACTTGGGATGAACTTGGGGACACTCCCCACATTTTTGGATGAACTTGGGGACACTCCCCACATTTTTAAATGAGCAACAAGCTCGCAGCGTAGGAAATCGATAAGCGTTTTGTTCTAAGATCTACATGATTCAGATTTATAAAAAAGATTTTCCTGCTTTCGCATGTAATCGCTTTTCTGTTCTG
>JAFGGB010000134.1 GCA_016930775.1 Deltaproteobacteria bacterium
TGCCCGGTAAATCGTCCGCTGCAGGGGATAGGTCAGCTTCGCAGCAACCACAAGGGAATATGCTTCAACTCCAGCGCCGAGAGAACGGCATCGTCAAAAAATCCACTGTCGGCCCGCAAAAGCCCTACGGTCTTGCCCGACAAGTGGGCAAGGGTGGATTCGAGAAATTGCAAAACGTTGTTCGCACTGTGCACATTCCCGGGGCGAAGCCAGAAGTTGGCAACAAGCCGAAACTCAGCAATAAACGCCAACAGCGGATGATGGCTCGACCGTCCGGGCCGGCCAGGATTGTAGCCGCGATGGGCTCCCTCCTGTTGCCCGTTTCGGGTCACAACCATCGAATCAAGGTCCAGGGTGACACTCTTCATTGAGGGAAGCTTGTCAAGCAGCCATCGATACATGTTCCCCTGCACACGCTCATTCGTCAGCATGTCAAACCGCCCGAAAAGACGGCACAGCACGTTATCCAAACGAACCATCTCCGCATGGGCAAACCGGCAGGCTCCACACCAAATCGATACCATGAACTGCTCAATCAGCTGGCAGGGTGCATATCCACGGTTTGATGAAGCCTCCGGTACGCCAAACGTGGGGAACGCTTCCCGGAACTGGAGACGGTCAAGCATCTGCTTCATCAAAGCCAGTCAGCCCCATGCCGTAACCTCTCGATCCGAAAACCCGACCGTAAATCCATCGCCCTGAAGCGGATATGCCATCTTTACTCCCTGTAACATGCCGTAATTAAGAACTTATCTCTAATGGTTTCCATTAGAGCATGTTACACTTATCCTTGCAACCGTCATCACCGCCGCCTCGCCAAAATGGCTAAAAATCTCCTAATGGAAAATCTGGGTTAATCTTACCAAATATTGGATAATGCTTGACAACTGAATCGAGGTGAGTTATTAAAAACAAAGGTGATGGAGTTCGCCTCTAAACTGCCAATAACGGCTGATAACTCCTGCTGACATCCCGGCAGGAGTTTTTTATTATGGAGCAAACGCGACAAAGTACACCCATCACAAGCGTCCAGGATGTCTCCGGTCATCTGCTGGAAGATGTCCGCAAGATCTGCGCGCAATTTCATATCGTTTCACTGAACCGCCAGATCGAAGCCTGCGAAGGTCTCCTGGTCGAGAACCAGCCCATCGACGTGGCCATCCTGGGTCAGTTCAAGGCCGGAAAGAGCTCGTTCCTGAACAGCCTCATCGGCAAGCCCATCCTTCCCGTCGGCGTCATACCCGTGACGACCGTCATCTCCCGGCTTACGTACAGTCCGAGAGAGAAGGCAACGGTTTCTTTCTTTGACGGTACCCGCTCAGAAATTGATATCAACAATCTCGACGACTTCACCTCGGAAGCGAAAAACCCCTCCAACCGGAAAAACGTGGAGATGGTGGATATCGAACTTCCCTCGCTCAAGGATTATGCGGGGCTGCGCCTTGTCGATACACCTGGCCTGGGGAGCGTTTTCAAATACCATATGGAGACTTCGGAAAACTGGCTTCCCGAGGTGGGGGCGGCGCTCCTTGCTGTGAGCTCTGACCGTCCTCTTTCGGAGAACGACCTCCAGCTGATCCGTGAATTGATTCAGCACACCCCGAAGATCGTCCTTCTCCTGACCAAGGCGGACCTTCTCACTCCGGAGCAGCAGGCCGAGGTCGTCCGCTTCTTCGAAGAGACCCTGAAGCGCGAGTTGAACAGGGAGTTTCCTATTTATCTCTACTCGACCCGCAACGGAACGGATCAATTCCGCGATCGGCTGGAGGCAGGACTTCTTTTTAAGCTGTCTCTCAACCGGGATTTCGAGTTCAGGAAGATCCTCCAGTACAAGATGCAGTCCCTGATCAAAGGTTGCCTGAGCTATCTCGACATTGCCCTGAAGACGTCTTTACAGGCCGACCAGGACCGCGAAGGACTCCGGAAACAAATCCTGGATGAGAAGGTGAACTACGATCTCGTCCGCGAAGAGCTGTTCATCATCGGCCGTGAAAACCAGCGTCAGACGCGGATCCTCATCATGAACTATTTGGATCAGCTGCAGAAATCCCTGAGAAGAAAGGTACTGGACCAGCTTGCAGAGGAGATGTCGACCTGGCAAGGAAACCTCTGGCGGCTCACTCGGAGGTATGAGGAATGGGTGGCCGATACCATGACCGACGAGATGCGGCGCGTCTCGAAGACGGAGCACCGGCATTTTTACGGAACCCTCAAGAAGGCTCAAGCGAGTTTTTCACGGTCCCTCGAAGCATTCAGGAGCCTCCTCGGGCAAAATATCGAAAAAGTCCTCGGAGTCAAGCTTGCCGAAGCGGACTGGAAAATCGAGGTTTCCGAGCCGGAGCACCCTGACATCAAGGCCGTGAGGGCCTTCGATTATCATTTCGACCTTATCTGGTTTCTCATCCCCATGTTTATATTCCGGCGGCTTTTTGAAAAGAACTTCCTGAGCAAGATCCCCTATGAGGTGGAGGCAAATCTCTCGCGCCTCGCTGCCCAGTGGGAAGACCGCATCAACCGGACCATAGAAGAGATGCGCAAGCAGGCCCTGAAGTATGTGCAGGATGAACTCGCCACGATCGAAGCTCTCTTGTCCGGAACGCAGGGACAGTCCGGGGAAATCCGCAGGATCATCCTTGAACTTCAGGGAGATTTGGAATCTCTAATGAAGTAATAAAACCGGGAAATCGAGGAAAATATGAAAAGAAAAATCACGTCAGTGCGAGCCATGGAAATTCTGGATTCACGGGGCAACCCTACAGTCAAGGCGTTTGTGGGCCTGGACAACGGGATCACGGCATCGGCGTCATGCCCCTCCGGGGCCTCGACAGGAAAGAACGAAGCCGTTGAACTGCGCGACGGCGGCAGGAGCCGGTATGGCGGTAAGGGCGTGCTAAAGGCTGTCGCCAACGTCAATGAAAAGATCGCCCACTTGCTCATCGACATGAACCCATCCCGCCAAGCGGAAATCGACCACCTCATGATTGCCCTGGACGGGACACCAAATAAAAACAAGCTTGGCGCAAACGCCATCGTCAGCGTATCCATGGCGGTGGCACGTGCGGCGGCCCAGACTTCCGATTTATCCCTTTACGCCTACCTGGGGGGATCAGTGGCGCGGACCATCCCCATGCCGATGATGAATATCCTGAACGGCGGCAAGCATGCCGATAACAGTGTGGACTTCCAGGAGTTCATGATCGTGCCGGTCGGGGCTTCGACTTTTGCGGAGGCTCTGCGATATGGGGTGGAGACCTTCCATGCTCTGGGGAAAATCCTGAAAAGGAAAGGATATGCAACAAGCGTAGGTGACGAAGGCGGTTTTGCTCCCAACCTCGGGAGCAACGACGAAGCTTGCGAAGTCATTCTTGAAGCCATCGAGGCAGCAGGCTTCAAGCCGGGCAAAGACCTCGCCATTGCATTAGATCCGGCGGCAAGTTCCTTTTACGGCAATGATGTTTACGACCTCGCCAAGTCAGGGCAGGGAAAGCAGAATAGCGCAGATATGATAGCTTTTTATGATACGTGGATTCGCAAATATCCCATTGTCTCCATCGAGGACGGGCTTGCCGAAGACGACTGGGAGGGTTTCAGTAAGCAGACGGAGATGCAGGGGGACAGGATTCAGATCGTAGGCGACGACATATTCGTGACGAATACCCGATATATCGCCCGCGGCATCCAGGAAAAGACGGCCAACGCCGTGCTGATCAAGCTGAACCAGATTGGCACTGTCACGGAGACCATTCAGGCCATTGATCTGTGCCGAAGCGCGGGATGGGGATATGTCATTTCCCACCGCTCGGGAGAAACAGAGGACACTTTCCTTGCCGATTTCGCCGTGGCCATGGGAGGCGGCCAGATCAAAACGGGCTCCGCCAGCCGCAGCGAACGGATCGCCAAGTACAACCGCCTGCTGGAGATCGAAGCCGAGCTGGGCCGGGCGGCGATATTTCAAAACCCCCTGAAAGGAAAAGTATAAAGTAATAAGTCAAATCGGCGATGGAGTCCGCCGCAACTGCCTTCATGGGCTGATGACTCCTGCATGAATGGGAAAAACGATGCAGGACGATCCGGCCAGGCAGTGAGGTGCGACAACAATAAACGGAACCTTTGGAGGGGCAAGACGAACAATCAAGAGGCCGTCTTTCCTGAAAAGGTGATATCTCCCGTCCTTCACGCCTGCAGATCAACCCTTTCAGACTATGGCAACCCGATTTTTTTGCCCCAACTGTTGGGAGGAAATAGGGCCTCAAGCCGCCCGATGTCCGTATTGCAGATATTCTATGTCCGATTACGACTCGTGCTCTTTCGAGAAGAAACTGATTCATGCTTTGAGGCATCCTGTTCGAGAAAGCAGGATGATAGCCATCCAGCTGCTCGACGAAATGAAAAGTGAAAAAGCCGAGACCGCGTTCGCATCCATTCTTGAATCGGAGAATGATTTTTACGTGATCCGGGAAATGATTAACTCGTTAAAGAAAATTGGCAGCCCTGAAGGCATCCGCCTCATTCAAAAGCAGGGAAGCCATCCTTCAAAACTGGTGCGAAAACTGGTTCGGCAAGTCATAGGTATTAACAATGAGCAATGAAATGAGGCTGTCGGACTATCGCTCCAGCGGAAGAGAACCCTACATCTTTCGGGCGAGTGGGCCTGAGGGCTTAGTCGGCGTTCACGCCGGTCTGATCGCGTCCGCTCTCCAGCCGAAAGAGAGTATCCACTATCTCCTTTATGCACCCGTAAGGAAAGCGGAAAAGGCGCCATTTGATATCCAGGCCGATCCGGGATCTCATGCCGTTGCCGTCACGGGGCGCAGATTCCTGATTTCCAGGGATCTGCATGAGGAGTCGGCGGCGCCATCGATTCAATCGATTCCCTTCAACCGGGTCCTGTACATCGAGATTGGGAGCGCCCTTCTCCTCGGCTGGCTGGTGATCACCTTTGAAAACGAAAGGGCGTTGTCCAGATCAAGCCTCTTTTACACCTCCACGGGCAGCCATCATTTTGAGGCTGCTGTTCGCGAATATCGCAGGTTGACGGAAAAGGCCCATGCCATTTCGCAGGGTGAAAACATCGGATGGTACGCTGCCTGGCGCCTGACGCCGCGTTCTCAGCTCGACCTCTTGAAATCCTTAACGACGGATGACGAAAGACCCCTGGACATTTTGAGATTCAGGGAGAAATGGAAAGAGGGGGAAAAGAGGAACAAAAAGATTTGCCTGACGACCGACGGAATCCTGCTGGCGATGGACCGGGGAGGCTGCCTTTATATTACGGAAGAGAGGCCGATCAGTCCCGGCATACTGGCCTACGGCATTAATGCCTGCTGTTTTCCCATAAGTGCTATCCGATCGGCGATGGTCGTCAAGAGGACAAATAAGAATAGCGTGTCCGATTATGTGCGTATTGAGCTCGAACGCATGCCCGTTGTATTCCCCTTCGATATCCCTCTCGCGCGGGAGGAATTCGAATCGGCGGAGAGATGGCTTGGACATCTCAAACAACTCTTGAATGGTGAAGGATGACTTTCATCGGCCGGGAAAAAGAGACGAGGAAAATCATAAGGGCGCTGGAGCACGGCGACAACGTCATCGTAAGGGGTATCTACGGCATTGGCCGGTCCTCCCTGGTCAGGAACGTTGAGACGTCAACCACGGAGCAATTCCGGTTCCTGTTCACGGATTTTTCAATGACCCCGGGTCAGGTCTGTCGGGAGCTTTTGGCTGACTTATTTCCGCAGAAGAGATACAGGAAAGAGGACTTGCAACATTGCCGCTACAAATCCATGCGTTTCAGAATAGCCAACAGAGAGTTGTCGGACAAGAGGCGGCATGTGATTGTGCTGGATAACATCGGGAGGCTCACCAAGCCGAGACTCGCCTTGATCCGCTATCTGTGCTGGGAGAAAAGGTTTCATTTTGTCGCCGTCGTGGAGAACTTTCTGTCTGATTCCGAACTGCTTCTCCTGCGCGCCGAACTCATGCCGGCCCATGTCCTTACCCTTTCCTATCTCACCGCCCGGAACACGGGGGAACTGTTGCGCCGCTGGGCTGAGCATCACCGCCTTGAATGGTCCGAAACGCGGATTCATCATCTGGCAGAAGCGAGCGGGGGTTACCCTCTGGGTCTGAGGGAAACCATAGAACGTGAATTGAAACGTCGAGGAAGAGCGAACCGCTCAAAATGTCTTAAAAAGGACGAGCTTGAATATGATGAATCATGATGGGGAGAGCGTCGATTTTCACAAAGACTTGAAAACACGCGGGTGCCCGGTTTGCAATTACATCAATGAAGTTGTGCTGGATTTCTTTTTCCAGTGGATTTCCGCCTTTGCGAATCATGAGGCAGTGCAAGAAGAATATGCAGCCGCCTTGGGATTCTGCCCGGCTCATACGTGGCAGTTGGAATCCATCGCCTCTCCGCGAGGATTCTCGGCGGGCTACTCGAAATTGCTGGAGCGCCTGGCCGGAAAGCTGTCGGATCTTACCGGATCCCCAGCACATCTGGCTGAGGGTGTTGAAAGACTCATAAAACGCGACCATTGTTCGGTATGCGTTCTCATGCGCGATGCAGAGAAATCCTATATAGAACAGCTTGCGATCTTTTTGAGAAAAAAGGAGGGCCGGGACTCCTATGGACGATCCCAGGGGGTGTGCCTGCGGCACCTCGCGTCGCTCCTGTCGGTTCTGTCAGATGAGGAGACGTCAAAATATTTGCTGTCTCAGGCGGCCCATCGATTCAACGAAGCGGCCAAAGACATGAAAAGCTATGTTGTCAAATACGCTGCGCTTGAAAGACACCTGCTGACGAGGAATGAAAAAGATGCCTGGAGTCGTGCCATGATCCACGTCGCGGGATTGAAGTGGATCATCGCCCCGAACTAGGCAAAAAATGCGTGTGGTGAGGAGACTATGGTTGAATTTAGCGACAATCACAGACGAGTCCTGGCGAATTCGTTTCGTTACGTGGATAAAAGACTGACGACACTGGAAACGAAATTGGGGGTGTCGGGTCAACAATCGCCTTTTCACAAGTTAACGATGGATCTATCTCCTGCGCAAAAAAGAATGGTTATCACACATATCGCGCTTATTCAGGAAGCCATGCTGAAGTTTCTCGAAGACCAAGAAATCCCGCTCAGGCAAGAAAACACGAGCATCTGGAGGTGTGCCAAGACGACCACTCAGTTTCTGCAAATTATATTCGAGGAACTGCGGCCGAATTATTTGCGAGGATACGGTGCCCTGCCGGAAACTGCCGCCAGGGAACTTAACGAATTTGTCACGAACATCCAGGAACTTCTTGGCCAGATGAACGACGAGTTATCCTGAGGGACATGAAAAAAGACATTCTTTACAACAATCATTACTATATGTTTGCCAAGGTAATCATTTCATGAAAAGCTTCACGGTCATGAATAATTTGGATCAGAGGGAGAGGATCATCGAATACGTCCTGGCACGCCGCTGCGAGAGTGGCGGTTTCTGTTTCTATAAACTAGATGAACCAAATGGATCGGATTGTTACTATGCCTTGTCGATCCTGAATCAGCTGGATGTACCGTTTCACGATGACAAGACCGTGGCCTGGTTGCAAAACATGCAGCATGACGATGGATCCTATGACAGCATCTTCAATGCTTTCTATTCCCTGAAAAGTTTGCGGTTCTTGAATGAGAAACCGACTCGCGATCTTGCCCCTTATCTCCTGAAACACCTGCAGCACTACGCTGTGGACGTCAGAAAACTGCCGGCAGAGATTCTCTCCATCTTCAAGCGCCTGATCTACCTGGTGGATCTATACAGAACCGTGGAGATGGAAAGGGACGAGATGATCGAGAGTAATATCATCCGTTTTATTTTTTCTTTCGAGAACGAGGACAGGGGTTTCGGTTATATCCAATCAAACCTTACGGAAACTTCCAGGGCCCTTGCAATACTCGACATGCTGGATTACCCGGTCAAAGAATTGGAAACTGAACAATTCATCCGGAGATGCGAAATGCCGCTCTTCGGCTTCACCGATGTTCCCCACAGTTCTCTATCATACATGGAATATATCCATGCCGGCGTCCTGGCATCGTCCATCATCTCTTACCGTCCCCGCTATCATGACCGGTGTGTCGATTTCATCCTGAACTGCCAGAACAAGAGCGGCGGTTTTTCGAGGTCACCCCATGCCGGCATCGCTACGATGGAAAACGCTTATTATGCGATCTCTTCGTTCAAATTTCTTTCCATTCTTGGAGGATAGGATATAGATATAGAGATATAGGATATAGGGATATAGGGGACGACCATCATGCCCAGGACAGCCCGATTAGATTCTCCCGGCCTCTTGCATCATATCATGATCAGGGGTATAGAACGGCGCACGATATTCAATGATGACGCCGATCGTGAAAACTTCATTGGACGGCTCTCTGTTCTCATACCTGAAACCAAGACTCAATGTTGCGGATGGTCGTTATTATCTAATCACGCACATTTTCTGTTCCGAAGCGGCTCCAGAGGGATCGCCTTTTTAATGAAAAGGCTCCTCGCAGGAGATATGCTGTGTTTTATAGCGCCACGGTCAGCTGTTCCAGAACAGATATAAATCCATAGTATGCCGGGCAGACGCCTGCCTTCTTGAGTTGGTTCGATACATACACCTTAATCCCTTACGGTCGGGACTCGCGGCTGATGTGCCCGAGCTTGACAACTATCCCTATTGCGGGCATAGCGCATTGATGGAACGAAAGAAGAGAGAGCGGCAGGATAATGAATATGTTTTGGGGTTCTTTGCTAAACGGCCCGGTGAAGCCCGAAAGAAGTATCGGTCATACGTTGAAGAAGGAATTCGCATGGGAAGACGACGCGATCTGATGGGTGGAGGTTTGATCAGGAGTCTTGGCGGATGGGATGAGATAAAAAA
>JAFGGB010000135.1 GCA_016930775.1 Deltaproteobacteria bacterium
ATATCCCGACGCTCGGAGAACTGGCCGATGAATTTCTCGTAAACTCGGCCGCCGAGTGCCGCGACAAGGTCCACCGCACAAACATAAGCAGAATCAAGAATCTTCTCAATCATTTTGGAGCCGATCGGCTCGCGACGTCGATATCCCGCGACGACATAACCGAATACAGACGCGAACGCCTGAAGATCGTAAAGGCCGTCACCGTCAACAAGGAAATCATCAAGCTCGGCCAGATCCTGGATATCGCCTTGAGAAAAAAGGCCGTAACGGAAAATCCTGCCAGAGGACTCGACAGGCTGCGCGATCGTCGCGACCGGATCCCTCGATCGCTCACTGACGGCGAACTCGCAACGCTCCTCTCAAAGGCCAGGGAATCGAACGGCTGGTTGCATGGAAGACTCTACGACATGATTGTGATGTATCTCTTCACCGGGATGCGAAGAGCGGAGCTGCTCTGGCTCGAGTGGGACGACGTGGACCTGGAGCACCGGCAAATCGTCGTCCAGGGCAAAGAATCCTGGAATACTAAAACGGGCAAGTTCCGCGTCGTCGGGATGGCACACAAAATAGTCTCCTTGCTGCAGCAAATGCCCAGGAACGGTCGTTTTGTCTTCGGCTCAGGTGATGACACCCCTCTGATCAATCACGAATCCATGACCAGGTCATTCGGCAAGATTCGGAAGAGATCGGGGCTGTCGGATCAGATCACTCTTCACTCGCTTCGTCACACCTACATAACCCATCTTCTCCGCGCCGGCGTCTACATCCGCCGGGTGAAGGAACTGGCCGGGCACGGCGACATAAAAACGACAATGAAATACGCCCATGCCTTGCCGACAAACGAAATTTACGAAGACAGATTGTATAACGGAACGACGATCGAAATTGAAAAACTATAGTAGTTTTTTAGTTGCTGAAAAAAGGGGCTAGCCGAATAACTCGCTAACCCCTTGTTATATTTGGTGGTCCCACGGGGGATCGAACCCCGGCTTCCGGCGTGAGAGGCCAGCGTCCTAACCGCTAGACGATGGGACCTTGTTTCCCTGGCTGGGAACAGGATTCGAGCCTGGACGGCGGGAAACAGAGTCCTGAGTCCTACCGCTGGACGATCCTCCAGCAGCCAAGGAATTTCCGCTTATTAGACAATAACGTCGAAAAGGTCAAGTACAAAGTTGACCGGTTCGCACTGGGCGCCCGGTCACGTTGACGGCATTTCATTCCAAGCTGTTCGAGGCGTATGCGATCCCATATTTTTCAATTCATCGGGCTCGCAATATTGCTTCTGTTCACCACTTCTGTTGCATTTATGCAACAAAAAAACCGTCCCGTCGACGTGCCCCGCCAAGAAGGTCTTGTCTTTCAATGCCATGTTCTCAGCAAGGAGCGCTGGAATCGAATTTGCTATGATACTATCGGTCGGCCTGAAGCGCCGCCCGGAAAACGGGAGATTTTACTTGACAAGCCGCCCGAATTATAATTATGTCACTACCCTTATTATATATACTGCGTGCGGTAAGCGGTGTTAATAAAAATTGACAATATCCCCGCCGAAGGCCTTAATGTAGAGGCCACATACAGCGGGCAGCAGTTCTTTCAATTATTGGAGGATTCCGAACCTCGCGATTTTGCTCTTGAAAAAGTCGATGTCGCCTGCATGATCAAGCGGGAGATGCAAAACGTGATCTTGCAAGGGACCGTAACGACCAATCTGGAACTCAGCTGTTCCCGTTGCCTGAGGCACGTTGAATTTCCTCTTGCGACTGAATTCGACTATATCCTCATGCCGGAGCCCGCCTTCGGAGAGGAGGAGCGGGAACTAAGCAGCGAAGATCTCGATTTCATCTTTTACCGCGATGATATGGTTGATCTTTCGCAGATAATTGTTGAGCAGGTGGTTCTGAAGATACCGATCAGACCTCTCTGCAGCGAGAACTGCAAGGGGTTATGCTCCGTTTGCGGGCAGGATCTCAACGAGGGGTCCTGCAGCCATGGCAAAACGGGAAGAAGTGGGCCCTTCGGTATATTGAAAGATGTGAAAATACAGAAAGGAACATAGATATCGATGCCAAATCCAAGGAAACGACATTCGCTGTCCAGGAAGAACATGCGCAGGTCGCACGACGCCCTGAAGGTGGTGAGCGGCTCAATCTGTCCCCAGTGCCGAGAGCAGAAGCCGCCTCATCGGATATGCCCTCACTGCGGCACTTACAAGGGACGCGAAGTAGTGTCCAGCCAGGAATAGTCGACAGATTCCCGAGCGGCGATGACGCAAAGTCTGGGCATAGTGTTCCCCGGCCAGGGAGCGCAATATGTAGGCATGGGCGCCGACTTTCTTCAGTCCAGCGAGGAAGTGCGGCAACTCTTCAGTGAAGCATCCAATATTCTTGGATATGATGCGGGCCGGCTTTGCCTTGATGGACCTCAGAATGTTCTTGACCAGACCGTGAACACGCAAGTGACCGTTTTTCTCGTGAACTGCGCCTGCTTCGAGGTATTCCGCAAGGCCTCTTCTCTGACGCCCCGTGTAATGGCAGGCCATAGCCTTGGCGAATTTTCGGCGCTCCGGGCGGCCGGTTCACTGTCTTTCGCCGATGCGGTCCGTCTCGTCCGGTCGCGAGCCCAGTATATGAAAGATGCCGTGCCGGCGGGCAGCGGATGCATGGCGGCGATCATCGGCATTTCCAGGGATGCGGTTGAATTGCTCTGCCGCCGAAGCGACCCAACTCTCGGAATGGTTGCGCCGGCCAATTTCAACGCACCGGGTCAAACAGTAATATCCGGGGAAAGGCCGGCGGTGGAATCCGTCATGGAAGCGGCCCGAGATGCGGGGGCGAAAGCAGTGAAGCTCCCCATCAGCGTACCCTGCCACAGCCGTCTTCTCGACGGTGCAACCGTCAAACTGGCGTTTCTCCTCGAGAAACTCTCCGTCGGCGAGACCTCCGTCCCGGTGATTCCCAACTTCGACCCGACGACTTCGCACAGCGTCTCGAAAACCAGGCGTCTGCTCGCCAGTCAGTTGAACGCTCCAGTCCGCTGGCAGGAAACGGTTGAGCGGATGATATCCATGGGGGTGACGCTCTTCGTAGAACTGGGTCCGAAAAAGACTCTCTCGAATCTCATAAAGAGAATCCGCCCCGACATTCCAGTTGTGAACGTGGAAGACCGGGCGTCCCTTGAAGGGGCGCTGGCGACAATTGAAGGATAGAACCCTCAGGACAATCCGGCCATGGTGAAGATGCAGACGGCCCTGGTAACGGGCGCCTCGCGAGGAATAGGAAGAGCTGTCGCCCGGCGTCTGGCCCGCGCGGGGATGACCTTGTTCATTAATTACCTGCACAATGAAGAAGCCGCCCGGGAAACTCTCTCGTTGATAGAAAAGGTCGGGGGACGCGGAATCATGCTGCCCTTCGACGTGGCGGATTCCGGGGCTGTGGCGGAAGCCTTTGCCTCCATCGAGAAACAGGCGGGAAGGATCGACGTCCTGGTCAACAACGCAGGCATCGCGCACGACGGCTTGCTCGTCAGGGCAAAGGATGCCGACATTGCAGCGCTCCTCGACGTGAATCTTCGGGGGACCATCAACTGCTGCCGTGCGGCGGCCAAATACATGATCAGGCATCGCCGCGGCCGCATCATCAACATAACCTCCGTCGTTGCGCAGGGAGGCAACCCCGGCCAGGCTTGCTACGGGGCGACGAAAGCGGGCGTTATCGGCCTTACGAAGTCTCTCTCCCTGGAACTGGCGCCGAGAAACATATGTGTTAACGCCGTGGCGCCGGGCATCATCGAAACGGATATGACCGATCCTCTCTTGACGGACAACGGGGAAGCGCTGCTCCGGCGAATACCGCTCGGCCGGTTCGGCACGCCCGACGACGTGGCCGGTGTCGTGGCTTTTTTGGCTTCTCCCGATTCGGCCTATTGTACGGGTCAGGTATTCCATGTTAATGGTGGCATCTATATATAGCATAGCAACCGATCAAAGATTCATATTGCTAAGGAGGAAGATACATGGCTGTTGATATAGAAGGACGCGTAAAGAAATTAATTATAGAACAACTTAACGTAACGGCGGAAGAATGTCTTCCCGCAGCTTCATTTATTGACGATCTTGGCGCCGATTCATTGGATATCGTTGAATTGGTCATGGCCATGGAGGATAATTTCAATATCGAGATTTCCGACGAAGACCTGGCGAAGATCAAGACCGTTCAGGACGCCGTCGAGTACATACGGAAAACCTTGAAGAAGTAATGTCGAGAAAGAATCGCAGGGTCGTCGTCACGGGGCTTGGCGCCGTTACTCCTCTCGGAAACAGCATTGCTGAAACCTGGGAGGGAATCTGCCGGGGCCGATCCGGCATCTCGACGATCGCACAATTCGACACTTCGGGATACAAAACAACTATCGCCGGGGAAGTGAAGGGTTTCGATCCTCTTAACTTCATGGACGCTAAAGAGGTCAGGCGTGTCGATCCCTTTATAATTTTTGCACTGGCCGCAGCGGAAATGGCACTGAAGGACGCTGCTTTGGCGATAGATTCAACTGTAGCGGAACGGGCCGGGGTAATTCTCGGGAGCGGCATCGGCGGGCTCAGAACCATCGAAAGAGAAGTGGGAGCTCTTAACACAGCCGGTCCTAAAAGAATATCCCCCTTCGCAATACCGGCGCTCCTGGCTAATCTCGCTCCCGGCAACATTGCCATCCGTTTCGGGCTCAAGGGTCCCATCAGCAGCGTAAGCACGGCATGTTCTGCCGGCAACAATGCTATACACGACGCCTACCGGCAAATCATCGACGACTGCGCTGATATAATGGTCACTGGCGGCGCCGAGGCTGCCGTCCGTCCCATAGCCATTGCAGGCTTCAACGCCATGAGGGCTCTCTCGACAAGAAACGACGAACCTCAACGGGCCAGTCGTCCCTTCGACAGGGATCGCGACGGCTTCGTCATCGGCGAGGGCGCCGGCATCCTCATTCTCGAGGAACTGGAACGAGCGATGAACCGGGGCGCCCGGATTTACGCAGAGATGATCGGCGCGGCCTGCACGAGCGACGCTTATCATATAGCCGCGCCGCCGCCCGGTCACGAGGGAGCGGCCCGATGCATGGCTCTCGCCATTAAGGCCGCCGGGTGCTCGCCGGAGGAAATCGATTACATCAACGCCCACGGAACATCGACGATCCCCAACGACCTCTGCGAAACCCAGGCCATAGAGCGGGTCTTCGGGGTTCATGCACAGAGGCTTGCCGTGAGTTCCACAAAGTCCATGACCGGTCACCTTCTCGGAGCGACGGGCGGCGTGGAGGCAGCGATCACCGTTCTTGCGCTCCATCATGGCATGCTTCCCCCGACGATCAACCTGGACAACCGGGACCCGGCCTGCACACTCGATTACGTGCCCCACCATGCGCGGAAGCGGTCAATCAGGACCGCCATGTCGAATACCTTCGGCTTCGGAGGCGTCAATGCCGTATCCGTTTTCCGCACGTTCAACTCGAAGGGATGAATGCGGTGAAATGTATCATAG
>JAFGGB010000136.1 GCA_016930775.1 Deltaproteobacteria bacterium
CTCGTCTCCGTGGAGCTGGACCATCGTGAGGCCGACGAAGGCGGCGACGCGGAGGATTTCCTCCGGGGCGCTGTTGACGAAAACGCCGACGGCGGCTATTCCCGGGGGAAGTCTGTTGATGATCTCTCTGGCCTGCTCGGGTGGTATGAACCGGGGACTTCCGGGGTAAAAAATGAAACCCAGCGCGTCGGCGCCGGCGTCAGCGGCGGCCAGAGCGTCAGGGCGGTTTGTGATGCCGCATATCTTAATTTCCATGGCGCCCGGCTGTCCCCAGCAGTTCTCTCAATTTCAGCCCCGGGTCCGATGCCCTGACAAGCGTTTCGCCTACGAGGACGGCTGTAACACCCGCCGAACGGAGACGTTCGATATCGTTCCTCGCTGCTATGCCGCTCTCGCTGACGACGATTCGGTTGCGGGGTATGAGCGGCGCCAGTTGTTCCGTGGTTTCCAGGTCTGTCCGAAAGGTTTGGAGATCACGGTTGTTGATGCCGATGATGGAAGCTCCGGCGGCAAGGGCTCGTTGGACCTCCCGGGCGTCGTGAACCTCCACCAGGGAATGAAGCCCTGTCGAGGCGGCAGCGTCGATAAAGTCTCTGAGACTGCCCTCGTCGACGAGAGCCGCTATGATGAGCACTGCGTCGGCGCCCAGGACCTTCGCCTCGTAGATCTGGTAGAGATCGACAACAAAGTCCTTCCTGAGAAGCGGCAGGGTGATGCGATTTCTGATCTCACGGAGAAACAAGGGCGAGCCTTCGAAGTGTCTCTCTTCGGTAATGACGGAGACGGCCGCCGCCCCGTTGTCTTCGTAAATCCGAGCCATGGCGCAAATATCAAAGTTTTCCCGGAGCCGTCCCTTCAGGGGCGATGTGCGCTTGATTTCGGCGATGACTGCGCAGGGAACGGCCGTCAGGGCGGCGGCAAAATCCCGACATAAGGGGCTTTCCATCGCTTCTGCGCGGATCCGGTCAAGGGATTTGCGCGTCTTCAAAGACTCCACGTCCCGCCGCCTGCATTCGGCTATTCCGGCAAGGATGTTGCTCTCTCTTACCTGTTTGAACATTCAATCAGATCCTCAAGTTTTTTCAGCGCTCTGCCGCTGTCGATCGATTCGGCCGCGACGGCGATGCCGTCGGCGAGCGTGCCGGCTTTTTCGCCGGCCATGACAGCAAGGGCTGCATTCAGAAGGACGATGTTCCGGCGGGGTCCCTGCTCGCCTTCCAGAACCCCTCTCAGAATCGAGGCATTGTCATCGATTGTACCTCCGCGGAGTTCTTCGATGTCCGCGCGGCGGCCGAAAATCTCGACGGGATCGATGTTGTAGGTTCTGACAGTTCCGTCCCTCAATTCCGACACCCGGGTTTCTGCCGTTACTGTGGCTTCGTCGAGGCCGTCAAAACCATGAACCACGTAGGCTCTTCGGGCGCCGAGATTTCGCAGGACGGCGGCGAACATCTCGGTGATGCGGGCGTCAAAGACGCCGAGGAGCTGCGCCGTGGCGCCGGCGGGATTGGTGAGGGGGCCCAGCATGTTGAAGATGGTTCTGATGCCGATCTCCCGCCGGGGGCCGACGGCGTGTTTCATGGCGGCATGAAGTCGCGGAGCGAAAAGAAATCCGATGCCTGCCTCATGAAGGCATTCCTCCATGATTTCCGGATCGGCGTCGACCTTCACTCCCAGGGCTTCGAGAACGTCGGCGCTGCCGCATCGGCTCGATACGGCTCTGTTGCCGTGTTTTGCCACGGTGATCCCCGAGGCGGCCACGACGAATGCTGCGGCGGTGGAGATATTGAACGTATTGACGCCGTCGCCTCCCGTGCCGCAGGTGTCTACGATGACGGAAGAACGGGCGTCCACACGAGTCGCCCTGCGCCGCATGATCCGGGCGGCGCCGGTCACTTCGTCGACCGTCTCGCCTTTCATGCGAAGCGCCGTAATGAAAGATGCGATCTGGGCCGGCGTCGCGGCGCCTTCCATGATGACGTCAAGTGCGGCCATCATGTCCTGTTCGGTAAGATTCCTCAAAGCCGCCAGTTCGCCGATTGCCTTTTTTATCATGCTTGTGCGCTCCTTGTATTAATGCCCGCAACGTCAAGAAAATTCCTCACAATTCTCTTGCCTTGAGGGGTCAGGATCGATTCCGGATGAAACTGGACGCCTTCGACGAGGCAGTCGCGGCGCCTGATTCCCATAATTTCTCCTTCTTCAGTTTCTGCGCTTATCGTGAGTTCCGGGGGCAAGGTCTCGCGCCTGACAAGGAGTGAATGGTATCGGCCCGCCGTAAGAGGACTCGGGAGTCCCTGAAAAATTGTCTTTCCGTCGTTAAAGACCGGCGAGGTCTTTCCGTGCATGATCCGCCCGGCCCGGACGATTTCGGCCCCGAAGGCGAAACCGATGGACTGATGTCCAAGACAGATTCCCAGTATGGGGATGACGCCGGCGAAGCGGGTGACGACCTGAACGCTCACTCCCGCCTCGCGGGGCGTGCAGGGACCCGGCGATATGACGAGGGCATTCGGCGAGAGATCTTCGATTTCGCCGCAGCTTATGCCATCGTTGCGGTAGACTCTGACTTCCTGGCCCATCTGTCGAATGTATTGGACGAGGTTGTACGTAAAAGAATCGTAATTGTCGATCATGAGGACCATATCATGCCTCCGTCTCGGGGCCGGGGAGATGGAAATCGGATGCTGCAAGCCTGATCGCCTCCATCATGCCGGCCGCCTTGCTTACCGTTTCTTCATATTCTTTTTGGGGATCGGATTCCGCCACAATCCCCGCTCCCGTCTGAACGTAGAGGCTTTCTCCCGCAAGCATGATGGTTCTGATTGTGATGCAGAGATCCATGTTGCCGGAATAGCTTATGTATCCCACGGCGCCGCCGTAGGGGCCCCGTCGCGTCGGCTCCAGTTCGTCGATTATTTCCATGGCCCTGATCTTGGGAGCGCCGGTGAGAGTTCCCGCCGGAAAGGCGGCTTTGATCACGTCGAAACAATCCATCCCCGGCGCTGTGTGAGCCTGTACGTTGGACACAAGATGCATGACATGAGAATAGCGTTCCACTTCCATGAGCTTCGTCACCTGGACGCTTCCCGTTTCGGCCACACGGCCGAGATCGTTTCGTCCCAGATCCACGAGCATCACATGTTCGGCCCGTTCTTTCGGATCCTGAAGGAGTTCGTCGGCGAGCCGCCGGTCTTCCTGCTCCGTTGTTCCCCTCCGCCGCGTCCCTGCTATCGGCCGGAGTTCCACAAGGCCCTCCTCAAGGCGGACCATAACCTCCGGCGATGATCCGATGAGGATCACATCGTCAAAGGCCAGGTGGAAAAGGTAGGGCGATGGGTTGATGTATCGGAGCGCCCGGTAGAGGTCGATGGGCGAGCTTCGCAGGCTATCGCGAAACCGCTGTGACAGCACCACTTGAATGGCGTCGCCCCGGTGAATGTATTCGCGGGCCGTGGCGACCATCTCCATGTAGCGCTCCCTGGCAACGTTCGATGATGGAGCGGGGTCTGCGGCGGGCGCCGAAGACCGTCGAGCCGCCAGTGGGCGGGATAGCGAGTCGATGATTCCGTCGATCGTGGCGATGCCGCGGCCGTAGGCCTCCCTCAGCGTGGCCGATTCCTCGATCCTGACGGAGGAGACAACCATCATGGTGTGTCGCAGGTTGTCGAAGATAAGCATGCCGTCCGTGAAGACGAAAAGCGCGTCAGCCGTTCCAAGGTCGTCCGGCGCCTGCGAGGGAAGGTTTTCGAAGTGCCGGATCATGTCGTAGGAGAAGTATCCAACGGCCCCGCCGTAGAATCGAGGAAGTCCGGGAACGTTCACGGGCCTGAATCGTCCAAGGAATTGCCTTAAAAGGCCGAGAGGATCGCCTCTGTGGGGCGTTGCGAGACGTCCTGTTTTATTTTCGATGATGACGTCGTCGCCCAGGACGGCGAACGTGCTGTGGGGATCGGCGCCGATAAAGGAATACCGCCCCCATTTTTCTCCGCCCTCCATGCTTTCCAGGAGAAAGGTGTGACGGCCGCCTGAAAGTTTCATCAGCGCCGTCACGGGCGTTTCCGTATCGGCGAGGATCTCGCGGCAGAGAGGAACGAGATTGCCCTGCCGGGCTAAGCGATCGAAGGTCTGAAAGGACGGATAGTGCATTTTTCTTGGTTCCCTTTATCTGGACTGTGAAAAGGCCGCGAGGTTTCTCACGGCCTTTCTGTCTATTCTGATGAAAAAAGCCGTGAAGACTGGGTAAAACCTCCACGGCTTAACGTACCTGTTGTCGAATCGGCTAGCGGTGGACGGTCTCCTTTTGGATGTATCGCCACCAACAGAAGTAAATACAATAGCTTATGTTCATTGCGCTGACCTTCCGTTAAGCTGACGTTTCTCTATAGCAGAACAACGTTTCTCTGTCAATTGGAAAAACGCAACCGATGGGCAAAGATGCCTCCTCCCGGAGAACCGAAGGATTGCCGCGATCGTTCCGTAGAACGATAGAGCTTCTTCGTGCGCCCCCCGTGCTGCATTGGCTTGTCAAAGCCTGTTATCTGCCGACAGGGAGAGGGCTTTCTGGCGGAGCAGATGGTCCGCTATCGTAATCGCCGTCATCGCCTCTACGACCGGTATTATCCGCGGTATCACCGAACGGTCGTGCCGCCCTCCGACGGAAACGACAGTCGGCCGTCCATGGATGTCCACTGTATATTGTTCAGCTTCGATTGACGGTATTGGCTTGCAGGCAACACGCGCTACAATGTGGGCGCCTGTTGTAATGCCCGCAAGAACGCCGCCCGCATGGTTCGAGACGAACCCGCCCGGCCCTATGGGATCGTTGCACTGCGAGCCCGTCATCCTGGCGGCGGCGAAGCCGGCCCCGATCTCGACGCCCTTCACCGTGCCGACGCTCATAAGGGCCTTGGCGAGATCTGCGTCCATCCTGTCGAAGACGGGCTCGCCGAGTCCCGGCGGGCACCCCCTGACGATAATCTCCACGATTCCTCCGAGAGTGTCTCCGGCCGCACGGGCCTGCTGAATTTTCTCTTCCATGGCGACGGCGGCAATGACGTCGGGACAGAAAAAATCGTTTTTTTCGATCGCCGACAGATCGATGGTTCGGGCCTCTACGCCGCCCAGTGCTCTCGTGTAAGCGACA
>JAFGGB010000137.1 GCA_016930775.1 Deltaproteobacteria bacterium
TGGACAGCCGGAGTGAGAAGGCACGTTGAAAAAAGATTCAACAAACCAACTCATATAACGTGCCGGTCTGAGTTGGACGTTGATTCCCCCCCGAAATCTCGAAAAAGATTGAAAGGAATAAAATGGCCCTTTCAAATCGCCGGTTTTATCCCAGTTTCAGATCAGCGGTGGCAAGGGGAAAATCCGCCAGGATTAAAAGCAGCAAAATCCAGGATTTCAAAAGGTTTGATTCGAGTTATTATGGTTAATTCTTTTCTTATGGATTGGCTTCGAGCCACTCAATGGCGTAGGATAATTCTGGATCATCGCCGTTTGCAAAGGCAATCGCGGATTCTTTCGTGAGTGGGACTCGGATCGTAGGAGCAACGCCTCCTATGCCATTTTTGCTGTCGAGTTGGATCGTTCCTGTTTCATCGAGCGATCTCCCATAAGGAAAGCCTACCTCGATCCAGGGAGGCATTAAAACACCGTTACCCACCATTCCAAAAGAACCGTTCGTTCCGTAGAATCCAACGACCTGACCAAGGGGAGCGCGCCCAATTCCCATCGCAACACCTTCGCCGGAACTTATGGTACCTGGATTCACAAGAGCCACTACTTTCTTGCTAAAAGAAGGTGGCCGGGGCGTGATCATTAAAGACCCTCCGGGCGTGACCGCACCACTCTCATCCTGTATGCCTATAGCGAACTGGCCGGTCAGCGTGTTATAGAAATCCTGATATTCATAAAAGGATGAACTCTGATAAAAAAACCCCGAAAATGCCGCAGCCATATCGTCACTGCCGCCGCGATTGCCGCGGATATCGATGATGAGTGCCGGCACATCGGCATCCACAAAATATTGGATCGCCGTTTTGAAATCTTCGAAAGCAGACCAATCGTTAGGCTCGTAAGTCAATTTCAGATAACCATATCCGCTTGAAAGTATTTCGTAGGAAACGACCGTCGACATATCTGCAGGGGCTGCGAAATTCGCCTTGGAAAGAGTCGAATTGTCATCGGCAACAGCCATAAGGTTCACCGTCTGACTTAAAATTTCTCCTTCGTTCTGGAATGTCACGTCTACCTGTGTTCCGACCGGCGCCCGCGTCAAGTAACGGTATCGTTCAATCGTTTCCAACTCGTCCGTTGCGATCGGGCTGTATGACTGCCGCCAAAGAAGATCGACTTGAGATAGTGCTTCCGCGATGGGCATGCCGTTCCATTGAGTGATGCCGGCACCGGCTTCGATGCCGGCTTCATCTGCGGGACCATCGGCAATCACAAGGTTAACTATGGCACTTCCATCATCGAGCCCTGTGATACACATCCCAAATCCTCCCGCCGTGTGCTGCTCGATAAGGGATGTCATCGCGTCTCCGAGGACCATGATATGTCCGTCGGGAATAGAAAAGATATAGCCACGCAATGCTGTCAGATATGCTTCCTGATCGTTTGTTACTTCAGCGGCCTCGATTTGAGGAAGATACTCAGAACGCAAGGCCTCCCAATCTATCCCCTTCCAGTCGGTGTAAGGATATTCCGTGGAGAACTTGGCGTGAAAGGAGTTAAACGCTTCCGTCCACGACATACCACTAAAATCTTCCTGTGAAGGTGGAACAATCGGGTCGCCGCTGTTGTCGCAGGAGATTATGCCACATGACAAAAAAATGAGCGCAAGGGCGATGGCAACGCGTGACTGGTTCATCATGACACTACCTCCTCGAAAAGGTTATTATAGCATCGGCGATTTTTTATCAAGGGCATCGATTGGCGCTGAAGATATCCAAGCCTGGAATCAGGTCTTATGACAGTTACTGGAAAACGCTTATTGAAAATTCTGCCAACAAGGCGGTTCCCAAGTTTCTGCTATTGTCGAATGCAGCAGCGTCCTGGAGGCAAAAAAAATGAAGAACGCATTCACCCGTCCACAATATCAGCCCATGGCCTTCCGTATTATCAATGCCCTTTCGGTCCACCGCCTCACCACTCATGATCTCTATTCCCGCATCGGTCTAACGCCCGAGGAATTGCGCGACGGGCTTTGTCTATTTCATAAAGCGGTTCGCGGTTTATGCTTCTCAAGTTCTTTTTTCAACTCGGAACGCGATAGCTCAGCCAAATTGATCCCCGTGCTCAAGGCCTCTTTGACGAAAGACTCTCGGACCCAGAGGGGTGGAATGTTTGAGTCATTTGCGTCAAAAGTATCCTGAATAAGTGACTTCAACTGCTTTTCTCTTTCCTTCGGTTCCGACCAATCGGTAGCGCCAACCCGAAGTTGGGCGACAGACGGTACAGCAGTGCCAGCATCCGCATCCTCGTGGAGGTAGAAAAGTCCTAATGAATGACTGCTCATTCTGGTTGAAAAGGCGCTGGAGGAGGCGATTTGCCTCGAATTTTCTCGAAACGACGACAGGTGGGGGAATTTTTGGTGGCCATAGATGGGGGAATCGAGGTGGCCATCAGGGATAGATCCGAAGAATTGACCCGATCATACTGGCTATGCCCGGCGTTATGGGTGCGGTGGAAATGGCTTGATCTCTATAATGGACCCCATTATAATATGAGCCATGATAAGAACGTTTAAGACTGCTGGCACAGAGGATATTTTTGATGGTGTGGCATCACAAGCAGCCCGAAGATGCTGCCCTCAATCTATTTGGCCGGTTGCTCGCCGAAAATTGGATCAAATCAACAGAGTTCGGGAGATTCATGAACTTAACGTGCCTCCTGGAAATCGATTGGAACCTTTGAAAGGCGATCGGGAGAATCAATACAGTATCCGCATTAATCAACACTATAGAATTTGTTTTATATATGAGGAAGGCCATGCCTATGAAATCGAAATCACTGATTACCACTGATATTGGGAGGCGGTTGCCTCGAAATCGACCCCCGACGCATCCTGGAGAGATGCTTTTCGAGGAATTCGTCAAACCGCTTGGCCTTTCACAGGCAGAGCTAGCTCGTCGTCTGGGCGTATCTTACCCTCGGCTGAACGAAATTATCAAAGGCAAACGTTCGGTAACTCCAAATACGGCGTTGCGTCTTTCCCGCGTTTTGAATATGTCCGCAGACTTCTGGCTGGATTTGCAACAAGATTGGGATCTTTGGCATGCAATGAACAGCCCTGAAGCGAAGCAGATTCATCGCCTGAAACCGATTCCCAGAGATCAACCTTCTTCTGCATAACCCTCCGAGCTATGATGACATCGGAGCCAAAGAACCAGCAGCAGAGGGACCACCAACAAAAAAAGTGCGAAAAAACCTGAACACTACTTGACTATGGCATAACGGGCGCAGTCGGAACCACAGGACGGGTTATATCGCCATTGGAAACGCCTTTCCAAAGGACCTCCAGGAAAGGACCTGTCCGTCTTTGCGCTTCTGGTCCATCAGTCCCGCATACACGAGAATCGCATCTTTGGCCTCGGTCCCCGAAATTCGGGACCAAAACCTGAGCCCTTTGAAGAAATCATCTGACACCGTCTTACCGGACTTGATTTCGATGGGAAGGAGCCGCTCTCCCTGGTCCACGAGGCAGTCAATTTCATGGCCTGTATTGTCTCTCCAGAAATAAAGATTGTCCCTCAAACCTCTGTTGAGCCTTCCCTTGAGGAGTTCAGAGATCACCCA
>JAFGGB010000018.1 GCA_016930775.1 Deltaproteobacteria bacterium
CGGCCTTCGGCGGAACCTCCCAAGCATGGGCCGTCGTCATAGGCATTTCCAAATATCGCTATGCAACGCAGGAGGGTCTTACGAACCTTGTGTTCGCCGACGACGACGCCAGGGCGTTTACTCGGTCTCTGGCAGCCCTTGGATGGAACGAGAGCCACATCAGGATGCTGATCAACGAGGAAGCCACTCTGCGCAACGTCATGATAGCCCTGGAATCCTGGCTGACCAAGACGGGACCTGACGACCTTATCGTGCTCTTCTGGTCGGGTCACGGATTTCCCGATCCGGAAGACCCCGAGAAGGTTTATTTAGCCTGCCACGACACCGATATCCGCATTCCGGCCACGGGATACCGCATGGACAAGGTCCGGCAGGCCCTCGAAGAGAGACGGTCCCGGAACGTGATTGTCCTTGCCGATACCTGCCATGCGGGCAAGCTTATAACCCGGGGCGGCAAGGGAATTTCCATAGTGCCGGATATTGATAAAATGAGAAGAGAACAGACGGTTCCCAAGGGGTGGATCTTCATGGTGGGCGCCGATTCAGACCGCCAGGCAATCGAGCATACGTCCTGGACAAACGGGGCATTTACACACTCGCTTCTGAAGGGCTTAGCCGGCGGAGCTGACGGATTCGAGAGCATCGCCCCGAAAGACGGTTTAATTACGATGAGAGAGCTTCGGGCGTACTTGAATTCCGTCATGCCGGACGAGACGCAACGGGTGCTGGGCGTGGCGAAGAGGCCGGTAATTACCACCAGCAGCGGCGATCCCGGCATATGGAACCTGTCGTTGCAGGTTCCCTGAGAGTTGCCGACAGCGATGAAATGCCCATGATAGTCGATCGGAGACAGCAGGAAATCAGCGAGATCGTCGGACGCGATTAAAAAGGTTTTCCCCTTCTCTCTTCGGTGGATGATCTGTTGGTCTGTTTCTATCGGAAAGGAGAAAAGTCCGGCGCCCTCTTTTCATTGAAGGCGTTGAGGCCTTCTCTCGCTTCGTCCGTTGCCGTAAAGAGATCGAGACTGATTTGAGAAAGTCTGCTCACTCCGATAATCGAATCGCTGTCTGCATTGAAGGAGTATTTGAGCGCCTTGAGAGATGTGGGGCTTTTTTCGAGCAGCTCATCGGCCCATATTCTCACTTCGCTCCGCAGTTCCGCGAGGGACGTCACCTTGTTGACCAAGCCCCAGCGTTCCATCGTCGCGGCATCGTATTGGCGGCAGCAATACCAGATTTCCCGCGCCCGTTTGTCCCCTACGATCCTCGCCAGATAGGAGGTTCCGAAACCGGCATCGAAGGAACCAACTCTCGGTCCCGTCTGCCCGAAGCGAGCATGGTCGGCGGCGATGGTGATATCGCAGAGAACATGAAGCACATGTCCTCCGCCGATGGCGTATCCGTTGACCGCGGCTATCACCGGTTTCGGCACATCCCGGATCAGTCGATGGAAGTGTTCGATTTCGGATACGCCCGTTTCCGATGGACCGTAGTCGCCCGTTTCTTTGCGCTGCTTCTGGTCGCCGCCCGTGCAGAAGGCCTTGTCGCCGGCGCCCGAAAGAGCAAGAACGCCCACGCCGGCGTCGGCCCAGGCTGTCTTGAAACAGAAGATCAACTCGTCGATCGTCCGGTTGGTGAAGGAGTTGTGCCGGTGGGGCCGGTTGATCGTGATCCAGGCCAAGCCTCGATCCACTTCGTACACAACGTCGGTGAGTTCGTCCATCTTCATCGTTGCACTCCTGTAAATCTTCATTATGTGCAATTTCCATAAATTTTTAATGTTTGGCAAGCATGAAAAGGCGTCGCCAGCCTTCAGTAAGAATATTGTTGCGCTCGAAGCCGCCACGCCCGGCGATCCAGCAGCGATCGGTTTCTTCGGTTCGCTTTGATCGGCGACGTTTATAGGCCGATTCTTTGTAAAGTTCCTATCAAATCGAAGAGCCTTGTTGATAAAAAGCGACGCCTGTTTTCCGATCGCGCTAAATAATGTATAGTCGTGATCCAATATTGACGGTTGCATGTTCGGACGCAGTGTTCCAACGCGCACCGATTACCATGATATTTCAGGAGCCGGCGATGCAAGAGCAATTCATCATCTGTCCTCATTGCGGAAAAGAGATACCCCTCACGCAGGCCATTTCCCATCAGATAAGGCGCCAGATGCAGCAGGAATTCGAGGAGCAGCGAAAAAAGAAGGAACAGGAATTGGAAGAAAAGGCGCAGCTTCTCCGCGCAGGAGAAAGGGAACTGGAAGAATCGAAGAGGCTTCTGGAAGAACAGGTAGCCCTGCGGATCAGGAAGGAGCGGGATAAAATTGAAGAGGAAATGCGCAGAAAGGTCGCCGAGGAAAGCGAAATCAGAACGCGGGACCTGGTGGACCGGCTTGCGATCAAGGAAAAGCAGTTGAAGGAAGCTCAGGAATCTGAGCTTGCCGTGCGAAAAGAGCGGAGAGAACTGGAGGAAAGCAAGAAAGCCTTTGAACTGCAAGTGGCCCGCAGGCTTGACGAAGAACGGGAGAAAATTAGAGAAGCGACCGCCCGGGCCATCGGAGAGGAACACCGGTTCAAGGAATTGGACAAGGAAAAACAAATTTCAGATCTCAGGAAACAGATCGAGGAACTGAGGCGCAAGGCGGAGGTCGGTTCGCAGCAGGCCCAGGGAGAGATTCTGGAAATCGAGCTGGAAGACATTCTGAAAGTTAATTTTCCGGCTGACGCCATTGAGCCGGTGCCGAAGGGCATACGGGGCGCCGATATTTTGCAGAAGATTCACAGCGCTGCCGGCCGGCAGTGCGGCACGATCATTTGGGAGTCAAAAAGGACAAAGGCCTGGAGCGACGGCTGGATTCAAAAATTGAAGGACGATCAGCGGGAGGTGAAGGCCGACATTGCCGTTCTTCTGTCCGTGGCGCTGCCGCAGAATGTCCGGAATTTCGGCTACATCGACGGCATCTGGGTGACGGATTATTCTTCGATCGTCGGTTTGACGATAGCCTTGCGGATGAATCTGATCCAGGTCGCCATGGCGAAGCTTTCATCGGTGGGCAAGCAGGAAAAAATGGAAGTCCTCTACGGGTATCTTTCAGGACCGGAATTCAGACAAAAAGTAGAGGCGATCGTCGAAGCTTTCGTGACCATGAAAGACGACCTCGATCAGGAAAAACGCGCCATGACGAAGATCTGGGCGAAGAGGGGAAAGCAAATAGAAAGGGTAATCGCCAATACGGCCGGCATGTACGGCGACATGCAAGGCATCATTGGGGCCTCGCTTCCGGAGATCAAGAGCCTGGAAATGAGCCCCTCGCCGTTAGAAGCAATTGAAGGCGAAGGACAGTAGGAATCTGAACAAGAGGAAGGCCTTTCTTCGGGGGGTGTGAATGGAAACGTCCGATCTGGAAAAATATTGCGAGAAAGCTCTTCGGGAGGGGGCGACGGATGCGAAAGTCATCGACCCCGCTACCGTTGTGACCGCCCAATGGGTGCTGCAAAAATGTCTGTTCGGATGTCCCTACAGGAACGGATACTGTTGTCCGCCCTATACGCCTTCGCCGCGAGAGACAAGAGCGATGCTCGATTCCTATAAGCGGGCGGTTCTTTTTCACCGGCAGTCGCCCGGTGAAAAGGGCAGGGGCAAAAAAAACATGGACTGTTTCGAAAGGCTTGTCGCCCTGGAGGGGGATCTTTTCAAAGACGGCTACTATAAGGCCTTCGTAATGCTTGCGGGGCCCTGTTTGCTCTGCGACGAATGTGGAAAACGGGAAGAGCTGCCATGCCGGTTTCCCGACAAGGCGAGGCCGTCCATGGAGGCCTGCGGAATAGACGTTTTCACGACTGCCAGAAACAACGGATTCTTCATACAAACGTTGCGGGCAAAATCGGAAACGCAGAACCTTTACTGCCTGATGCTCGTCGATTGAAAACGATAGGCCTTTCATGGGCGGCGGCCATGGCGACAGCGAAGGCTGTATGAATTTGATAGAAGCGCTCCTCGCCAATCAGCTATCTTTCGGCTTGCTATTTTCCCGTTTCGCAATTACAAAGCCTCGATGCGACAGAGCATGAGTCGAGGCGAAGGCGCAACAGCTCCTGCTCGACGCTCTCCATGAACTTTGCCCTGCCGCAATCGACGCTGTTCCGGCATGACCGGTTCTTCATAGAAATGAAAGAGGTTTGCACATGAGCAACGATTCCACCAAGATCATCTACACGATGATGAGAGTGAACAAGTTTTATCAGAACAAACAAGTATTGAAGGATATTTCCCTTTCTTACTTTTACGGGGCGAAAATAGGCGTACTGGGCTTGAACGGATCGGGAAAGAGTTCTCTTTTGAGGATCATGGGCGGTGCCGACAAGGAGTTCGACGGGGAGGCCATCCTTTCTCCGGGGTACACCGTGGGCTGCCTCGAGCAGGAACCTCTTCTCGATCAGGGAAAGACCGTCAGGGCTTGCGTTGAGGAAGGCCTGCAGGAGATCGTCGATCTTGTGAAGGAATACAATGAAATCAGCGAAAAATTTGCTGAACCCCTGTCGGATGAGGAAATGAACCGGCTCATGGAACGACAGGGAACGCTGCAGGAACAAATCGATCATTTCGACGCCTGGGATCTGGATTCCCGTCTCGAAATGGCCATGGATGCCCTGCGATGTCCTCCCGGAGAAACTCCCGTCCGCATCCTTTCCGGCGGGGAAAAACGGCGGGTCGCCCTCTGCCGGCTGTTGCTTCAGAAGCCGGACATCCTTCTTCTGGACGAGCCGACCAATCACCTGGACGCCGAGACGGTAGCATGGCTGGAGCGCCATCTTCAGGAGTATGAAGGAACTGTTATCGCCGTGACCCACGACCGGTATTTCCTGGACAATGTGGCGGGCTGGATACTGGAGCTCGACCGGGGCAGGGGAATCCCCTGGAAAGGGAATTACTCATCTTGGCTCGATCAGAAACAGACCCGGCTGAAGCAGGAGGAGAAGGGGGAAACGGAGCGACAGAAGACGCTGCAGAGAGAGCTTGACTGGATAGGCATGTCCCCCAAGGGCCGCCATGCGAAGGGGAAGGCCCGAATAACGGCCTACGAATCGCTCCTGAACCAGGCATTCGAAAAACAGTCGAAGGATCTTGAAATCTTCATTCCGCCGGGACCACGGCTCGGCAAGACAGTCATTGAAACGGAAAAAGTGTCGAAGGCGTACGGCGATCGACTGATTTTCGAGAACATGACCTTCGCCCTGCCTGCCGGCGGCATCGTCGGCGTCATCGGTCCCAACGGCGCGGGCAAGACGACGCTCTTCCGGCTGATAACCGGTCAGGAACAACCCGATTCAGGCCGCATCAGTGTCGGGGAGACAGTGAAACTCGGCTATGTGGACCAGGACCGGGACACCCTGGATCCGCAAAAGACCATATGGGAAGTGATTTCCGGCGGAAACGACACGATCGTGCTTGGGAACAGGGAAGTGAATTCAAGGGCCTATGTGGCGCGATTCAATTTCTCGGGGACAGATCAGCAGAAAAAGGCGACGATGATCTCCGGGGGCGAGCGAAACCGGGTCCATCTGGCCTGCGTTCTCAAGGAAGGCGCAAATGTTCTGCTGCTTGACGAGCCGACGAACGATCTCGACGTGAATACCATGCGCGCCCTTGAAGAGGCTCTGGAACATTTCGGCGGCTGCGCGGTTGTCATCTCTCATGATCGCTGGTTTCTCGATCGCATCGCGACACATATTCTTGCTTTCGAGGGTGACAGCGCCGTCGTATGGTTCGAGGGAAATTATTCCGATTATGAGGCGGATCGCAAGAAGCGACTGGGCAAGGCGGCCGATCAACCCCACCGGATTAAGTACAGGCAGTTGACCAGGGTATAGAATCGGCATTGCAATACCGTGTCAATAGAATTGTCTCGGCTTGCCGTCGCCGCATGGAAAGGGGGGTTGGCCTATGAAAAACGTTCTGAAGAACCGGCAGACAAGTTCGCCGCCCCGTCAACCGCCGCTGAAAAAAGGCTACGGCCCGAAGCCCCCTCTTCCTTCCCGGAAGCCGAAGGATAAAGGGGATCACCCCTGCCGGCCTTCACCGAAAAAAGCATGATTGTGCGAACCATGCCTTTTTGTACGGCCGCACTTTCGTTGCATAACAGTCAACCAATGCCGGCAATCATGGATTTTGCCGTTGGATGCTTCCTGTCCCGGCGGTTTGACAGGGGCAGGCGCTGACTAGGCTCTCGGCTTATTGAAACCGAAGAAGTCGTCCCAGGTGCGATCCAGAATGACGAGCGCTTCGTCGAGGGGATGGTTGCGATAAAAGCCTCCGTCGGACGCGACGATTCCGAATCGCTCCAATTTGTCCAGGGCGTCTCCGATCTCAAAATCGATTCGGCAGTTCGCCCTGTCGGCAAGCCATTTCTCTACCCCCGCATCTATTTCTTCCCGGGTCATGGGACGACCGGTCGTCAGCAGCGAGAAGTAGGCGAGCAGGGCTTCCTTGAAGTCTTCTTCTTCGGCGGCATCTATCAGGTGATGAAGGACCCCTGCATTATTGTCCAGGTTCTTGAAGTAGAGGCTTTCCGTCAGGACTTTCATAAACCGGATTTTCCGGTTTTTGAACTTGCCGACCTGTCTGAAGAGGAATCCCGCCAGGCCGCCCAGGCCGGCGCCGAGAACCACCATGTGTTTCTGGCTGATTTCTACAGGTTCCCTTGATAGACCGAACCAGAATGCAATGAGCGAGCCCAGGAGCACGAGCGTGGCGCCGAGCTTTGTCGCAAGCATCACGACGCCGCTAACGGCAGCCGGAACGCCTATAATCAGCTTGTCGATAGTTTTCATGCGCACCCGGCTGTTGGGAAAGAGCATTTCCAGGTCGGCTTTCGGCACATTGTGAAAAAGCTTGATCATCGTGGCGCCCGGCAGGAAGTTCAGGTTATTGCGCTTCCGGCTTTCGAAATAGGCGGCATCCTTGAACTTGAGATAGACCAGGACCCGGGAGTAACTCGTGAAGTCGATGGTCCTTTTGCGAAGACCCCACAGGCTGACGAGTGTTTCATGGCGCACCTTTTCACCCCTGTAGAAAAAGAGCGCCTCCTCAAAGTCATTGAAATCGACTTCCAGACGAATTTTGAAGAGGGATTCTTCGGCAAGGGCGTCGCGGAGATCTGCATCGGTTATGGGCTCGAAATTCGCCATATTGAGAAGCTCTTTGAGGTTCGCTGCGAGAAGATTCTGACTCTGCCTGCGCTCTTCTTCAGTCAATTCAGTGAGCGGCGCCGTGTCCGCATCGGGGTCAAAGGGCGCATAGCAGGTTTTCAATCGCTCCAGGCGCCGATGATACTCGTAGTGCAGCAAGGCTTCCAGGAGAGTGGCCAGATGTTTCAGCCCGGTTGCATCTTCGACGGACAGCGAGGGATCAGACAGGCACAGGTCCAACACATCCTTTTTACGCAGGGGGATAAATCGATGCAGGGAAGTATCAGTGTCCATAGGCGCCTCCTGAACAGTTTATCGGCAATCTTGTTTCCGCGACCTGCTCCGCTGTGCAGACCTTCCGCTGCGGTAGATGCATGGCGATCCGGTCTTAATTCTCCTCCAGCAGTTCAATGAAATCCTGGATTTCCGTAACCGGCAGCCTGCAGGCGCCGCCGATGCAGACATGGGCCGTCGCCTTGCCGTCGATGACCGTCATATTTTTCGTAAAGGGCGCAAGATCGGCAATCGGCGGTTCCTCGGAACCCATGGGGCGGAAAAGGACAATCGTGGCGGGTAGATAGCGGCTTCGGACGCTATCGAGCAAGGCGTTCGCGTCATCGGCGCCTTCGACGCCAGCAATGACAATCTCGCGAGACGGTCCCAGGGCAAGATCGAGCGCCGATACCATATGCACGCAGGCCGTGGGCGACTGTGCGATCGAGCCCGAGAAGGCGACGGCGAGTTGCCGGCCCTTTTCCGTCAAGGCGGCGTCGCCGGTCATGAGTCCCAGGCGGAGCATGTTTTCGAAGGCCACGGAATTTCCCGAGGGAATGGCGCCGTCGTAGGCATCCTTTGTGCGAACCAGGAGCCGTTCTCCGCCGTCGGAGGTGAAGAAATAACCACCTTCGTCGCCGTCCCAGAAATTTTCGATTTGGAGTTTTTGAAGACGGAGAGCGTCGTCGAGATACTCTGTTCTGAAGGTTGTTTCATAGAGCTCGATGAGTCCCCAGATCAGGAAGGCGTAATCGTCGAGGTTCGCCGGCACGTCGGCGCTTCCCCCGGCATAGCTGTGAAGAAGCCTGCCGCGGCCGTCGACGCTGCCGTTCAGGATAAAGGAGGCGGCTTTCTCTGCGGCCTCTACGTATCGAGGCTCATTCATGGATCGTCCCACCCGCGCCAGCGCAGCGATCATGAGGCCGTTCCAGTCGGTGAGGATTTTGTCGTCGCAAAGAGGCCTCGGGCGAAGGGATCTCGCCTCGAAGAGTTTTTTCCTCCAGACCTCCAGCCGTTCCTCCAGTTCGGAGGAGCTGACGCCCAGATCCGCTGCCGATTCCTCCATCGGTTTTTTTAGGTGGAGAATGTTCCTTCCGCCTGTTTCCCCTGCGTCTTCGTCGTCAAAGTTGCCCCTTTCTTCGACGGAAAATGCCGCGGCTGCCAGGGGGGCGTCATCTCCAAGGACGGTTCTGAATTCGTCCATTGACCAGAGGTAAAACTTCCCCTCGGCGCCTTCGCTGTCGGCATCCTCTGCGGTATGGAAACCGCCTTCGCCTGAGCTCAGGTCCCGGACGACATAGTCGCAGATCTCCCGGGCCGCTTTTCCGTAAAAATCCTTTTTCGTTGCCAGGTAGGCATCGCTGAAAGCGGTGGCCGTCATGGCCTGATCGTAGAGCATCTTTTCAAAATGCGGAACCAGCCAATGATCGTCTGTCGAATAGCGGTGTATGCCGAATCCCAGGTGATCGTATAGACCGCCCTGCCGAATCGCCGTGAGCGTCAGTTCCGTCATCGCCAGCGCTGCAGGTTCGCCGGTCCGGCGCCAGTATTTCAGGAGAAAGAGGAGATTGTGGGGCGAAGGAAACTTCGGCGCCGTTCCGAAACCGCCGTGCTCGCTGTCGAAGTTGGTGCGGAGCTGTGCGAACGTTTCGTCGATAATTTCACGGCCCGGCAGCTTCTTCTCGGTCCTGTGGGGCCGTTCCTGCCGAAAGGTTTCGGCAATGAAGGATGCCCGTTCCAGGAGATCGCGACGGCGGTTCTTCCAGAGTTCCGATATTCTTGGCGTCAGTTCTTTCAGGCCCACCCGGCCGCAGCGACTCTCCGGAGGAACGTACGTCGCGGCGAAGAAAGGTTTTCTTTCGGGCGTCATTATTATGGTAAGGGGCCATCCCCCGCTTCCCGTTAGGGCCTGGCAGACGGCCATATAGACCTTGTCGACGTCCGGTCTCTCTTCCCGGTCAACTTTGATGCAGATGAAGGCTTCGTTCAAAAGGGCCGCCACGTCGGGGTTCTCGAAGGATTCGCGGGCCATGACGTGACACCAATGGCAGGTTGAGTAGCCGATGGAAAGAAAGATGGGTTTATTTTTCCGCTCTGCCTGCTCAAACGCCTCGTCGCACCAGGGATGCCAGTCCACGGGGTTCCGGGCATGCTGCAGGAGGTAGGGGCTCCGCTCGGCGATCAGTCTGTTCCAATGGGGTGTCGCGTGTTCGCCCGTTTCGTCGGTCATGACAGATCCTTGTCCTTTCCCGGAAGGCTGCAGGTGAAAATATCTGCCTCCAGGTTCTCACGGATGGGTGAACAAATCAATAGATCCCTGACGGAGGTCTGCTCCCCGATCTTGGGTCGTGCATACAGGAAAGGCCATAGAACAGAGGGCTTCCGCCACGACAGGGTCAAGCGGCGGGAAAGCCCTCTGTTCTGTATAATTGACCGCCTCGTGCGGAACGGCGACTCCGCCGACTGCTCTTATATGGCCTCGATCGTCGATGTGGGTTTGCTGGCGATGTTGTATGTAACGCTCACCACGCCCTCCACCTCCCCGGTGATCCGGCCGGCGAGGTTCTCCAGCAGGTCGAAGGGGAGTCTCGTGGGGGTTGCAGTCTTGGCGTCGGAACTCTCCCAGCAGCGGATCTCTATCTGCAGTCCGAAATCACGCTTGCCGTTCCGGATTCCCGTTACCCTGTCTTCGTGAAGGATTGCCAGGTACTGGAAGGCGCCGCAGTCCTTCAGCGTTTCTTCGACGATTGCCGTGGCCGTGCGAACCACAGCCACACGCTCCCGCGTTACTTCGCCGATGACGCGCGCCGCCAGCGCCGGGCCCGGGAAAGGAGGACGACTGTAAATTTCCCGCTGCAGTCCCAGAGCCTTGCCAACTTCGCGGATCGCCGGCTTTCTCAGAGCGATGAGCGGTTCGATAATGCGGTAGCC
>JAFGGB010000138.1 GCA_016930775.1 Deltaproteobacteria bacterium
GAGACGCCGAAGTAATCGCTCTGCTCCCGAACCCGTTCCAAGTCGGTCGGATCGGTCTCCGGCGCATCCACGAAGTAGAGGCGGACGATGAAATCGTTCTCCTTGCCGCAACTCACGCGGAAGCTGTCGCCGTCGTTGTTCTTGGCGTCCACGTAGTGACAGTTGTTGAGTGTGATCCATTCTTTGTTTTGTTCCGCGGCCCAACTCTGGGCGAAGGCGACCAACAGAACGCATACGATTGCCGCTGTGCACCCGATCCGTTTCATAGGCATCCTCCTCAAACATCAGAAATTTAGGACAACAAGCCATATCTTGGCTGTAAGCTGGCCGGTCCGTTTCAATTCTTTGTCGAAGTCCTTGGATGCGGTTCAACTGATGTTGCTTTCCGTCTCAACCGGGTCATCATCGCGGTCTCGGCTAATGCAGAAAGGAACTATTTTGCCCGCAGTTTTCGTAGAAATTGAAGGTTGTCCAAGGTTCGTTTGTGTGCCGCGTAGATGCGAAACCCAGACTGAGGTGTCAACAAGCACCATGCTATGCATTGCCTCGCCGCGGAATGGGTTTGAGCTGTTTTTCAGACCCGCCCAGTTTTGCCAGCCTCTTTGCGCTTTCCCTTGCGATCAGGGCCTCCAGGCCGAGCCGGACCAGCATGGTTTTTTCTCGGACGCCGGTCATCGTTGACGCCTTCTGGAGCAGGGTTTCCTCGATATTCAATGTCGTTCTCATGGTCGCACCTCACATTAATATGTGTATCTGTATGCCACCATCATACATATGAGTCAAGCGATACCACTTCTTTGGACCGAAAAGGATATCGTGAACTCGTGCGGCGGATAGAAGAGGAGAATGGATAAAGATGGGTGGTAATAGATCATATTCCTGCGAATTTGTAAAACATTTTTTGCAGGGCATTTCTCCTCGGAAGAAATCAGATGGTTCGATCCCGAATGAGGCGAACAGCGTATGGCCGAATCCATCTCCCTGTGATATAGAAGTTCCCACTTCAAAATCAGGAGACGCCATGGGCGCCATTGGCCGGAACGAACCCTGCCCGTGCGGATCAGGGAAGAAGTACAAGCACTGCTGTCTCGGCAAAGAGCCGCCGCCGAGGATGACGGCTGTCTTTGACGAGATACGAGCGGCCATAGCGGGCAAGGATTTCAAAACGATTGACGAAGCCAACGCGTTCCTCCAGGGATTCATGGAAAGCAAGAACTGCATCCCGCATCTTGATTTCCTCGGACTATCCCCGGAACAGATGGGCTGGATTATATATTCCCCTTATGAAAAAATGAGGGAGATTGTCGAGATCAATCCCGATGTTGCCCCGGATGTTTTCCGGGGCATCCCGATGGTTGAGAACGTCCTGCTGTTCTTGGGCATGCTGGCGGAACAGGAACCTCTGAAGGCCACGGCAAAGGGGAATCTGCCCCTGTCGTTCGCCGGCAAGGTCTTCGTTGAGATGAAAATGCCTGAACGGGAATTCTACCGTTGCAACATCCGCTCGGAAGATGAATCGTTGCACCTCAGAGCCCTGCGGGAGACTGTTATGCTCTGCCGATGGATCAAGAAACAAAACAACCGTTTTTCCCTCACTGAGAACAGCAGTCGGATAATCCAGAGAGGTTTTACAAGGGAGGATTTTCAGAACCTTCTTGAGAAATTTACGATCGAACTGAACTGGGCATGCATGGATCGCTATCCGCCTTTTCAGATTGTCCAGAGTTCCTTTCTTTTCGGACTGTATATTCTGCATCGCCGGGCCGGTGGGGAGATTGAAGATCAAGCCCTCACGGACTGCTTCCTTCGAGCCTTTCCGCAAGCCCTTGAAGAGGCCGACCGATACGAGATGCCCTATCAAAAACCGCTCGATTTGATTTCGAACTGTTTCTCCCTGCGATTTCTGGAGAGATTCTGCGAGTATTTCGGTTTTGCGTCAATCCGGAGGGAGGCGATTCCGGGTCGTTTCATCAAACGAAAATTCGTGCAGACAACCGACTTTTTCAGACAGTACCTGCAATGGCGGGTGTAACATCCGATCACTTCATGATAGATCATCCTTGATGGCAAACGGTTTTTGGCTTATATACCAATCAAGATTCAAAAAATTTTCTGATGGTGACTTCTCGTATGGCTTTACCGTTGCTCGAAAAGAATGAATTCTGGACGCC
Organism: Deltaproteobacteria bacterium; assembly: GCA_016930775.1. GTDB lineage: Bacteria > Desulfobacterota > Syntrophia > Syntrophales > UBA2210 > JAFGGB01. The sequence goes on from JAFGGB010000138.1 coordinate 2,172, forward strand.
GACGGATTTGGTTAATCCAAGCGCAGATCGTCATGTTGTTTTTTCAAGCCGCTACGGTGTTCTATATGCAGCGGATTGTCTTGAAATCCTTCCCTTCATTCAGGACGCCGTTGTTGATACCGTCTTTGCCGATCCTCCCTTCAATTTGGCGAAGGAATATGGAAGTCGGGTGGATGATCGCCGTTCGGAAGAAGATTACATTGACTGGTGCCGGAAATGGCTGAACCACTGCGTACGAGTCCTGAAACCCGGCGGTGCTTTGTTTGTCTACAATCTGCCAAAGTGGAATATGCATCTTGGCGCTTATCTGGCGGAAGGCGGGATGACCTTTCGTCATTGGATTGCGGTCAACATCAAACTCTCCCTGCCAATTCCCGGAAGACTCTATCCCTCCCATTACGGTTTGCTTTATTTCACCAAGGGGAAAGCCAATACCTTCCGCCGAATCCGCACCCCTATAGAGACCTGTCGGCACTGCGGACGCGAGATCAAAGATTATGGCGGTCACAGGGGGGCGATGAATCCGAATGGGGTAACATTAACGGATGTATGGAATGATATCACCCCCGTCCGCCACTGGAAGTTCAAGAGCAGAAAACGGACATTGAATCAGTTGTCCACAAAAATTCTGGAACGTGTAGTCCAGATGTCAACGCGAGAGTGTGATTTGGTTCTCGATCCCTTTGGCGGCAGCGGGACAACCTATGATGTCTGCGAGCGACTCGGCCGCCATTGGATAGGAATGGATCTGGAAAGCTGCGAAGTCATCATTGAACGTCTCCAAGCTGAAAATCTCAGCCCGCACAAATCGGAAGATTTCGTTGAAGAATGAGGAAGCAGATTTGAACGCCGAAACGGTCATCCAAGCGCTCGGTCGGAATCTTGCTGAGGAATTGTTTCCAGCGGAGCGGCAACTGATCCCGAATCTAAACGACATCTATGAGTTGGAACTTGCCTTTTATGAAAATCTCATTCTTTCCGATGAAGAAATGGTTAGGAACGGTGCCTTTTTCGCACAGGTTGGAGATCAATACACGCATCACTTCCTGATGTGTACCGGCGAGTCCTTAAAACTCCCCGGTCACTCCGCTTCCCGTCTGAAATCATTTTTTGAAAAGAATATTTTTCGCACCGGCTATGCCACACACGGTCTTTTCCCTTACCGGGGGAAGTTCCATCCTCAGATGATCAAGGGGCTGATGAACGTCATGGGGCTAAAGCCTGGCGATACGGTGCTCGACCCGATGATGGGTTCGGGGACCGTTTTGGTTGAGGCTTCCTTGATGGGCATCCGATCCATTGGCTTGGACGCAAGCCCCTTTTGTCGCTTTATGACCCAGACCAAGATAGACGCGCTGACTATGTCATTGACGAGGGCAAGGGATGCTCTGGTCCATCTCGAAGAGGTGTTTTCCTATTTTCAGAAGAAGGTTGGCCAGCCATTGCCGGGAAGCAAACCTTCCAAAAGACACATGACAGAGAATGTCATGAGCGTCATGGAGGCGACCGCGGAATATATCGCTCAACAAGATCATCGTTCTCTAAAGAAGAAGGATCGAGATACCGTGAACACCTATCACCTTCTGTTGTTGGCCTATCTGGACAGTGCCGGTTATGCGGAGAGAAGTGCCCGGAAGAAGCCCCTTGATCTTTTTCGGGCGATCCTGGAACGCTATCTTTTCGTTGTCGAAAAGATTCAGAAGGTGATCAGTGAAATGGAAATCGAACCAGCGCAAGCGGAGGTTCGCGAAGCGGATGCCAGGTCCATTTTTCTCGCGGATAACAGCATCGACGGCATCCTGTTTTCACCGCCATATAGTTTTGCCATCGATTATCTTGATAATGACTCTTTCCACTTGAACTTTATGGGCATCGACAGCAACGCTCTGCGCGAACGGATGATCGGCCTGCGGGGTCGAAATCTATCCGAAAAATATGAATACTATAAGGAAGACATGGGTAAGGTGTTGTCGGAGTGTGCTCGTGTGCTGCGTCCGGGATGTTTTTGTACGATCATCGTAGGGACCAACAGCAATCAGTTGAGCAAGGTATTTGGTGTTTCTCCGGACCAGGTACAAGGACTTCATGAGATCTTGATCGATATAGGGGAACGGTTTGGGTTGACACCGATCAAGAGAATGAGCCGCCCCATTACCGGAATTTCCAACATAATGCGCCGGGAATATATCTTGATTCTCCAAAAGGGGACTGATCTACATTAGTGCCCTGCCGTCAGTTCCTTTACTGATCCTCGGCGCAACATCGCTAACTGCATCGTGCTCAATGGCGATAACCACAAGCAGCCCTTCGTCGATTTGAAGAGCCTTCCATAGAGGGAAATAGGGTTCAATTTCTTGAAGATTCCCGATGCGATCGGTCAGGTATTGATACATCTTGCGAGTGGGAACGACTAAGGCGCCGCCGATTAATTTCTTCTTCAGAATTCCCAAAGCCATCTTGTTGAGGGAACGGTGGCTTGAGGATATGTTACCCGTCTCCCATTCCAGACAGAACAGACGGTCATTTACGCAGCAGGTGGCATCCATGGGGCCCGGACGTCTCATGGTTGCAATGTCCACGGGTGTTTCCAATTGCCATCCATAAGATTTCAGAGTTTCCATGCAGGCCAGCTTGATTGGCTTGACGCCGCTTCCCTGGCCACGCTTTTTGCCGGATTCATTGCGGATCGTAAACGATCCGGAGCCTTTGGGCCATTCGATGGTTTTTATTGCCTGAAAGATTTGTGTCTCAATCGTCTGCCAGTCCTTTGACTGAGAAAAGATTCCCGCATCGATAATCCGTTCAACTTGAACAACCTTCATAGCTCAATCTCCTGAACGATCTGCGCGCTTTGAATGTTTATGGTCTTGGACTGCAACCCGTCTTATCATTTCCGCGGGATCGACCTTCAGTGCTCTGGATAGGTTAAAGAGGGTCTGCAACGAAGGGCTCTTTCGGCCGCGTTCAAGGAGACTGATATAGGTTCTATGATAACCGCTTTCAAAACCGAGGGCTTCTTGGGACAATCCACAATCCTGACGAAGTCCCCGTAAGACTAAGCCAAACGCCTGCTCAAGAGAGCTTCCTTCCGTTTCTTGCATATGAGATCCTTTCATACTTTTATTGTGATGAAGTGAAGACTATAAATCTACAGACTATAGTATGCTATCAGTTCTGGGTTGTGGAAAAAGTCATGAAATTAGGATGTCATGAAATCGTATAGCCACGATCCTGCCTGGTGTGTTATAAAAGCATCAAACCGAAATTAGTAGTTGCTCATGGGCGCCGCCGGGAAGCCGCTTTGTCTTGCGGCCTGCTTTCCACATCGTCCGGCGGTGAAACCGCGGATCGGCAATGGAGAGGAACCTATGGCAAGATCGGCAAAGGCAAAGGCTGCAAAGGTGCCGGAGGCAACCTGCATCCGGACGGGCGCCAGCGTCGAGGAGGTCAAACAGGCCATCCTCGATAACCTGATCTGCGTTCAGGGACGCTTCGCCCCGGTGGCGACCCCGAACGACTACTACCTCGCGGTGGCCCAGACGGTCCGCGACCGGATACTCGCCCAGTGGGCCAGGACGGCCCACACATACTACGCCAAGGCGAGCCGCACGGTCTGCTATCTCTCCGCGGAGTTTCTCCTCGGCCCTCATTTGGAAAATCATCTGATCAACCTCGGCCTATACGACGACGTCAAGCGGGCGGTGGAGGCGCTGGGGCTCGATTTTCAGGCCTTGATCGATCAGGAGGCTGAGCCGGGTCTGGGCAACGGCGGGCTTGGGCGGCTGGCCGCCTGTTA
>JAFGGB010000139.1 GCA_016930775.1 Deltaproteobacteria bacterium
ATTATAAAGGAAGCGGCGAGTTTCGGCGGATCGGTCAGAGGATTGGTTCCGGATATTGTGCTTCAGAAGCTTAAGGAAAAGTATCCGAACATGAATGAACGAGACGACAAGGAGTACACGGGAAAACTAGAAGATTATACTCTATAACAGGAGGAATGAACGCACTATGAATTTTGCACTACGGGTTAAAATGTTAAAACCGTCGCCAACGCTGTCAATTTCCGCCAAAGCGAACGCGTTGAAGGCGGAAGGGCGAGACATCATCGGCTTCGGCGCCGGTGAACCCGATTTCGACACGCCGGAACATATCAAAGAAGCGGCAATCGCGGCGATTAAAGCCGGATTTACAAAATATACTGCCGTGGCAGGAATCGATGAGTTGAAAGATGCAATTATTCAGAAATTACAGAAGGAAAATGGGCTTTCTTATAAACGAGCAGAGATCGTTGTTTCATCCGGCGCTAAGCACAGCCTGTACAATATAGCCCAGGTTCTCTTCGAAAAAGGCGATGAGGTTATCATCCCCGGCCCCTATTGGGTTTCCTACACGGACATCGTACAGTTAGCCGAGGCGACGCCAGTAATCATTGAAACCGGCGAGGAGAGCGGATTCAAGGTCTCTCCTGACGATCTGGAAAAGGCAATGACGAAGCGGACAAAGGCCGTAATATTCAACAGTCCCTGCAATCCGACAGGAGCAACCTATTCGGAGTCGGAGATCAGGGCGCTTGCCGAGGTCATCGCTTCGCGAGATGTGATTGTTATATCGGACGACATCTATGAAAAAATACTCTATGACGACCAGATATTTTTTAACATGGCCAATGTCGACGAAGAACTGAAACGGAAAACCATCGTCGTGAACGGTGTGTCCAAGACCTATGCGATGACGGGCTGGCGCATCGGATATGCCGCCGGTTCTCAGGATATAATGTCCCAAGTTGCGAATATTCAGAGTCAAAACACATCAAACGCCACGTCAATTTCTCAGAAAGCCTCCGTTGCGGCTCTTATGGGAAAGCAGGATGAGGTATTCATTATGGTGGAAGAATTCCGTAAGCGTCGCGATTACATTGTCAGCAGGCTCAACGCGATCGAAGGAGTGCGATGTTCTAAACCCGCAGGGAGCTTCTATGTATTCCCGAACCTTTCAGGTTTCTATGGAAGGAGATCTTTTATGGGCAAGAAGGTGTCCGGCTCTGACTCGATTACGGAATACCTTCTGGAAGAGGCCAACGTTGCTGTGGTTCCCGGCGCCGCCTTTGGCGACGATAGGCACGTCCGCATCTCCTATGCCACTTCTATGGCGAATATCGAGAAAGGCATGAATCGGATCGCCGATGCCCTGGCGAAGCTGGATTAATGTGATCCTAAAGAAAGGCAACCCCCTAATTTTAAAACATCTTTGTTCTGTGGAGGGACGAAAGACATCTTTCGATGGGATCGCTGGAAAAGGTTAATTTTGCTTGACATTGCAGGGTGTTCTCAATATATGTCAAATTCAATGCTAATCATTAAAAGAATCCGCAAAGGAGGAGAGATCAATGATTAAGGGCATCAGTAAGATGAGACTAATTACCGCACTGATCGTATCGATTATTTTTTTTGGCTCAACCGGTCTGGGTTTTGCCGCTGATACGATCAAGCTCGGCATAGCGGGCGCCCACAGCGGCGATCTCGCTTCCTATGGCATCCCCTCGATTAAGGCTGCCGAACTTGTTGTGAAAGAAATCAATGAGAAGGGCGGCATTCTGGGTAAAAAGGTCGAAATTCTCGCTGAAGACGATGTCTGCAAACCTGAAGTTGCAACAAATACGGCGACGAAACTCGTGTCTGAAGGCGCCAACGTAGTGCTCGGCCATATCTGCAGCGGGGCAACGAAAGCGGCTCTCGGGATTTACAAAGATTCGAAAATTATCGCAATGTCGCCGTCAGCTACTAATCCAGCTCTCACACAGAGCGGCGAATATCCCAACTTCTACCGCACCATCGCTTCCGATGACGCCCAAGCCCGTCTCGAGGTCGATTTCGCAACAAACGTTCTGAAAGTTAAAAAAATTGCCGTGCTCCACGACAAGGGCGATTACGGAAAGGGTTTGGCTGAATTTGCCAAGGGATTCATCGAAAATTCTGGCGGGAAAGCCAAAGTTGTCCTTTTCGAAGGCGTTACACCAGGAGCGGTTGATTATTCGGCAATAGTTCAGAAAATTAAAAAATCAGGCGCCGATGCCGTTATTTTCGGAGGATACCATCCAGAGGCTTCCAAAATCGTCATGCAGATGAGGAAGAAGCGTATGAAAACGATTTTGATCTCCGATGACGGCGTAAAGGATGATACATTCATAAAAGTAGCCGGAGAGTATGCCGAGGGCGTCTATGCCACCGGTCCAAAAGACGTGTCTTCCAATCCCCTCGCAATCAAGGCAACTGAGGATCACAAAAAAGCATACGGAAGCGATCCCGGAGCGTTTTTCCTTAATGCCTATGCGGCGGCGCAGGCATTGCTGAATGCCATTCAGAAGGCGGGGTCGACCGATTATGACGCCATCGCAAAAGCGTTGAAAACAGAGTATGTCGATACGCCACTTGGAAAGATCAAATTCGACGACAGGGGCGATGCCATCGGCGTAGGTTTCGCAATGTACCAGGTCCGGAAAGGTGCATACGCGGAGGTTAAGTAAAATATAGTATCGAGCAATAAACAGGGGGCAAGCTGGTGCGCTGCCCCCTGTTTTTTATAAACATTCTTATTCCAGCTATTGCTGGAGACATCCTGTCCTGATATATTTCACGGAATGAGTCAGGGAGAGCGATCGGAGGCATGAATTATTTCTTAGAGATATTTCTTGGCGGATTGACGAGAGGCAGCATTTACGCCCTTATTGCTCTCGGGTACACCATGGTGTACGGCATCATTGAACTGATCAATTTCGCTCATGGTGAGATTTATATGATCGGCGCCTTTACGGCGCTCATCGTAGCGAGCGTCCTGACGCTCCTGGGTTTCAATACGCTGTCCGTATTTATTCTTGCCCTTGTGCTAGCGGTCATCTACTCTTGCTGTTATGCCTTTACAATGGAAAAAATCGCTTACAAACCTTTGCGGCAGGCGCCCCGACTCTCGGCCCTCATAAGCGCCATCGGAATGTCTCTTTTTCTCCAGAATTATGTGCTGCTTGCACAGACTTCGGATTTTCTTCCCTTTCCGAGGCTCATTCCCGACTTTGATTTTATGGAGCCTTATGCTCATATTATAACCACACAGGAGGCTGTGATTCTGATCACAACGGCAATATTTATGACCATCCTTACGATTTTCATCAAATTCACACGGATGGGCAAGGCCATGCGCGCCACTTCTCAAGACAAGGTTATGGCCGCCCTTACGGGAATCGACGTCAATAGAGTTATTTCCTTTACCTTCATTGTGGGGGCAGCTGCCGCGGCCGTAGGCGGTGTTCTCATCGCTTCACATATTGGAATGATCAATTTTTACATCGGTTTCATTGCTGGAATAAAGGCCTTCGTTGCCGCCGTTTTGGGCGGCATCGGCAGCATTCCCGGCGCCGTTCTTGGCAGCTTTGTTCTCGGATGGACGGAGAGTTTCTGCACCGGTTATGTTTCCAGCGATTACGAAGACGTTTTCGCTTTCCTGTTCCTGGTTTTAATCCTTATTTTCAGACCGGCAGGCATTCTCGGCAGAAGCGAAAGCAACAAAGTATAATTTAGATTGTACGACAAGAATCTTATCTTCACACCGAGAGGAGCAACATGAACCTCTTTCCGGAACTTCGAAAATCATTCATTGCCTCACTCTGGTTCATGTTTCTCACCTTTCCCATCATGGTAATCAGGGTTAACACCATCGAGAATATTGTAGAATGGCGTTGGATGAATTTGGTCTTTGTCGGAATTGGGAGCTTTTTCCTTTCCTGGCTGTGGAGATACCTCCTCTCGCGAAAGGAAATGGGAGTAAATAAAAAAACCGATGATCAGGATAGGACGTCACTTGTAAGCCGGCTCATGAAAAACAAGCAATTGATCATACCGGCTGCGGCTCTTCTGGCCATATTTACGATTATCTTTCCCCATATTTTTTCAACATACCAGACCAGCATAATGATCACCGCCTTGATTTACGTAATGCTCGGTCTTGGATTAAATATAGTCGTTGGTCTGGCCGGTCTTCTCGATCTTGGGTACGTGGCCTTTTACGCTGTCGGCGCCTACGCTTACGGCCTGCTGAATTATCATTTTGGCCTGGGCTTCTGGACCGCTCTTCCCGTAGGCGCCGCACTGGGCGCTTTGTTTGGCATACTCCTGGGCTTTCCGGTTCTGCGCCTTCGGGGCGATTATCTGGCGATCGTAACTCTCGGTTTTGGCGAAATTATCAGGCTGATATTGGAGAACTGGAACGAGTTCTCTTTCGGTCCCAGCGGTATTGCGAATATCCCACGACCCTCGTTCTTCGGAATGGATCTATCAATTCAGTGGGCTACAGTTTACATCTATTACATTGTTATCGGCATCTGTTGCATTACTATAGTTATTGTAGGGCGCCTTCAGGACTCTAGAATCGGGCGAGCCTGGATCGCCCTTCGGGAAGACGAAATCGCCTGTCAGGCCATGGGCATAGACAAGGCCCGGACAAAGCTGAATGCCTTTGCCCTTGGCGCAACATGGGCCGGTATGGCCGGCGTTGTTTTCGCGGCAAAGACCACATTTATCAATCCTGCCAGTTTTACCATCTGGGAGTCGATCATCATACTCTGCATTGTCGTTCTTGGGGGTATGGGATCGGTTGTCGGCGTCGTTTCCGGCGCCCTGGTGCTCATTTTGCTGCCTGAGTATCTTCGAGCATTTTCCGAATACCGCCTGCTCATTTTCGGAGCAATTTTGATCTTTATGATGGTATTTCGTCCGGGCGGCATTGTAAGCGATGTACGGCGGGTCTATCGTTTCGAGAGTTCCGCAATGGATGACAAGCCCCAGGAGTATTCATGAAAGCTGTTCTGGAAGTGAAAGGCCTTTCAAAAGATTTCGGAGGCTTGCGGGCGCTTAACGGCCTTGACTTGGATGTGGGGGAAGGTGAGATTGTAGCACTGATAGGACCTAACGGCGCCGGCAAAACGACTTTTTTTAATTGCATTACCGGCATGTATGAACCTACGGAAGGTGATATATTCATATCGCCGACCGGCAACGGAAACGTAAAAGAACGTCTCCAGGGCCTGAAGCCAAACCAGGTGACGGCAAAAGGACTGGCCCGCACATTTCAGAACATCAGGCTATTCCAGAATATGACTGTACTTGAAAACGTAATGATCGGCCGACACTGTCGTACAAAAGCCGGCATAGCGAGAGCTATCTTCCGTTTTGCTTCGCAGCGCAGAGAAGAACGCGAGATCGTAAAGAAAAGTTTTGAAATAGTTGAGAAATTGGGTCTCAAGCAGTATGTGAATGAATTTGCAAAGAATCTTCCCTACGGCGCACAACGGCGTTTGGAAATCGCCCGGGCAATGGCAACGCAACCTTTTCTGCTCCTTCTCGATGAACCGGCGGCAGGGATGAATCCTCATGAGACAGACGAACTCGACGAGCTTATAAGAAAAATACGGAAGGACGAAGGAATTTCGATCCTCCTCATCGAGCATGATATGAAGCTTGTCATGAGCCTCTCGGACCGTATTTACGTTCTAGACTACGGACAGAAAATAGCCCAGGGAACTCCGAAAGAAATTAAGAACAATCCTGTCGTTATTAAGGCGTATCTCGGAGAAGAAATTGATGCTTAAAATCAGCGATGTGAAAACCTATTACGGAAACATCCAGGCGCTGAAGGGTATCAATGTGGAGATAGCGCAAGGGGAAATCATTACGTTGATAGGCGCTAATGGCGCCGGTAAAACAACGACGCTCATGTCCGTTTCCGGCATCGTGCCACCGAGGTCGGGCGACATATTTTTTGAGGGCAATCCCATTACCGGGCTGAAACCCCACGAGATTGTTGAGCTTGGGATCTGTCAGGTTCCCGAGGGACGGCATATATTCCCCTATCTTACCGTTTTGGAAAATCTCGATATGGGGGCCTTTCTCCGAAAGGACGCCGACGGAGTGCGGCAGGATCGCGACTATGTCTTCAGCCTTTTTCCGATTCTGGCGAACCGGCGTCACCAGGCCGGTGGAACTCTCAGCGGGGGCGAACAACAGATGCTTGCAATTTCCCGGGCTCTCATGGCACGTCCCCGGCTACTTCTCATGGATGAGCCATCCCTGGGGCTGGCGCCCCTGATAGTGCGGCAGATATTTGGGATAATAAAAAAAATCAACGAGGAAAGCCGGACAACCATCTTCCTTGTGGAGCAGAACGCCAACCTAGCACTGAAAATCGCCCATCGCGGCTATGTTATGGAAAACGGCCGCATTACACAGACAGACACGGCGGCCGATCTTTTGAACAACGAAGATGTCAGAAAAGCTTACCTAGGCGTATAAGAAAAATCCCGATTTACATCCGATCTTTCATTGTAAGGTCCCAAAATCTTCACTCTGCGCTTCAAAACATAGAGAGTGTTTTCAGGAGATTCCTATGGTTACAACAGTTCATCGACAGGCCAATAGGGAAGATTAAATGCGTCGGCTACCCCCTTGTGCGTTACCTTCCCGTCGACGATGTTCAGACCGCATCTGATGCCTGGATTGTCTAGGGCAGCTTTCTTCCAGCCTTTGCATGCGATTTCAAGAGCGTACGGCAGAGTCGCGTTCGTAAGAGCCATCGTTGATGTAATAGGGACGGCGCCGGGCATATTGGTCACGCAGTAATGAGTAACTCCGTCTATGGTGTAGATTGGATTGCTGTGGGTTGTAGGTCTGGAGGTCTCGAAACAACCTCCTTGGTCGATGGCCACATCTATAATGACGGAACCTTTCTTCATCGTCTTAAGCATGGCTCTGGTTATTAGTTTCGGCGTTTTGGCGCCTGTTACAAGGACGGCGCCTATAACCACATCCGCCTCTTGAACAATTTCACGGAGAAGCGCCGGCGATGACATAAGGGGAAAACAATTCTTTGGCATATTCTCTGAGAGATGACGAAGGCAGGAAATGTTTTTGTCGAGGATGTAAACTTTTGCGCCCAACCCGCATGCCATGAGAGCTGCATTTCTTCCCACAATTCCTCCGCCGATGACGACAATAGTTGCCGGAGCGACACCCGTAACGCCTCCCAGGAGGATGCCGCGTCCTCCCTGGGCGCGTTCCAGATATTTGGCGCCTTCCTGAACAGCCATGCGGCCTGCCACTTCGCTCATCGGCGTCAGAAGGGGGAGCGAACCGTCGGGACTTTCAATCGTTTCATAGGCGATATTGGTGGATCCAGATTCGATGAGTTGTCGTGCCAATCCCTCGTTGGCGGCAAGGTGCAGATATGTGAAAAGTATATGATTATTACGAATAGAATCATATTCCGAGGGAAGGGGTTCCTTGACGTGCATTAACATTTCCGCCTGCCCGTATATCTCCCGGCCGGTGGATATGATTTTTCCGCCGGCTGCTGCATATGTTTCATCTCCGAAACCGCTTCCCAGCCCCGCAGATTGTTCAACCAGAACCTCATGACCGTTCAGGGTCATGATTTCAACGCCTGAGGGCGTCATGGCGACACGATTCTCTTCCGGTTTAATTTCTTTAAGTATTCCGACTATCATACATCACCTTCTTTACATTGCGGAAAACCGTTAGAAATCTCTTGGCTCACCTACATGCAAAATATAGTAAACCAGCATGGCAGGTAAATCAATTATCTGTCTCGGGGAATTGGAGAAAAATCATTGTCTTCAGCGGAGACGAGTTGCTTCTCTTTGTAAATGATCCATTTTCAAGATGAGGCCGCTCTAGAATTCGATATTTTTCGGTGTCCTGGGAAAGGGAATGACGTCGCGAATATTGGCTATTCCTGTTACCATCATTACAAGCCGTTCGAAGCCGAGGCCGAAGCCGCTGTGCGGAACGGATCCGAAACGCCGGGAATCAAGATACCACCAATAGCTATCCTTTTCGAGCCCGCATTCGTCCATCCGTCGCTCCAGGACATCCAGTCGTTCTTCTCTCTGGCTTCCACCAATGATCTCGCCGACGCGGCCCACAAGAACATCCATAGCGGCGACAGTCTCGTTATCGTCGTTCAATCTCATATAAAAAGGTTTGATTGATGCGGGGTAATTATAAACAATAACTGGTTTCTTGAAATAATCCTCCGTCAGAAACTGTTCGTGTTCAGACTGGAGATCCTGGCCGAACGGCACTTCGAATTCGAAGGTTTGACCAGATTTTTCTATAAGAAGAAGGGCGTCGCGATAAGGGAGTCGAACAAATTCAGATCCGACAATTTTCTCCAGCTGTTTTGTTAAATCTTTTTCCACGAATCGCGCGAAGAGATCTATGTCGTCGGGACACTCTTCCATGACATGGGCTGTGACGTACTTGATGAGTTCCTCGGCGAGACTCATATTATCGGAAAGATCGCAAAAGGCCATTTCGGGTTCGATCATCCAGAATTCGGCGGCATGGCGTCGCGTGTTCGAGTTTTCAGCCCTGAAAGTTGGTCCGAAGGTATAGACGTTTCCCAACGCGAGGGCGAAGAGTTCCGCTTCAAGCTGCCCAGATACAGTGAGACTGGATTGTTTGCCGAAGAAGTCCTGAGTGAAATCCACGGGTTTTTGCATTGTGGGTTCCAGTGTCGTTACTCGAAACATCTGACCGGCGCCTTCGCAATCTGAGGCTGTTATGATTGGCGTGTGAATGTACGTGAAGGATTTTTCTTTAAAAAACTTATGGATTCCGTATGCGAGCTCTGAGCGTATTCGGAATGCGGCGCTGTATTTATTCGTTCGAGGCCTTAGATGCGCGATTGTCCGAAGATATTCGTCGCTGTGACGTTTCTTCTGGAGGGGATACGATTCCGGGGCGATATCGTAGACCCTTATATTTCGAGCCTTGATCTCCCATCGCTGGCCCGCGCCAGGTGAATTGATTAGGTCTCCTTCCACGGCCAAGGCGGAACCGGTCGTCAACTTCAATACAACCTCATTGTACCCGGGGAGCGTTTCGTCGGCGAGAACCTGCATGTTTTTCAAAGAGGAACCATCGTTGAGTTCTATAAAGGAAAACCCTTTTGAATCGCGTCTTGTCCGAACCCATCCTTGTATAAGAACGCCTGTTTGGACTATGTCGGATTTCATTAGATCGGAAATGAGACTGCGTTTCATAGCATCTCCCAGCGAGAAATGATAGGACCTCTATGGAGGCCGATGACACGCTTATCCTGTTGTCTTTGCCATGTCAAGAGGTGATGGTTCATCGGTGTAAAAAATTGAGTAGAGTCGTCTATTGTCTAGGTTTGAGAGTAATTATGTTCTTATCGTAATCAATGGACCATATGAAACCTTCAAGAAAGCTGAGACCTAATAAGCCATCGAAAGAATGATTGTTATACTTTTCCGGCGTTACGGCCGCCTGAACATTTTCCCTTATTGCCGATCCCAACTGCACTTTAGTCAGAATAATGGGAACCGCCTTTATTGAACCGGCAGCTGTCGAGAGCGTTATTGCGGAACTTGAAGAAATGGGTTTTACATTCAGTTTTTGTCGTATGCGGTCGCTGAGAATTACTATGCCGGCGCCGGTATCCAGGACCATTCTCGCTTTGACTTTTTCATTGATCGAAACGTCTACCATATATCCACTGGCAGTTCGTGTGAGAGGGATATCAAAGGATTTTTCACTGATCGTCCTGCTCTGCTTTGGAGGGTTTTCATGATCGATGTAACGCTTTACTTCAACGTCATCTGCACTCATGACCGATTCCGGAGGCGGCATTTGAGAAAAGTGAACGGTTCCGTCTTTATCCAACCATTTGTATATAGGGCCGCAGTGGCTCCTTGATGCAAGCGACATAATCATAAAAGACGAAAGAACGGTCCCGATAGCGAAAAGCCAAATTTTCATAGCGTGAATCCCCTTTCATCCATACATCGAATAATAGAGAATAGGAATTGTTGATGTCAAGAAAAGTATATGATTTGTCATGAGTCAGGGGTGAGAAACGAACCGGAGAACGTTGCTGTCATTTTGTGATAAAGCATGTTAGTAATTTAACGATTGTTATGCTTATTGGCCTGCATATTGCCGTTGTGATCATGCCGGGAGCGATGTCAGGGAAGGGCCTTCCATAAATCGGTTTGAAGATAAACTGATTCACGATGCGGGACGTCGGACCTCACATGGGAAACATGTCTCGAACGTAGTCTAAGACGGCAAGGAAGAACCACAGAACCAGATTCTGCCGGTCCATGAACGAAGAAGACCATTGCTTCAACATGGCAAAGGAGCCTTAGAGGAACTTGATAACCAAAGTTTTCGACGTTTTCGGTCTCGGACAGTGCTCCCTAGATTACCTCGGTGTTATCCCCGGCTATCCTCCAGCCGACAGCAAATGTGAATTCAGGGAACTGGCTGTTCAGGGTGGCGGTCCAGTAGCAACGGCGCTGGCAGCTCTGTCTCGCTGGGGTTTGTCCTGTTATTTTGCCGGTGTTATCGGCGACGACTCCTTCGGGACAAAAATCCTGGCCTCAATTGCTGGCGAAGGCATTGATACGAGGGGAGTGGCAATCCGTAAGGGATGCCTTTCCCAGCTTGCCTTTATCGCCGTTGAGCCCTCTGTGGGCAGGCGAACGATCTTCTGGCAGCGACCAACCGGAACGGCATTGGACATTAACGAAGTTGATTGCATCCTGCTTCAATCCTCCCGAATCTTTCATACCGACGGCCTCTTCATCGAAGCAAGCCTGAACTCCGCACGCGTGGCCCGAAAGGCCGGTTTGCCCGTATCGATAGATGCCGGAACGTTGCGACCGGGCATGCTCGATCTTGCAAGAGAGAGCACCTTCTATGTTGCCTCGGAATCCTTTGCTCAATCTTTTATGGGAGAGAATGATCCTATCAATGCCTGTCGGCGCCTTGGGGCTATGGGGCCGGAAGTTGCCGTTGTGACCCTCGGCGCCCGGGGCTATGTTGCGCTTCACAACGGTCGTGTTATTGAGCGGCCTGCATGCCGAGCCGATACAGTGGATACGACCGGTTGCGGAGACGTTTTTCATGCGGGCTTCCTGTACGGATTTCTTAAGGGATGGACTGTAGAACGGTCTCTCGAATTCAGTGCATGGGCGGCGTCGCGTGTCAGCCGCTGTCTTGGCGGCAGACAGGGGATCCCGGGGATGAACGAAGTGAGGCGCTATGAAAAACGCAGGCATCGACAGGAATAACTATCGCCCCGCAGAATTTTCACTGTTTGTTTCAGTGCGCAGTCATCACCGACATTTCCCGGAAAAACTATATAAGGAATTCCGGGAAAGCGACTTTCATCGCCCAATTTCCACAGGGGGACGCCGGGAAGTATCTGTCCCAGGACTAAAGCCCGTTTTACATCTAATGCCTTGACGCCAATGTCGCTTGAAGTGACGCCTCCTTTTGCAACAATAAATCCTGGCCTGCGATGAAGCTTCCTGACCACATCAACAAGTCCCCCGGATATTCGCGCTCCCGTGAGGAGGCGGCTTTCAGCGGCTGTCGCTGATGGATCTTCCCAGTACGTTCGTGAAGTGTACAGGCAAACGTCTCGGCCGTCTGCGAGAGCTGCAGCAATTCGTTTCGACAAAGCGTCGATATCCCTCTGCCACAGAGCCTTATCGAGAGAGCGGCTGACATCCCATTCGATACATTCCATATCTTCGAGTTCCATCAATTGAACGAGCTGTTTCGTTGTCTTGCCGACATGGGAACCTGCGATAATAAGCCCTCGATTTCTTTTTTCTAAATGATGAAAGAGGTCCGAAGCTCTGAGATAGGGGCGGGGCAAAATGCCGCCGATGATTCTCACGAATGACGCCGCTGAGCGGAATATAAACCTTTTTCCTGATGTAATGGCGCGGCAGAGGGCGACGACAAAGGTCTTGCAGTCATTATAATCAACAGCGTTTATAATGATCTTTTGACCATTCACGGCCGATTTAAGAACCTCTTCTATCCTCGCGATAGCCCTCGCGGATCGTATCATATCGATGGAGATGCTTTTCACTGTATCGCGTTGAACACGGCCTTTCGTTTTTTCCTCAATCCATTCTTTCAAATTTGAGGACTCATAACCGAAGACTGCATCCCGGGCGAATTCCGATTGACCGGCTGGAACGAGAAATTTCCCTTCAAGCACATAATGGGTATCTTCCAGTGTGATGCGACCCCCTTCTTCAAAAAACGGGATGATGATTTCAGCGTCAGGGAGTCCTTCCGGTTGTATCGTTTTGGCCAAAACATCCGTTTCCAGGGGATAATGACCGCGCAATGTAGAGTCGCTGCGGGAGATAAGAAGATAAGGGATATTTCGTTGGGTCGCGAGACGCGCCAAGTCTTCGCCTAGACGCCGATGGAGTCTTGCTGTTTCGATGGGAGACAGCGATCTTGAATTGGTGAGGATGTAGACAACCTTGGATTCATCGGTCAATACATGCCTTAGAGAGTCTTTATTCCATGTTGTATAAACAGGAATTGAATGAACAGTCTGAACGCCTGTGGGATCATCATCCAGGACGACCAGTTTGTGTGGAAGCGCCCTGACGGCATCGAGCCAGTCTTTTTCAATCGAATCGTCCTGTATTGCCGGGGGAAATTGTTTCAATAGATCATTCCATGCAATCAACGTCTCTGCCATGGAACTCCTCTTTACAGCGTTATAGACGGTATGTTTGCCAGGACGTAATCCCTGCTCATCCGAGTGATATCAAGGGGAGAAAGATTTTCCTTCGAATGCTCGCCCAATTCGATCTCGATGCCGGCGACACAGGGGATTCCAAGTCGGCGGCAAAGATCCTCGGCGCCGTTGGTTGCTATGGCTTCGACATAGGCGCCGATGGGCGCCTTGCCTGTGCCGACGATATCGTTGGTGTGATTGTAAGTGTCATTGTCATTCAGGTGCAGATGAATTGTTTTTGAAGCGATCTTCGCACACTCGTCGATTCCATCCCTTACAAGGGCGATGTGTCCGAGATCAATGTTTGCGAAGACATTGTCTCGACAGGCCTCACGGATCATGCGATCCATGTCGGAGATTGTCTGAACAAGAGCAAAAGGACGGGGGACAAGCTCAAAAGTAATCAGGAGATTGTAATGGCGGGCGAGTTCAGAGATTTTCCCGGTGAAGGCAATAGAGTTATCCCATGCCTGTTGATAGGGTATGTCTATCATCTTATCGCCCGGTTTGTAGAGAATTTGATCTGCCCCAAGCATAGCCGAGAATTCCATAATGTCATGAAGGTATGTAAAAATTGATTGGCGTTCCATCTGATTGTCCGTTGCCATATTGCCATCATAGAGTGCGAGAATGCTGGAAATCTGAAGACCAAGGTCGTCGATAAGCTTTACGAGATCATGCAGTTGCGAGGAGGTAAACATCGAAGGATGACCGTGGTCGATTCCGAGGATGTCCACATGCCTGATTCCTATAGAGGCGATGTCTTCAAGAGCCGCTTGAAGGCTTTGACCGGCGGCGGACCAAGCGTAAGTTCCTGCGCCGAGTTTCATGGATCGAATTGCTCCGTTAGATTTTTGAATTGATAAATATAGTGAATATGATGCATATTGTACAAGTTTTTCTTGACAAAAGCGACGTTCAAGGTGTTATTTTTACATTGAATACAATATACAAATAATTCGCTCATAAAGCAACCCACAAGAATAGTAAGCCTAATGCGTTGTATGCGGCGAAGTATAGAGTCAAAGAGAAAGATCGTAAAATCTTAGCGAGGTACGCGACATGATGAAAAAGCTAGGCTCACTTCACGAGAATCTTGATTTTAAGATCTACCAGGAACTTAAATCGATGATATTGGAGCGTAAACTGAAGCCAGGCGATAAGCTTTACCAGGATAGAATCGCACGTGATTTCGGCGTGAGCAGAACTCCGCTTATGTGTGCTCTGAAAAAACTTGAGCAGGAAAAACTGATTCAGGCGATCCCTCGTCGGGGTTTCTTTGTCAGAAAGTTCTCGAAAGAGGAGATAATCCATATTTTTGAACTTCGTGAGGTCTTGGAAGGATTGGCTGCCCGGCGAGCGGCCATTCATGGAACCACCGTTCAACTCCAGAAAATCAAATCATTTTTTAAACAATTCAAAAATTTATATGAAGAAATAGATGTGAAGCAATACTCCGATGAAGACCAGAGCTTCCATAATTACATAACACAGGTCGGGGGGCTTGATCTGCTCCAGAGCATTGTACGAAACTATAATATTATTACATTCAGTTACCGCCTCGACTTCATGGAGGGATTGATTCGCCATCCTCGGGAGACCATGGGAGAACATCTTGCGATAATAGATGCAATCCTCAGCAGACAGCCGGAAAAGGCAGAGGAAGAAATGAGAAACCATCTCAAGTGGTCGCGGCAGCGGCTTGCGGAGGATGATAAAAAAACTCGTTAATCTTCAGAAAAAGGTTTACGCTCGTCTTCTGAACAATATCCATATCGGCCTTCTGGAATTTTACTCCTTCCTTTTCCTTTTGCAATGTATCAACAGGATGATCAGAATCGAACAGATTGCAGCCTAGCTATCGCCAGTCAGGGCAACCATAGTGGAGTATTCGAATATGCTATTGTCAGCTGCCGAGAATGACTTTCATCAAGACGGGTTGTCTGTAGCGCTATTACATGCCGTGGAAGCAGGGTGAGCATTCAGCGCCTTGAAGTCCTTCAGCTTTTTATTATCAAGAGGAGCGCTTTTATTATTAATCCATGAAGAAGAACATCCCTTCTTTCACCTGCGTGAATGTTTATTGATTATTCGTTTTTTGTATGAATGATATCAAATTCTGACAATCTAACAATACCGGACCAGTATCTCCCATCCTTTTTTCTTGACAATTAAGGGCATGAAGAATAAGTGTATTTTGAATACAGTATGCAAATTATTCTCGTAGAGAAGAATTGTTCGATGTGAGCTCATCTGATGTTTAAAGTCAACTGGCGTAAATTTAGAATTAAGGAATACGGTGTCGTCTTACATTGGCCGACAACAAAATATTTACCGATAGAGATTCAGCAGGTCGAAAGGCATTGGTATGACTCGCGTCGATACAGCGAAGACTATTAAAGAGCGCGCTGCTTGCCTTGATAAAATTGCACGAGAAGTGAGGGAGCGCATAATCAATATGATATATAGGGCGGGGTCTGGTCATCCCGGAGGCGCCTTGTCCGCCGCCGACATCGCAACAGCCCTCTATTTCGATATACTCAATATAGATCCGAAAAATCCTCGATGGCCTGACAGGGATCGTTTCATTCTGTCAAAGGGACATGCCTGTCCCGTGCTCTATGCCTGTCTTGCGATGAGAGGGTATTTCGCATCTAAGCATCTTGACACCTTGCGAAAGTTTGAAAGCATTCTCCAGGGACATCCGATTCACAAGACGCCTGGCGTTGACATGACGACAGGTTCACTCGGACATGGTCTCAGCATCGGTCTCGGCATGGCATTGGACGGGAGGCTTCGAAAGAAGGATTATTACGTGTATGTTCTTCTAGGGGATGGCGAGATCAATGAAGGACTAGTCTGGGAAGCGGCAATGGCATGCTCGAAATTTCACTTGGATACTCTGATTGCCATTATCGACAAGAACCGTCTTCAGATGGACGGCGCCTGCGAAGACGTGATGCCGACAGGCGACATAGCATCAAAATTCAGGGCGTTTGGTTGGGAAGCCTTCAACATGGATGGTCACAACATGGAGGACATTCTGCTTACTGTCGAGAAGGCGTACAAGGTTAAGGGGAGACCGGTTGCTATAGTTGCCGACACAGTGAAGGGAAGGGGTGTAAGTTATATGGAAAACCGATTCGAATGGCATGGAAAATGTCCGGATAGAGATCAGTATAAATGCGCACTGAAAGAAATCAGGGAGGCGGAGCAGTGAGAGCCTTGAAAGATGTCAAAGCTGCAAAGGCGCCAACGCGGCGAGCCTTCTCAGAAAGGATGAAGGAATACGGGAGCATAGATAAGGATTTCGTGGTTTTTGAGGCCGACATAGGTTATTCGACCTATTCGTATCTTTTCGGAGAGGCGCACCCGGAGAGGTACTTTAATATGGGCATTGCTGAAGGAAACATGGTCAGCGCCGCCGCAGGCATGGCGGCTGAAGGACGAAAAGTCGTTGCCTCAAGTTATGGTGTTTTCTTAACCATGCGGGCCTTGGAGTCCGTTAGAACTTATGTTTGCTATCCGAATCTCAATGTTAAGTTTCTATCGTCCCACGGGGGATTCACGCCGGCTATTGACGGGGTGACGCACCAGGCAACGGAAGACATAGCCAACATGACGACTCTGCCGAATATGAAAGTTATCTGTCCGGCCGATACGATTTCCTCTCGGAAGCTTTTCGATGTTGCAATCGAAACGACGGGCCCTGTATTTATTCGTCTCATGCGTGATCCATACTTTGATCTTTATGAAGATAAGGATTCCTTTCACTTAGGGGGAAGCGCCGTTGTTCGTGAGGGGAAGGATATTACAATCGTTGCATACGGAGATATTGTCTTTGAGGCAGTTGAGGCGGCAGCCATGCTTGAGAAGGATGGAATCAGCGCCGAGGTGATCGATATGTATTCTATAAAGCCTTTCGATCGGAAGGGTCTGCTCGGTTCGATAGAACAGACGGGCGCGCTGCTGGTGGTGGAAAATCATCAGAAACGGAACGGTCTCGGTTATGAGCTGTCAAATTTCTGCATCAAACACAAGCCTATACCTTTCGATAATCTTGGCTTAGACGATACCTTTGCGGAGAGCGGAGACTATTTCAAACTCCTTGAAAAATACGGTCTTTCAAAGATTCACATAGCAAAGGCCGCAAGGCAAATTGTTGAAAAAAAAGGGTGATGAAGATGATAAAAATGGCTATCATTACAAGTTTTTTGGGACAGACTAAGGATCGTTTTCATCTATACAATGAGCCCAAGTCCTTGGAAGAAAAATTTGAAATTATGAAGGGGATAAAGGGATACGATGGTGTGGAAATCGTTTATCCCTATGAGGCAAGCGATCCTGAAGCGACAAAGGCTCTTGTCATGAACTACGGACTGCATGTTGCCGCCGTTAATGTCAATGTCAAGGCCGACCCGGAATTCAGAAACGGCGGTTTGACGTCCAACATGATGGGGGTACGCAACAAAGCCGTTCGATTCATGAATGAAGCGAAGGATTTTGCCGCATCCATAGGGGCCGACAAAGTGACCTGCTGTCCTCTGGGCGATGGTTATGAATTTTCCTTTCAGTCCGATTACGGAAAAGCCTGGCGCCATCTGATAGAGACATTTGGTGAAGCAGGGTCCTATCGTGAAGAGATTCCTCTGTTTATCGAATACAAGCCGAGTGAAACGCGAGGAAAATGCTTTATTGATTCGGCATCGAAGACGCTCTGTCTTCTCAACGATATACAGTGCCGTAGCATGGGAATAACCATGGACTTCGGTCATTCTCTCTATGGGAACGAGAATCCCGCCGAAGCGCTGGCTCTCATTGCGGAGAGCCCTTACCCCTATTACATCCATATCAATGACAATGACGGCAAATGGGATTGGGACTACTTCTGCGGGAGCAAGCATTTTCTGGAATACGTAGAGTTTCTTTACTATCTGAAGAAATATGGTTATAAAGATTACATTACATCGGATACATCGCCGACACGATGGGATATCAAAGGAACTTTCGAAATCAACAGCAGGATCACAAACAAAATATGGGATCTTCTTGATCGGATTGATAACGAAACATTTGGAAGGCTCATTGACGGGAACGATTACTTGGCTACTTGGCGTTTTATCGAGGAAAACATCCTCAATCTCAAATAACGAGAAATCAATTGAAGGAGGTTATGGATGCCGCGGCCGAAAGTCTATGTAACGAGAATGATTCCTCAGGAGGGGATAGATTTTTTAAATGAAAGCTGTTCTGTAGAGGTAAATCCTGAGGATCGTCCTCTGACACGGGAAGAACTTCTCAGAAATGTACAGGGCAAGGAAGGAATACTCTGTCTCCTGACGGACAGGATAGATGCAGAGGTTTTCGATGCAGCGCCAGGCGTCAGGGGATTCGCCAATTACGCCGTAGGTTTTGACAATATAGACGTAAAGGAGGCCACAAAGAGGAAGATTCCACTTTCCAACACGCCGGGAGTTCTTACGGATGCCACGGCTGAAATGGCATGGGCTCTGCTTTTTGCGATAGCTCGACGCGTTATAGAGTCAGACAGGCTGATGCGGTCCGGGAACTGGCCGGGCTGGGGTCCTCTCCAGTTCATAGGCGGCGATGTGACGGGAAAGACTTTGGGCATATGCGGATCAGGGCGAATCGGAACTGCCATGGCTCTTAAATCAAAGGGTTTTAATATGCAGGTTTTGTATACCGACGAAATCGCTAATCTCACGCTTGAGAAAGAACTGGGGGCACGAAAGGTTTCTTTCGATGAACTGCTCCGACAATCTGATTTTATCAGCGTTCATGTGCCGCTTCTTCCCTCGACCCGCCACCTTTTTAGCCGTCGGGTCTTCGCGGCGATGAAAAAAACGGCCTATTTGATCAATACCTCACGCGGTCCAGTTTTCAATGAGGTTGAACTGGTAGAAGCTCTCCGGAAAAAACTAATTGCCGGTGCAGCACTTGATGTCTACGAGTTTGAACCAAAGATGGTGGACGGACTTGCAGAACTCGATAATGTTGTAATCACGCCTCATACCGCCTCGGCCACGATATCGTCGCGAACGAACATGGGGCTGAAGGCTGCGGAAAACCTTCTCGCGATGATAAAAGGAGAAAGACCGCCCGATTGCCTGAATCCTCAAATTTTTCAATAAACTCCGCACGACATAAATCATATGCCGGAAGCGGCAAGAGCTTACCGAAATGTAAGCCCTTGCCGCTTGACGGGTTTTCGAGTCTAATCGGCTAATGTTTTTTGCGTTTTTTTTGTCTTGAAAAATACCAGGCTAAAAATCGTTCTTTCATGCGGTTCTTAAAACGTTTGTATGGAGGAATCTGGCTGAAAACAGTAAAAATTATGATTATGAAGAGGATCAGAGAGACGGGCCGCGTAAAAACGGGCAAAAAACTGCCTTTTGACACCATGAGAGCCCTGCGAATGTTTTCGTCGGCCATGGGTCCCAGAATGACGCCGATGACAAGCGGGGCGATAGGATACCCCATTTCCGTAAGAACGTAGGCGATTATTCCCACGGGCAGCATCAGGTAGAGATTGAATAAATTGAGTCCCAAAGAGTAAGAGCCTATGATGCAGAGAACTCCGATGACCGGCATGAAAATCTCAGGTGGTATTCTGAGAACCTTAACAACCTGCTTCGCCAGCAAGAGGCCCGTGATCCACATGGCAAAGGATGAGAGGAGGAGGATCGCCGTAACCTCAAGAATGAAGGTCGGATGTTCAAAAGAGAGCATCGGACCGGGATTTACGCCGTGAAGCAACAAGGCGCCCAAAAGCATGGCTGCCGGGGGACTGCCGGGGATTCCCAAGGTTAAAAGGGGAATCATGGCGCCGCCGATGCAGGCATTATTGGCCGTTTCGGTTGATATGACTGCTGCATACTCTCCCTTGCCGAATCGCTCGGGATGCTTCGATGAGTTTTTGGCGGCGCCGTAAGAAACCCAGCCGGCAATGTCCTCTCCAATTCCCGGAATTGCTCCGATACCTACGCCGATAAGAGCCGACCGAATGATATGTTTGAAATTTTTTCCGATTGTTTTCAGCTCAGGGAGTATCCGTTGAAATTTCTTTGCTTCGCCCATCAAGACCTTATCTTTCAGCACCTGGATGATCTGAGGTATGCCGAAGGCGCCGATGAGTACCGGAACGATTTCTATGCCGCCGTCAAGTTGGGAAAAGCCGAATGTGAACCGTGGATAGAACTGAAGCGGATCGCGACCTACGCACGCAAGAAAAAGGCCGATAAAGCCGGCGATCCATCCTTTAGAAACTAAATCGGGACTCGTGAGTGTTCCGCTGATAATGATTCCGAAAAAGGCAAGAAGGAAGAATTCGAAGGATGTAAACTGAAGCGCAAAAGTGGAAATGAGGGGCGACAGGGAGACGACGAAGAGCATGCCGATGAGCGTTCCTATGGCCGAGGCAGTAGTGGTCATGCCGATAGCGCGGCCGGCTTCCCCTTTGCAGGCAAGAGGATAACCGTCCAGGGCCGTTGCCGCAGCCGCTGCCGTACCGGGAATGTTGATCAGAATCGCAGAATATGATCCTCCGTAGACAGCGCCCACATAAATTGAAAGAAGAGCCAGCATTGCCAAATCTGTGGGCATGCCGTACGTAAGAGTCGTGAGAAGAGCGACCCCGAGAGTTGCTGTAAGACCTGGCATGGCGCCGAAAATAATTCCCAGGAGGGTTGAGGAGAACAGTATAAGAAGATTGAAGGGATCTGAGGCGAGACTGAAAACCGTTCCGAAAAAATACTCTAGCCGTTCAAGAATATGCATGCAGACATACCTTAAAAAAAGTTGTAGTAGATAGCATCCATCGCGGCGACCGCCAATCCTTCATGGGGAAGCGGAACGAGAAGAAAATATTTAAAAGCGGGACAGAGAATAAAGGGCACAGCAACGGCGACGATCATTCCAACCCTGTACTTTCTTCTGAAATGTGTCTGCTTTCTTGAGAGTATCCATCCATAAGCACTGAAAAGTAAGATAAAAAGAAGCGTGAGAATATCGGTTCCGTAAGGAATAAATTTTTCAAGGATCTTGTCGAGACCGAGAATAAAGTAGAGTAAGAAAAAGAGGGAGGACGACAAGTAGAACAGAAACAGTCTCGTCATAATACTGTAATTGTCGAGATAAAAAATGGTGATAAAGGCAATAAGAAACAAAAGGCTGCTTAAGAAAAAATCAATGCGGGGGATATTTAAATAGACATAACAGACAAATATGATTACGATTGTGTAGAATCTCAGGATGCGTTCTGATATCCAGCCCCCCTTGCGCCAATGGATGAGGGCCTTCCTGATCCCTTCTCCTATGGTCCGCATACCCGTTGACATGATGGCGATTCCAATCAACAGCAGACCGAGTGCAATGAGCATGAAACCTATAAAGAGGGGCAGCAGGGCCGGGGATACGTACCAGACGTTCATGACGCCGCCCCAACTATCCTTCATGGGCATTCCCATTGCCTGACGGACAATCCAGAATCCGAAGAGAGATACAAGAATGCCTGTTATAAAATCGGCTTTTCTCAGTTGATCCTTGTCATACATGTTGCAAAGACCATCCTATCCTTTTCCTGCACGTACATGAGAGATAAGTAAGATCAGAAATCTGTATTCAATAGCGATACCATATTTTCCATTGAGTTCATTTAGAAAAACGACTGTAAACAAGCTTCCATGTCAGAAAGATGTTCGCATAGCCAAAGGGGGGCCGAGAGACTGCCGGCCCCCTTTTGGCAGTGCGGTCAACTATGGTTTTGGAATTCCAAGCGTTTCTGGATGTACCTTGGCGGCGCCAAGTTCCCAGAGAGTCCAGCCGAACGTTGATTCCAGCTTGTTGAATTCTTCTTTTGCTGGAGCGCCTGTCTTCCCCGACAGAATGTAGTAGTTTTCCTTCGCCCAGTTCTTAACTTTTTCAGTCTGCAGAGCTTTTTTGAAAGCATTCTCTATAATTGCCTTCTTATCGGCAGCCACGTCAGCAGGAATTCCCATTCCAATCGCCTGGGAAAGAGGGAGGTACTTGGACATGCCGGGATAGTCGGGAAAGGCCGAGGGAATCGTTCCGACGCCTTCAACAGTAAAAGAATCCGGTATCAGCATAGCTAGGGGGCGAAGCTTGCCGCCGCGGATCAGCTGCTGCTGTTCGGCAAGCGATGTCACTATCACGGTGATCTCACCGGTCATGGCGGCAGACTGAGCCGGCGCCGACCCCTTATAGGGGATAAAACTAAATTTTGCGCCGGAGCCCTTTTCCATTGCAAGCAGATTCAGATGGTGAATAGAACCTGCGCCGCTGGCCCCTGCTTTGATTGTGCCGGGATTAGCTTTTGAGGCTTCGATCAGTTCCTTCAGGTTCTTGTACGGAGCATCGGGCGTGATTGAGACGAGATCAGGCGATCCACCGACAATGAAGAAATCCCAGACGTTCATACGCTTGTTCCAACCGCCCTGCACACCGGCGGTGACGCAGGATTCCGAGAGTCCGCAGAGCGTAAAACCATCGTGTGGACGTGAGAAAGCGTCATCCATGCCGAGAGAACCCGAAACTCC